>NZ_JBICJJ010000011.1:0-336171 GCF_043102985.1 Acinetobacter sp. YQ_14 | reverse complement strand
GATGCTGCTGCAATCAATGCCAAGGATGCATTTGATGTATTGGTGATTGGTGGTGGTCCTGCAGGTGGTACAGCGGCGATCTATGCAGCACGTAAGGGTATCAAAACAGGTATCGTTGCTGAGCGCTTTGGTGGTCAGGTGATGGATACCATGGATATTGAAAACTTTACCACGGTTCAAAAAACGGTTGGTCCGAAGTTTGCGCAAGATATGGAAGCCCATGTACTTGAATATGGCGTAGACATCATGAACTTGCAACGCGTCAGCAAAATCACTGGTGCAGATCAAACAGCCAATGGTTTGGTTGAAGTTGAACTTGAGAATGGTGCTAAGCTTGAATCAAAAACCATCATTCTATCAACAGGTGCACGTTGGAGAGAGATGAATGTGCCAGGTGAAGCAGAATACCGTACTCGTGGTGTTGCCTACTGCCCACACTGTGATGGCCCATTATTCAAAGGCAAACGTGTTGCTGTGATTGGTGGCGGTAACTCTGGTGTTGAAGCTGCGATTGACCTAGCTGGGATTGTTGAGCATGTGACTTTGGTGGAGTTTGATACCAAGCTTCGTGCAGACCAAGTCTTGCAAGATAAGTTAAATAGCTTACCAAACACCACAGTGATCATGAATGCTTTAAGCACAGAAGTGGTTGGTGATGGTTCGCAAGTCACAGCATTGAAATATAAAGACCGTGCCACAGATGTTGAACATACTGTAGAACTTGCAGGAATCTTTGTACAAATTGGTTTATTACCAAATACAGATTTCTTAAAGAACAGTGCTGTTGAACTCAGCAATCGTGGTGAGATCGTGATTAATGATCGTAACGAAACCAATGTTAAAGGTGTGTTTGCGGCAGGTGACTGTACGACTGTGCCTTACAAACAAATTATCATCGCGACAGGTGAAGGTGCGAAGGCTTCTCTCTCTGCTTTTGATTACATGATTCGTTCAGGCGTATAAATCAACTGATATAAAAAAGCCCCAACTTGTTGGGGCTTTTTTATACTTAATTTTTTGGTTTATACAAACCATGATCAACCAAGTGTTGGCGTAAAATACGACGTAATTCTAAAACTGCAGCTGGTGTTTCTTGAATTGAATGTCCACCTGGAAGTATTTTCTCTGAAACAGCACCATCTAAATGAGCGCTTCTATAAGTCACAATTCCATCTGTGATTACATTTGGATCATCACTTTTGGTAATGTTGCCCATGATGGAGTGGAACACCAAGCTTTTTTCTGGTGGAATATCAGCGGTAAGCTCCATAAATTTAGATTTTTTACTGAGATCACTTGGTCCATTTTGAATGACATCATTAGTGAGTGTTTTTACGAAATCTTTTAGATCAACATCATCACTGGTTAATGTATCTGCTAACGTAGTTAAGAAAGTTGCAGGAAGTTTAATAATTTTACGTGCTGCTAAGGTAAACCATCGATCGGCATAGTCTGTACCACGATGCGGTGCAGCGAGGAAAATCGCACGATCAAAGTTTGTAATTGGTTCCATTTTCAAGCGTTCACCAATCACAGGATGTTTTCTTAAACGTGTTTGCTGACGATTGCTCATCATTGCGAGTGCTTGTTTTGATATGTCTGCATCACTGACCAGCAATCGGCTGATGATTCCGCCCATACTATGTCCAATAAGCACAGAATCTTTAGCTGCCGGATCTTTTGGATTTAGTGATGCAAAAGCTTGTTTGAGCAATGCATAAATTTGAAAGCGACTCTCTAAAATTGGCATATTGGTAGAATAAAAAATCTGCCAAACTTGGTAGTGCTCACGTAAAACTGGATCACCCATGATGTCATTGGTCACAGCAATCCATGCTTCAGGGCTACTGGCCAAACCATGTACCAATACAATCACTTTTTTATTCGGATTATACGGTTCGAGCATATATAAATGAGGCATAGTTAAACGTTGATCACGATCAATCAAGGTTAAATAGGCCGCAGCGCCTAAGTTATTTTCTGCAAGCCAAAGCCCATAGGGTGCTGAGAAATTTGCAGCGAGAGAGTATGTTTTTCCAGCAATATCAACTTTATCTACACTGTAGGGATCATAAACTTTAATTTCGAAATTGGGACTATTTAAAACATCGTCAACTGTTGCAGTTCTCTTTTTCGGTTGCGCAATAATGGTCGCTGCTAAATAGCGAGCTTTGTGAATGTTTGGATTGATTCCTTTCGGATAATGATAGGTGAGAGGATCAAGAATGTATTTATTTTCTAATTTTGATGGGTCACTCGCTGGAAATACTGCAACGAAATCTGAACCAAAACCATCTCGACGATTGATCGCACGTAAACCAGAAAAGTTCATATTATAACTAGAGATAAACTTCTCTAATTTCATATTTTGCAGCCGTTGATAAGCTTGTATATCAATGGTGTAGGTACTTTTACCAATTTTTATGGTTGGTGCAATATCTTGAGAGGGTGTTCTCAAATTATAGACATTTACCAGCTGTGTAAGTGCTTGGTTATAGAAATCTCTAATCTGAACTTGTCGGTTATCAAAAATTCGTTCTTGCGGTTGGCGTGAGGTTTTAAAAAGATAAGCATAGCTATAACGCAGACTTTTATCTAATGCTTCTAGCTCCTGATCGATACATTTCTCATAGCTCTGTTGAATGATCTTTTGCTCATCATCAGATTTATGTTTACTTAATTTACTTACTTTGCATTCTGATGATTCAGAAAGAAGCTTAGATTTAGCAAGATACAACTCACTCGCTGTAGAGAGCAATTGCTCATCAATAATTTCTGGAATCTTATGTAGATCAGCAATACATTGATCTGGATTCTGCATACAGACTTTTGATTCTTTACCAGACATCGAAAGAACATTCAGGCTGGCTTCACTCAGTTTTTTCTGAGTTAAGATACTATTACGTTCGTTGGCGATTGTGACATTTAATGCCTGTTGTTTGAGACTAACAACTTGGCAACCACTCATTACGATTGTGCTCAGTATTGTGAGGGCGAAGAGACGATAATTTGGCTTGAATGCAGGCATTAGAATTCTATAAATATGCACAAAGATTATGGTTATGATACGAAATTTAATCGCTTTTTCAATGTACATAAAAAAATAGACCGTGAAAAAACGGTCTATTTTTACAAAAAAGGATGCAAATTAGTTCAGAACTTGCCAAACGTTCCAGCGTTTACCAGATTCAACTTCTTTGATTAAACGGTCGGTTACTTCTGCTTCATCAGGGTAATTGATCTTGTAGTTCTTTAACGTTTGAATTGCATTTTTCTTTTGCTCTAACCATAAATAGTTATTTGCAGCAGAAAGGTAAGCTTCTTGAACACCACCTTTAATTGCTTTGTCTAAGTAAGGAATGGCTTCACGTTGACCACCGCCTTCAGATAGACCGAAACCAAACCAGAAATTCGTTTCAGGATCATTTGGTTTGATCGCTAAAATACGTTGTGCATAATTCAAAGACTTCGATGTGTATGACGTACCTAAGTCTAAATTACGCGCCATAACGCTCGCTTTAAATGCACGTGTGAGAACATCCAGAGAAGCATTTGGCTTTTCCGCTAAAGCATCAAGTTTTTGAGTGATTTCTTTCAATTTTACTTCGTAGCCTTTGCGCTCTTGGCGATCAGGGAAGCGAGGTGGATAATGACGAGCTTTACCTTCAACAAGTTGTAAGAAATCATCGATTTCAGTGACATCAACTTCATTCTCACCCGCGAGAACAGCATATTTCATGTTGCGTTCTTTGCTATCAATCGTTGGTACTATGAGTTTATTGATATCTAAAGTTGCAGATTTTGATGGATCGTTTTGTAGAGAAACTACCATTTTTGTTACAGGTTGTGCAGAGGCATCTTTGAGTGCAACTTCAAAACTTGGAGGCGCATCATAGTTGGTTGGATTTAAAGCATAAAATGGTGCAGTAGGTTCTGGTTCTTTAAAAACGAACGGTTCGTTTGCCTTGTCCTTTTTAGTGGGAGCGATACCACAGGCCGTCAAAACAGAAGTTGAAAGTACAAGTAGTGCCAAAGGCTTAAAATTCATGCTTTACATCCATTAATTTTAGTTAAATGAGAGGTAGATCGTTGGTTTTACCAGTCTAGGAAAAGCAAAACCAACTTGCAATGAGAAGCATGTTACATTTTTTATAAATTGTATTATGTTGCTGAAGTTTTACTCTGTGCCTCACATTCACGACGTAGTTCATCAATGATTTTGAGTTCTTCTTTACTAAATGGTTGAGTTTTTGAGCTTTGCCCTTTAAAGGTTGGGTCAAGCAAAGAAAGACGTTGGCAGAGTGTTGTCATACGCTTCTCATTTTGTTGCATACGATCGAGTAAAACACGAATACCTTCCAAAATTGGATCAGATTGGTCTTGTGTAGTGGCATAAGGTTCAAAGCCAATAGTCGCTGCATAATCACGGCGACGTGCCTCTTGTTCAGTTTGCTCAGTTGTTGCTTGTTCTTTGAAAATATAACGTGCAGGACTACCAACAGCAGTTACACCTTCAGGGACTTCTTTGGTAACGACAGCATTAGAACCAACTTTTGCACCTTTATGTACTGTAAATGGTCCTAATATTTTCGCACCTGCGCCTACAACGACACCATCTTCAAGTGTTGGATGTCGTTTGCCTTTATTCCATGTTGTACCACCCAGCGTCACACCATGATAAAGCGTTACGTCATCACCAATTTCAGCAGTTTCACCAATGACGACACCCATGCCGTGGTCAATGAAGAAACGTTTTCCAATTTTTGCACCGGGATGGATTTCGATACCTGTTGCAAATCGGCTAAAAGAGGAAAGTAAACGTGCCGTACCTTTATATTCTTTTTTCCAGAGCTCATGTGCCATACGATGCATAATCAGCGCATGAATTCCTGGATAGGTTGTTAAAACTTCAAGTGTATTACGAGCAGCAGGATCACGCGCAAATACAGCTTCGATATCTTCTTTAAGCTGTTTAATCATGAGAATGATCCTCCTTGTTAGATTTTTTCCATGAGCCGTTGGCTAATGCTTGTACACGACTGAAAATACCACGTAGTAAATGATATTCCATACGATCTAATTGTATTCTGCCAAATAAACGACGCAAACGTAAAGGGAGTAAGCGTGGGTTATTTGGATCTAGAAACTCGATATCAGTCAACATCTTCTCAAGATGTGGATAGAACTCTTCCATCTGTTGTTGAGTGACTAAAGGTTCATCCCATTCCATGCTTTGCTGTTGTTTAAGCTGCATGTGATCATGAGGAACTTCGGTATTAGACTGATTTTGTTCTAACGCTGCCATACGCAATTCGTAGCAAACCACTTGAATTGCTTGTGCAACGTTTAATACACCATATTCAGGATTCACTGGAATGGTTAAATGATAGTTTGCCAATGCAAGTTCTTCATTGGTCAATCCTCGGTCTTCGCGACCAAACACAATCGCAATGTTTTGATGTTTACTCGCTGCTTGTAATGCTTCAGTCGCAGCAGGACGCACATCCAATAAAGGCCAAGGAATGGTACGACTGCGGGCACTTGTACCAAAAACAATGTGGCAATCTTGGATGGCTTGTTCTAAAGTCTCAACGATCTCAATTTTTTCAATCAGATCTTGTGCACCAGCAGCAAGTGCATCAATGTCTGGATGCGGATAAGTTTTCGGTGCAACAAGTACAAGTTTTGATAACCCCATTGTTTTCATTGCACGTAAAGCACTACCAATATTTGCAGGGAGTGTCGTATTGACCATCACAATACGCACATGCTCCAAATGTTTGGACACATTATTTTGGTCAAACTGATTCATATATTATCCAAAATTAAGAGTATTGAGAGACTTCGGCTTGATAAAGATCTAAAGCTTCATCCATTGACATATTTGCAGGCGGTGGGGCAACAACACTGACTTTGGGTGTTTCAACCGCTTTAGCCGCTTTTGATTTGACTTGGTATTCGATGTGAATCGCTTCTTTACCAAAATAATCACGTAATTTACCCAGTAATTCATCAAGTGGTGCAACTTTCCATTGAGGGCCTAGATGTAATTCAGCCGTTGCAAAACTTTGCTCTACTTGTATATGTATGCCGATATGTTGGCACATATCGACGTTGCAATAAGGTAGCAGCATATTCTGTAAATCTTTGGCTAATGTCTTGGTCATTAAATCATTTGGCAAACGAATTTGAATGCTTTGTGCACGCTTTTGGCGAATTTCATTTAAGTTAAAGGCTTTGCTTAATCGAGCCATCGGGCGATCAAAGCCTTCACGCTCGTATATTTCACCTTCAATGACCACAACCTGCTCTAAGCGAACAATATCTTTGTAACGTTGAAAGCGTTCGTGATTACAACTGACTTCAATACGCGCTGTACCATCATCAAGCGTGATCATGATGCGATTTGGGAAGTTTGCGACATCTAGTACTAAACCAGCAAATACTGTGGTTACACCACGACGTGTCGGTGTAACTTCATTGAGTTTTGCAGGGATAAATGATTTCAATTCAGGACGATAAACATCAATTGGATGACCTGTTAAATACAAACCGAGTGTATCTTTTTCGCCTTTTAAGCGAACTTCATCAGACCATGGTTTTACAGGTTTAGCAGGTTTACGTTGAACCTCTTCAACTTCACCAAACAGGTCCATGATACCTGTTTCACGGTTGCTCCGCGCTTGTTCGGCTGCTTGAACAGCTTCAGGAAGTTGCGCCATTAAACTTGAGCGTTCGATACCAAGGCAATCCAATGCACCTGCTCGAATAAGTGCTTCAAGGGTACGTTTATTGATTTTTTTGAGGTCAATACGATGGCAGAAATCAAATAGATCTTTATAAGGTCCGTCATTAATCCGTGAATCAATCACAGATTGCATAGCTTGCTCACCAACGCCTTTGATCGCGCCTAAACCATAAACAATCGTTTGTTCATCACTTGCATGGAAATGATAGAGCGACATATTTACAGAGGGTGGAAGCACTTCTAATTTGTTATTACGGCAGTCATCAATCAAGAACACGACACTATCGGTGTTTTGCATTTCCGATGACATCACCGCAGCCATAAATTCAGCTGGATAATGTGCTTTTAACCAAGCCGTATGGTAGGCAACCAGGGCATACGCTGCGGCATGGGATTTGTTAAAGCCATAACCTGCAAACTTTTCCATGTAGTCGAAAATATGGTTGGCAGTGGCTTCGTCAATCTCTTTTTCAGCAGCACCTTTAATAAAGATTTGGCGTTGTTTCACCATTTCTTCAGGTTTTTTCTTACCCATTGCACGGCGAAGTAAATCTGCACCGCCAAGCGTATAACCCGCGCAGAACTGAGCAGCTTGCATGACCTGTTCTTGGTAAACCATGATCCCGTAAGTAGGTTCAAGGACACCTTCTAGTAAAGGGTGTAGGTATTCAAACTCTCCACCATGCATACGATGGATGAAGTCGGGGATTAGATCCATTGGACCCGGACGGTATAAGGATACGAATGCAATAATTTCTTCGAATTTGCTTGGCCTTGCTTCTTTTAGCATTTTTTTCATACCGACGGATTCAAACTGGAAAACCGCAGTCGTATTTGCCTCAGCAAATACGAGATAAGCATCTTTATCATCTAATGGTACATTAGCGATATTTAGTGGGACATCTGATTGAATTCTTTTATTAATATTTTGAACAGCATCTTCAATTACTGTTAAATTTCGCAGTCCTAAGAAGTCGAATTTAACTAAACCTGCTGCTTCAACATCATCTTTATCATATTGAGCTACTCGGTTTGTGCCATCAGGATCACAGATAACTGCCGAGTAATCTGTAATTTTTCCAGGTGCGATGACAACACCACCCGCATGCTTACCTGTGTTACGTGTAATGCCCTCTAATTTGAGCGCCATTTCCCAAATTTCAGCAGCATCATCATGATCAGGGTTTGCAGGGTTGGTGACGATATCTTTCAGTTGTGGTTCAAGCTCTATGGCCTGTTTTAAGTCTACACCTAATGGTTTTGTTGGAACCATTTTTGAGATACGGTCAGCTAAACCATAAGATTTACCTAAGACACGTGCTACGTCACGAATTGCACCTTTTGCAGCCATTGTTCCAAAGGTTGCAATCTGTGAAACTGCTTCACGTCCGTAATTTTGTGCAACATATTCAATAACACGGTCACGACCTGCGATACAGAAATCGACATCAAAGTCAGGCATTGAGACACGTTCGGGATTTAGAAAGCGCTCAAATAACAGGTCGTATCGTAAAGGATCAAGGTCAGTAATTTTTAAACTATATGCAACTAATGAACCTGCACCCGAACCACGCCCTGGTCCCACAGGTACACCATTGTTTTTTGCCCATTGGATAAAGTCCATGACGATAAGGAAGTAACCTGGGAATCCCATCTTGAGGATGATATCGACTTCATATTTGATTCGTTCATCATATGGCTTTCGAATATCAGGCCAATCTTCATCGCGTTCATCAATTGGATAAAGATGATTTAAACGTTCTTCTAAACCTTCTCGTGATAAATGTTCGAAATAGGTATCAATGGTATAACCATCAGGAATAGGGAAATCAGGCAAGAAATAGGTACCAAGCTGCAAGGCAACGTTGCAACGTTTAGCAATTTGGTAAGTATTTTCAATCGCACTAGGAATGTCAGAGAATAACTCAGACATTTGTTCTGCTGTTTTAAAGTATTGTTCAGGACTATAAGGTTTAGGACGCTTATCATCACCTAATACGTATCCATCTGCGATACAAACACGCGCTTCATGAGCATAAAAATCGTCTTGCTCGATAAAGTGGATATCGTTATGAGCCACTACACCGATTTGGTACTTAGCAGCAAGTTTTACCGCCTCAACAATAAAATCTTCTTCCCCAACACGATCTGTGCGCGTCAAACTAAGATAGACACGATTTCCAAATTTACTAATCCAGTCTTCAAGAAGAGGTTCTGCTTTCTGAGGGTTAGAAGAGCAGAGCATTTTGCCTACATCACTATGTTGCCCCAATAGAACGATTAAATCTTCTGCTTGTTCAAGCACCCATTCTTTTTGAACACAAGGAACACTAAGTTGCTGACCTTCGATAAATCCTCTAGACACTATTTCCGTTAAATTTCGCCAACCTGTATTGCTCATCGCAAGTAAAGTTGCACGATGTTCAGCATCATTCAATCGAATAACACTGCCCATGATAGGCTTAATCCCTTTACCTAAGCATGCACCATAGAATTTAACAGCGGCATGTAGGTTAGAAAGATCAGTAATTGCTAAAGCTGGCATTTCTTCAGCAACAGCAGCTTTGACCAAATCAGGTATGCGAACTATCGATTCTGTAATCGAAAACTCTGTGTGAATACCAAGATGAACAAACTGCATAAATCTATCCTAAACGCGATTGAAGAATATTCTAACACGCTCTGTTTAGGACAGTTGTCTAATATTTTTGCAATAGAATGCTGTTCGGAATGATCTAACCAAGAATAAATAAAAAACGATGCTAATCAGATCAACTGATTAACATCGATTTGGATTTCAGCTTAGCAATTAGTATTGCCAAAAGATTCGCTGAATTTCTTTTGCATCATTAGTTTTAGTCAGCGCTAAAGCAGTCAAAATACGAGCTTTTTGTGGGTTTAGATCATGTCCAGCCACCCAACCGTATTGATCATCAGGTTGTTCTGCATTTCGTAATACAAAACCTTGACCTACGCGAGATGAACGGACAATTTGAATGCCTTGTTCATCATGTAGTTGCTTCAATGTCGGAACAAGATATTTTGCTACCGAACCATTTCCTGTTCCTGCATGAATAATCGCTTTCGTTCCAGCTTTTGCATAAGCAAGATAAGCTTCTGGTGTCATTGAACCTGAACCATATGCGATTTGAACCAACGGAAGTTGATCACCTTTGATGTTTTCAATATTAAATTCAGAGTTGTTAGTATGACGTTTGATACTATTTCTGAACCAATAAGGTTTCCCCTCAACGATTGTACCTAATGCGCCCCATTGGCTTATAAATGCATTGGTATGAATGTTAATCCCTTTGGTTGCATCACGCGCAGCAAAAATTGAATCATTCATCACGATGAAAACACCTTTATTTTTGGCTTCTTCAGATGCAGCGATTGCAACGGCACTATAAAGATTGAGTGGACCATCTGCTGAAAGAGCAGTTGATGGACGCATAGAACCAACAAGAACGATAGGTTTTTCAGTGTGAATAACTAGATTTAGAAAGAATCCAGTTTCTTCTAGCGTATCGGAACCGTGAGTAATTACAACGCCATTTACAGATGGTTTTTTAACTAAATCATTGACTTGGCGAGCAAGGGAGAGTAACTCTTTGTCAGTGATATTTTCAGAAGCGATTTGAAGGGCTTGAATACCACTTACATTTGCCAGATCTTTGATTTGAGGAACAGCATTAATTAAACCATCGACTGGAACTTTGGCTGCGGTATATGTCGCACTGTTCGTTGAACTTGCACCCGCACCAGCAATTGTTCCACCTGTTGCTACAACTACGACATTGTTTTTCGCATGTAACGCAACTGATGAAGCAATCAGTGTTAAAGCTAATCCAAATGATTTAACCGTTTTAGTAATCATTAATCACAATCCTGTATTTTAATTTTCCATAGATGTGCTATGTCTATACACGACATGACACTGGAATATTATTCAAATTTTTATAGATCAAAATCATTGGCATTATATTTTTTTCGAGTACATCTAATTTATGTCGAAGCAATGAGAAGTTGGGTTTTAAATTTATAATATTTAATTGCTATTTTAAGGTGGGAAAATCATGAATTTCATATATTATTTATGACCAAATGGTAAATTTTTTATTTTTCATATGAGGTCTTTATGCTTTAGTCGTATTGTAAGAACCATAATTTTCAATACTTGTGCTATGGCAAAAAGCAAACATTGATATTTTTTAAGGCATCTATCCGTTTTTTATTATTTTATTTTTCATGTGATATTTGGGTGAAAATCTTGTTCTGAATAATTCATCTCAAATTGCTATGGTTGAAGTGAGCTTTTAAAAGATGGATTTATTTCATCTAATTGGTAAATTTAAATTTAAGTTTACTTGAGTGTTTTTGACGTTAAAATAGAGACCAATAAAAAATTTATCCATGAGAATTTTATAATGAAATTAAAGAATATCGTCCTTTCAATATTATTAACGAGCAGTTTATTGGGTTTTGCTCATGCTGAAGAAGTTGCATTTAGTCAGGAGTTAGTACAACAAGCAAAATCAGGGGATGCTGTTGCTCAAAATAATTTAGGGGATGCTTATTACTATGGCTATGACGTTGAGAAAGACTTTGATAAAGCTTTAGAATGGTTTAAAAAAGCTGCTGCAAAGGGCAATGCAGATGCACTTTTCTCAGTTGGCTATATGTACGATTATGGCGAAGGTGTTGAGGAAGATAATCCAACTGCTCTGAAATGGTATACACAAGCGGCTCAGAAAGGTCAGCTCTATGCGCAATACTATCTCGGTTTCCTTTACCTGTATGGCGATGATGGTGTTACTGTAAATACTAGAAAAGGTTTGGAGTGGATGACAAAGTCAGCGGATGCTGGCCTAGATATTGCTCAAGCAGAACTTGGTCATTTATATAATGATGGTATTGAAGGTGTTCCACAAGATTTGAAGAAAGCCCTTGGGTATTACCGTTTGGCGGTAAAACAAGGCGAACCTGCTGCTATCAATAACTTGGGTATTTACTATTTAGAAGGTAAAGGTGGAATTAAACAAGATTATAAAGAAGCACTTAGATTATTTACTTTAGCATCAGAAGCTGAGAATGGTTTAGGCTCATCTAATATTGCTTATATTTATGAAGAGGGTAAAGGCGTAGCAAAAAACTATAAGAAAGCAGCTGCATATTACGAGCTTGCAGTTGAGCAAGGTGAAAATGATTGCTTATTAGATCTGGCTAGATTGTTTGGAAAAGGCGGCTTTGGTTTAACCAAGAACACAGAGATTTCTCAACAATATGAAGATCAGTGGGATGAGTTGCAATAATCAAAGTGATTTAGAGTTATAAAAAAGAGGAAGCATTTAAGCTTCCTCTTTTTGTTTTAACGCATCTTTGATAAGAAACGACTTAGACGGTTAATTGCTTCACGTAATTCGTTTTCCACTGGTAAGAATACTACGCGGAAATGATCAGGTGTAGGCCAGTTAAAACCAGTACCTTGAACCAATAAGACTTTTTCGGCAGTTAATAAATCGAGCATTAACTTCTCATCATCTTCTACGGGATAAATCTCAGGATCAAGTCGAGGGAAGCAGTACATTGCGCCTTCAGGTTTTACACAGCTTACACCTGGAATTTCATTTAACATTTCCCAAGCAATACTACGTTGTTCATAGAGGCGACCGCCTGGACGAATCAAATCATTAATAGACTGATAGCCACCTAGAGCTGTTTGAATTGCATATTGTGCTTGATGGTTGGCACAAAGGCGCATTGAAGCCAACATATCTAAACCTTCAATATAGTCAGCAGCACGTTTCTTGTCACCAGTTATCGCCATCCAACCCGCACGATAACCTGCAATACGGTAAGCCTTAGACAAACCATTGAATGAGATACAAAGCTGATCACCAGCCAATGCTGCTAAAGCAACATGCTCGATACCGTCATAAATGATTTTGTCGTAAATTTCATCTGCAAATAAAATCAAATCATGTTTTTTAGCTAAAGCAACGATTTGTTCTAATACATGCCGTGGGTAAACAGCACCAGTTGGGTTATTTGGATTGATAACAACGATACCACGGGTATTTGGTGTGATTTTACTTTCCATATCCGCAATATCAGGATACCAGTAGTTTTCTTCATCACATTTATAATGAATTGCTGTACCACCAGAAAGATTGACAGCTGCTGTCCATAATGGATAGTCAGGCATTGGAACGAGCATTTCATCGCCGTCGTCCAATAAACCTTGCATTGCCATCACGATGAGTTCAGATACACCATTGCCAACGTATACATCATTGACATGCATATCGAAAATGCCTTTTTGCTGATAATACTGGCAAATCGCTTTACGCGCAGGGAAGATACCTTTTGAATCTGTATAACCAATTGCATTCGGCAGGTTTAAAGCAACATCATTAATAATTTCCTGTGGTGCTTCAAAACCAAATGGAGCAGGGTTGCCGATATTGAGCTTGATGATTTTATGCCCTTGCTCTTCCATTTCATTGGCGGCGCGCAATACTGGTCCACGAATGTCGTAACAAACATGCTCAAGTTTAGATGATTTTTTGATTTCTCTAGTGGTTTGAGCTGAGTGGGATGTAGCAGTATTCTTAGACATAGAAGGGCTCACCTTTGCATATCGGTATAAGTAACTCTTAAAGGTTTCGACTGTAACCAAATTCAGGTTGTGTTGATCTCTCAGTAATTCAACAATCTTTTCATGGGTAAAGCCTGATTGTTGATATTGCCTGATGGTTGGTAAAAGATTTTTAAAAACCACACTTTTTTTCTGTGACATTTTTTGTCCTATACAACCGAGCTGAACAAGAATAACACTATCTTTGCTTACTTGAAAGATGAAGTAAATAAATTTTGCTTACTTTTGTTTTTTGAATTTGCTTACTATTTGCTACCAAATATTAAGCATTCAAAATATAAGAAATTGTACGATCTGAGACTAGAGTTTTTGTTTTGAATGGCGTAAATATAAAACCTGAACTTTAACAACAGAATAAAAGGTGCAGGTTATGGGTAAAGTAAATAAGACGGATCGCGAGTGGCAAAGAGAATTATCCGCAGAAGAATATCGTATTACTCGTCAAAAAGGCACAGAACCAGCATTTACAGGACAATATTGGAACAGTAAACAACAAGGTATATATGTATGTCGTTGTTGTGGTGCTGAGTTATTTACGTCAGAAACGAAATACGACAGTGGATGTGGTTGGCCAAGCTTTTTTAGACCAATCGATGGCACAGCAATTGATGAACATGAAGATTTATCGCATGGTATGGTCAGAACAGAAATAGTCTGCCATGATTGCGAGGCACATTTGGGTCATGTGTTTGAGGATGGCCCACAGCCGACAGGACTGCGTTATTGCGTGAATTCGGCATCATTACAACTTAAAACACAAGAAAAGAATGACGAGGAAACTTATCCATGAGTAACATTTATCAGTTTGAAGCTGAATTGTTAGAGGGAGAAACAAAGGCACTTGCTGATTATAAAGGCAAGGTCATGCTGATTGTAAATACTGCAAGTAAATGTGGGTTTACACCACAATTTGCAGGGCTTGAGAAACTCTATGAAAAATATAAATCTCAAGGTTTAGAGGTATTAGGTTTTCCTTGCAATCAATTCGGGGGACAAGACCCGGGAACAAATAAAGAGATCGGTTCATTTTGCCAGCGTAATTATGGGGTGAATTTCCCAATGTTCGCAAAAGTGGATGTAAAAGGGCCTGAGGCGCATGTTATTTTTCGTTATTTAACACGAGAGGCAAAGGGAATTTTAGGTAGCCGTAATATTAAGTGGAATTTCACTAAGTTTTTAGTTGGACGCAATGGTGAGGTTCTAGGGCGTTATGCACCAACAACTAAACCAGAAGCATTAGAAGCTGATATTGAAAAGGCTTTATCAAAGTAAGTGTTGCTATCTCAGAATTAATTGAGGTTTCTGTTTGGACTCAACGGTTGAATTTTGGACTCATCCAGCCATGCCTTATGTTGAAACACGTAGGGCATGTCAAAGTCGCATATGTTATCAATCACACAGCCATCCCACATTTTCAATTGGTGCTGTTGATGAGGGGCAAAGTTGTTTTTCAAGTGCTTTTGCCAAAAATGAAATAATCAAAGCCAAAAGCATCGTCATTATTCCTGCACATGTTGAACACGCATGTAATCCATTCTCCAATCAAGCATGGAGCTACCAAATGATGCATCTTGATGCAGCATGGTTAATGAGGCTGTTAAACGAGTTAGAGATGGAAATTGGCAAAGCATGTACTCAGCAGATGACAACTTTTCCAAAACTAAAACCAAAGATTATTCATAATGTTACAGTTTATGAAGCTTTTACTAAATTAAATCAAATCTTGTTTGATAAGAAAATTTCACTATTCGAAAAAGAACAATCTCTCATTCAGGTTTTAACCGATATTCTTATACCGAATTTTGAGTGGGAAAGCATAAGTTCTTCTGGTTATTTTCAGCAATATTTACCAGATTTAATTCTCCATCTTCAGTCAGATGTTGAGAATTTATCTTTAACGCATTTAGCTGAAAAAATGAAAATCAGCCGCTATGCGTTGATTCGCTTATTTAAACATTATTTTGGTTTCACACCGCATGCCTATCAACTGAATCACAAGATCAATCAAGCGCGTGAACGATTGAAAGTTGGTACTGATATTGCTCAAGTTGCATATGAGCTTGAGTTTGTTGATCAGAGTCATTTTCATCGTGTTTTTAAAAAGCTGACTGGTGTAACTCCTAAGCAATATTCTAAAAAAGCGTAATCCTCGCAATTTTATACAAGAACATAATTCAGCACTTTTTTACTCTAGCTCCTGATTTTTTAGGAGTAGATCTATGGAGCTTTTTCTGACCATTGCAGTAACGCATTTCATTGCATTACTGATGCCTGGGGCAGACTTCTTTTTAATTTTAAAAACTCTTTTGCAAAGCCAGAAAGTTGCAGCACGAGCGACTTGTTTTGGTATTGCGTTAGGTAATGCCATTATTTTAGTGGTTATTTATTGCAGTTTATTTGTCATTGGTGCAGTAAAAACTGAATTATTGATAGGGATGAAATGGTTAGGGGCATTTTATTTTATATATCTTGCTGTTCAATGCTTTCGATCGGCTCGCCTTAGTCAGATTATTCGAGGTCAATCGGAAAATACGTCTTATGTTCATCCGAATGAAAATCTATTCAAGTCTTTTCTACTAGGACTACTTTCGAGTTTATTGAACCCTAAAAATCTGATGTTTTATAGCGTTTTGGTGATCTTGATTTATCCTCAATATAATTTTGTTCAAAACTTTTTGATTTGTTCATGGATGGTCCTTTTGGTACTGATTTGGAATCTAAGTATTGTGCAATTCATGAGTTCGAATATTTATTTATCATGGTTAAATCAGCATATCCATCATTTGTACTATCTCGCTGGTACGAGCTTTCTCTTTTTCATGTTGGTGCTGGTATTTTCCTAAATAAAAAAGACGGTGATTAAACCGTCTTTTTGAAGTAAATGATTACGATGACTCAATCGGTTGCTGCTTGGTTTTTCTAAAACTATGCAATTTTCGATTGATATCATCAATGAATGTATATACCACAGGAATTACCAGTAAAGATAAGAATGTACTGGTAATTAATCCACCTATAACTGAGATTGCCATTGGCGCACGAAAACTTGGGTCTGTACCAATCCCAAGTGCAATCGGTAACATGCCAGCGCCCATTGCTAGCGTTGTCATGATGATCGGACGTGCACGCTTATGGCAGGCATCTAATAGGGCATTTATCCTCGAATATTCTTTTTCCTTTCTTGCAATAATCGCGTAGTCCACGAGCAGAATCGAGTTCTTACTTGCGATACCCATCAGCATAATCAGGCCAATTAAACTTGGCATAGAGAAACTGCTTTTTGCTAAAAGGAGTAGGACAAATGCACCGCCGAGTGATAAAGGCAATGCAACCAAAATCGTAATTGGCTGTAAAAAGTCTTTAAATAGAAGAACTAAAACGACATAGATACAGAGTACGCCAGTTAACATTGCCAAGCCAAAGCTTGAGAATAATTCTTGCATGACTTCTGCATCACCGATGTTGGTGCGTTTTACTGTTGGTGGTAGATTTTTCATCGTTGGCAATTGATCAACTTTGGCAGCAACATCACCTAAAGGTTGATTGTTGAGTTCAATGTTGAAGTTAATGTTACGCAAACGATTGAAGCGATCAATTTGAGAAGGCCCACTTTCGATATTCACCTCCGCAATCGTACCGAGCATAATTGGACCACGACTACCTTTAACCATGAGCCGCTTCATGAGTTCCTGATCCTGACGCGCTTGTAACGGTAGTTTGATTACGATGGGAACTTGCCGTTGCGAGAGGTTGAGTTTCGCTAAGTTTTGGTCAAAATCTCCCGCCGTCGCGATACGTAAAGTTTCAGCAATGTCATAAGTCGTAACACCTAAATCAGCAGCTTTCGCAAAATCAGGTCGAATCACCAACTCAGGTCGAATCAATGCAGCGCTTGAAGTAATGCTACCAATATTAGGAATCGTGCGTAATTCACGTTCTAGCTTACGTGCGGTTGACATTAACGTTTCAGGATCATCACCTGAAAGTGAAAGTTGGTATTGGCTATTATTTCCAGCTAAACCAACTTGAATACGTGCTCCGGGAACAGGGGCAAGTCGTTGACGTATTTCATTTTCAATGTCTTGTAAACTTGCACTTCGATCTGAGCGTTCTGTGGTTTGGATCGTTAGCGTTGCTTTACGAGGTTCTGTTGATGCACCACCCGCAAACGGATCAGTTCCCGCCGCACCACCACCAATCGTAGTGTAAATGCTTTTTATTTCAGGATGATCTTTAATTAAATCACGCGCATATTCCGCCGTTTTTAATGTATCGGCAAATTGTGAACCTGGTGTTAGCTCAAGACGGACTTGTGTTTGACCTGTATCTGGCGGTGGCACAAAGCCTGTTGGGAGTAATGGAATCAGCATCACTGAGCCAATAAAAAAGGCAATCGCGCCGAACAGGGTAACCCAACGATGATTTAGACACCACGTCACTAAACTCATATAGCCACGCATAACCCGTCCATCTTTAGAACGATCATGGGCTAATCGAGTTGTTCCTTGGTCATTTAAAGCAACTTGATTTTCTTCAGTTGTGTCTATTTTGCCCACCCAAGGCTTGAGAATATATGCAGACATCATTGGAGTCAGTAGACGAGCAACGAGTAATGATGCAAAGATCGCAAGCGCAGCAGTCCAACCAAATTGAACAAAGAATTTACCTGCTATACCGCTCATAAATGCAGTTGGTAAGAACACTGCAATCAAGGTGAATGTCGTTGCAATGACAGCGAGACCAATTTCATCAGCAGCTTCCATTGCCGCTTCATAAGGTGTTTTACCCATCCTCAAATGTCGAATGATATTTTCAATTTCAACAATTGCATCATCAACCAAGATGCCGACAACCAAGGACATTGCAAGTAGGGTTACGGTATTTAGTGTAAATCCAAAGTAATACATACCAATCATGGCAGGTAGGATTGAAAGTGGTAGAGCGGTTGCAGCAATAATTGTTGCTCGCCAATCACGTAAGAATAACCAAACCACTAAAATCGCTAAAATTGCACCTTCATATAACAGTGACATTGAGCCTTTGTAGTTATCAGCTACAGGTTTTACGAAGTTAAATGCTTCCGTAATTTTTATATCAGGGTGTGCAGCTTTGAGTTTATCCAGTGCTTCGATTACGCCTTTTTCAACATCGACTTCACTTGCACCTTTACTACGGGTGATTTCAAAACCAATAACGGGTTTGCCATTTAAAAGTGCTGCGGAGCGTCTTTCGGCAATGCCATCATGAATTGTTGCAACTTGATCTAAGCGAATATGACGTCCATCACTTAGTGCAATATCCATTGCACCAACTTCATCAGCAGTTTTTACCGTTGCAATGGTACGAATGGACTGTTCGCTACCCCCAATCTTGGTTTGACCACCAGAAGCATCTTGCTGTGTTAGTCTGAGTTGGCGCGTAATATCTGTTGCCGTTGCATTCAGTGCTAACAGTTTTTCTGGATCAAGTTCTACTTCAACTTGGCGAGTAACACCGCCAACACGAGAAACAGCTCCAACACCTTTAACTTGGAGCATCGCACGCGAGATATCATAGTCTACAAACCATGACAGGGCTTCTTCATCCATCTTCGGAGATTGGATCGTGTATGTGAGAATAGGAGAGCCTGATAGATTAATTTTACTAACAATTGGATCTCTTAAATCAGCAGGAAGATCAGAGCGAACTTGTGAAACAGCGTTGCGCACATCATCTACGGCTTCTTGTAATGGTTTCTCTAATTGAAATTCGGCTGTGACAGTTACTACACCATCTTGAATTTTAGTGTATTGATTTCTTAATCCTTGTAAGGTTGCTATTGAGTTTTCTATTTTTCGGGCAACTTCTGTCTCAAGTTGTGGTGGTGCTGCACCGGGAAGTGCTGCCGTGACAGTCACCATCGGTAATTCAATGTCAGGAAACTGTTGGATTTTCATCCAGTGAAAACAGAGTAGACCTGCCAATCCCAACATAATGAAAAGCAGAATGCCGGGAATTGGATTTCGGATTGACCAAGCGGAGAAGTTCATTTTAATTCTCCTATTCGGTTACAAGCTGTTTGGTCAATGGTGTTTCAGGAATATCTTTAGCGACCGTCACCAAATCACCATCGGTTAAGAAGCCTGTGCCTGATGAAACGAGTTTGACATTATCATTTGCCAAATCTAAGATTTCAACCCGATCACCAACGCGACGTCCAACAGAAACTTTCTGTTGGCTGACACGGTTTTGCTGATCTACGATAAATACATAAGAAAAGCCATCGCGTAACAGCAACGCAGTCTGCGGAATCGTGAGCGCCGATTTTTGGCCTAAATCAAATTCGCCTTTTACAAACATGCCCATCCGAACAGCTTGTGTTGTTGGTAGGTCAACATAAACCAAGCCATAACGAGTCTGCGGATCAATCACGGGGGCAATCATGCGCACCTTACCTGAAACTGCTGGTTGAGCTGGATCAGGAGAAAAGACACGAGCATTCATACCTTCTTTTAACTTGTATAAATCTTCAGAAGTGACTTCAGCACGCCACTCCAAGCGCTGATCTCTGATCAGGCGGAATAGCTCTTGACCTGTTTGAGCAAGTGATCCAACAGTAGCGGTACGTGCGGAGATAACACCATTGTCTGGTGCGACAATCTGAGTCTGAGCTAAACGAAGCTGATTACTTTCTATTTGTGCTTTTGCAGCATCAAGACGAGCTTGAGCAGTCGCTTGCGAGGTTTGATATTGAGTGGATTCTTGTGCAGAAATCGCACCTGTATTTTTAAGTTGCTGGATGCGTTTATTATTGGTAATTGCATCGGCTAAAACTGCCTGTGCTTCTGCATAGCTTGCTTTTGCAGCCGCTAAATCGGCTCGAATCGTATCGCTATTGATTTCGGCCAGAACTTGCCCACGACGAACTTTATCGCCTACATTGACATTAACTTTTGTTAGTCGTTGTCCCGAAAGCTCACTACTAATAACAACTTCTTGCCAAGCTGCGATATTTCCATTGGCTGTAAAGGTTTGCTTCCAGTTCTGAACTTCTGGTTGAATTACCGTTACTGTTAATGCGGCTTTAGGCGATAAATTGCTATCGTTTTGGTCTTTGGTTTCAGCTTTATTTTTATCAGCTTTAACTTGCCAAATCACGACACCGAAAATTAAAAGTACGATGATGATTGCTAATATAAACCAAACTTTTTTCTTAGTTTTCTGAGGAGTTTGAGAAGCCATCTTTCCATAGTTAACTTAATATTGATGGCTAAGTATAGACGAAGATTTCAACAGATGGTCAATCACGGATGGATGGATGCAAAAAATTAATCAATGCGTACCATCCATTTTGCTTAGAGCGGTAGCAGGCGATTGGTCACTACATTTTTCATCACAATCGTTGAGGTTAGGCGCTGCACATTTGGCAATGCAGATAAGCTATCATCATAAAGTTTTTGGAAGCTGGTTAAGTCTTTAGCTACGACATGTAATAAATAGTCTGGATTGCCAAATAAGCGTTGAGCTTGAATCACATTAGCAATATCACTGACTTTCTCTTCAAAATTTGATAAGGCTTTCTTATCACCATCTTTTAACGTCACGAAAATAATCGCGGAAAAATTAAAGCCAATTTGCGAAGCATCTAGATCAGCATGATAGCCTTTAATAATTCCCAGTTCTTCTAATGCCTTCACTCGACGGTGACAAGGGGATAGGCTTAAGCCAACCCTTTCAGCGAGTTCTGTAACAGATAATCGCCCATTGGCTTGAAGTTCAGCAAGAATTTTCTTATCAGTGCGATCCATATAGAAGAATTTACCCTATAGCTTTTAAAATGTAGAAACATTTGAAAGAACATTTCCACCATTAAAGCATATTCTCTCAAACCAGTCTTCACCATTTGGTGAAAAAGAAATTTTGATTTCAAAGGTAATTTGCTTTGCTGCTCTAGGTGATATTATGGAAATGAATGTTGTTCTTGCTTTTTGGTGTGTCTCCATTTTATTCGTTTTAACACCTGGGGCGGATTGGGCTTATGCGATTTTGGCAGGTATAAAGGGTAAATTTATCGTCACTGCTGTTACAGGTTTGGTGCTGGGGCATTTTATTGCCATTCTCTGTGTTGCTGCTGGAGTGGGGGCTTTGCTCAGCCATTATCCTGTCTTGTTAACAGGGCTGACCATTGCAGGTGCATGCTATTTGTTGTGGATGGGGATAAATTTACTGATTAAACCTGCTGTTATTTCAAATCATTCAGATCAAAATGTTGCATTAGATTCTGCTAAATTATGGTTGATTAAAGGTGTTGGAATTAGTGGCTTAAATCCAAAAGTTTTATTACTTTTCTTTGCTTTACTACCACCATTTATTCATCCGCAAATGGCATTGTCTCCAACCGCACAAATCATGTCACTTGGTGTCATTCATTTAATTAGTTGTGCGATTGTCTACGTTTTAGTTGGGTTTGCTGCAAAGAAACTATTAAGTACCCGACCTTATGCGGTCAAAATTGTTAGTCGAATATCAGGAGGGCTTATGGTGGTGATTGGATTGATTTTAATTGTAGGTCAGAGTTAGTCCGTGATAAAAGAATCCACGTTGTTACGTGGATTCTTAATAGTAGGCTATAAAATATTTTTCAAGCGTTTAACGACTTCTTCACATTGCGCTAGATCTGCGACCAATGCCATACGGACATGACCTTCACCCGGATTACCTTGTTCTGTATCACGAGATAAATAACGCCCAGGTAAAACTTTAATATTGGCTTTTTCTAGCAGTAATTTTGCAAAAGTTTCGTCATTATCCACTTTCAACCAATAGTAGAAGCCCGCATCAGGCTTTTGCAATGGAAGTAAATGTCCAAGTTCAGATTGGAATAACTCAAACTTTGCACGGTATTGCTTACGATTTTCTTCAACATGTGCTTCATCATCCCAAGCAGCAATAGATGCTAATTGATGCTGAACGGGCATTGCTGCGCCGTGATAAGTACGATATTGCAAATATGGTTTTAACAAAGCTGCATCACCGGCAACAAAACCAGAACGCATACCCGGCAAATTTGAGCGTTTAGAAAGTGAGTGGAATACGATACAGTTTGTATAATCGTCTCGTCCCATTTCTGCACACACTTCTAACAGACCAATAGGTGCTTGATCAAACCAAAGCTCTGAATAACATTCATCAGATGCAATTACAAAGTTGTATTGATCTGAAAGTGCAATCAGCTTTTTAAATTGTTCTTTTGATAACACTGCACCCGTTGGATTGCCCGGTGTACATACAAATAATAATGCTGTTTTTTCCCAAACTTCAGCAGGAACAGCATCAAAATCACCTAGATATCCATTTTCTTCCGTACAGTTAATGAAGTAAGGTTTTGCGCCAGAGAGTAATGCTGCACCTTCATAAATCTGATAGAAAGGATTTGGCATAACGATATAAGGTGCATCTTCGCGCTTGATCAATGCTTGAACAAAAGAAAAAATACCTTCGCGTGTACCAGATACAGGCAAGATATGATCTTCTGCACTAATTTGATTCAATTTGAAGCGCTGAGTGAGCCATTTTGCAATACTTTGACGCAGTTCAGGTAAACCTTTGCTATTTGGATAAGTCGATAAATGTGCAAAATTTGCAATAATCGCTTGTTTAACGAACTCAGGCGCAGGATGTTTTGGCTCACCAATTGATAGTGGAATCAAAGGCAGATTTGCAGGTTGCACATCTTTGAAAAGTTGGTTTAACTTTTCAAATGGATAAGGATGCAATAGAGACAAGCTGGAGTTCATTTAAACAATTACCCAAGATAAGTGTGGAGAATCCTTCTTTTGCAAAGAAGGATTCAGTAGGATTCTAAGACGGATTACAAATTTGATTAGATGCTTCATCTAAAGCAGCTTTCAAGGTTTCCGCAAAAAGTTTAACTTCTTCGTCATTCAGCAGTACACCATTTTTCTTGGTGACAAAGAAAATATCTTCCGCACGCTCGCCCAACGTTGCAATTTTGGCTGAGTGAATATCGAGACCTTGCAACATAAATAACGCACCAATACGCGCTAATAAACCCGGTTGATCGAGTGTAGAAATTTCTACCATGTGTTGCTGTAAGGCTGGGTTAAGTACGATATCAACTGTATTTTGAATATCAAAATGACGTAAATGACGAGGGATTCGACGTTGCATAATCCCTGGATACTGATCTGAATGACTCAATGCATCGACCAGTGCAGATTTAACTTTATGTTCACGTTCAGGGTCTGTCAATAATGTGCCGAAACGGTCGAGTACCAAGTAGGTATCTAAACTGAAATCTGTACTTGCCGTGATAATTTTTGCGTCTTGAACATCGAGATTCATGCGATCCAATACAGCAACGGTAGTTGCAAAGAGATTTGCTTGATCGCGCGTGTAGATAAAGATTTGCACTGCATCTTGTGCTGCATTTCGATGTGCACGTAATAAGACCAATGGCTCTGGATTATCACCGTGTTGTAAAATAGCTTGCGTGTGCCATGCAATTTCATTGGCAGATTCTTTTACGAAATATTCATCACCAAGTTCTTGCCAAACTTTTTCGACTTCGGCTAATGAAAAATCATTTACAAGCAATTCACTGGCAGCGAATTTAGTATCTTCAATGAGCATTTGATAATCAACAGGACGGCCTAAACCAGAACGAATGACATCACGCGCATAGGTGTAGAGTTGACGCATCAATGAAGCACGCCATGTATTCCAAAGCTTAGGATTTGTGGCATTAATATCTGCAACAGTCAAAGTGTACAAGTAGTCTAAGTGCTCCATGTCACCGACTTTTTCAGCGAACTCTTTGACTTCATCAGGGTCAGAAATATCTTTTTTCTGTGCAGTAAGTGACATCAGTAGGTGATTATTGATTAACCATGCAACGAGTTTACATTCACGCTCAGTAAAGCCATGCGTGCGGCAGAATTCAATTGCGTCAATCGCACCGAGTTCACTGTGATCACCACCACGACCTTTGGCAATATCATGGAAAATTGCTGCTAAATAAACAATGTCATGTCGAGCAATACGTTGGAACACTGAACTGACGACAGGGAAATCTTTAGCAAATTCAGGTTCTTTAAAACGACTGAGGTTACGCAGTAAAAGTAGGGTATGGGCATCGACGGTATAGATATGGAAAAGATCGTATTGCATCAATCCCATAATTTGCCCGAAAGCGGGAATATAATTGCCCAATACGCCATATCGTTTCATCGCGACCATGGTGTCGTACAAACGATGTGGTGAGCGAATAATCGACATAAACAAGGCTTGGTGTTCAGGATTGTCACGGAAACGTTGATCGATACGTTTTGCAGCTAAAACTAACAAGCGTAAGGTACGGGCACGAATACCTGTAATTTCTGGGCGATTTGCAAGTAGATAAAAGATTTCTAAAATTGCACTTGGTTCTTCAGAGAAAACCTTATGGTGTTGAACAGCAAGTTTGCCATCTACAATTTTGAAACGATCATTAATGTCTTCAATTTCACGTTCATAATCGGTCAAACGTGGTGTAATCACTGATTCATTGAAGTAGGCGAGTAGCATTTCATTTAAAGTCGAAATTTGCTGAGCAGTCCGATAATAACGTTTCATGAACTGTTCAACAGCAAAATTGACGGGCTGACCTTCTTCACGCACGTAGCCAAATTTTGCAGCAATATCACGTTGATATTCAAACAATAATCGATTTTCATCACGCTTGGCTAAACGATGCAAATGGGTGCGAATTTCCCATAAAAAGCTTTCAGCTTCTTCGAGAACTCCCAGTTCAAACTCAGTAATAAAACCGAGATGTACAAGGTCATAGATACGATTGACACGGAAATGGCGCTTAGCAATCCAACCGATTTGATTAATATCTCTGATACCGCCGGGTGCATTTTTAATATCAGGTTCTAAATTGCTTTCAGTATTGTTGTGCTGCGCATATCTTTTTGCTTGCTCTTGCATTTTGGCATCATAGAAAGTTTTATCCGTCCATGTTTGCGCAACGATACGACGTGGCCATTTAGCAAGTTGTTCATTGCCTGTTATCAGACGAGCTTCAATCAGTGTGGTTGCAACAGTTAGATCATTTGCAGCTTGATCTACGCAGTTTTGAATGGTACGAACACTGGTACCCGGTTTAAAATTTCCAACATCCCAAAGTGATGAAATAAAAGCAGAAATGAGTTTGCCTTGCTCCTCACTAATTTCATCTTCAGATAAAATCATAATGTCGGTATCTGAATAAGGCAGCATTTCACGGCGGCCATAACCGCCGACAGCAAATAAACCTAATTCAGTTTGATCTAAACCTGCGTGATTCCATAAAAAAATCAGAGCCTCATCAATAGAGTTTGATCGAGCTTTGATGACTTCACGGATAGGTTGTCCATTTTCATAACTCTCTTGTAATTGTTTCTCTACTTCTGTTCGCCATTGATTAATGGCTTGAATATCATGATGACTGGTGACGTAGTTCAACAATGGAGATGTATTGATCATGAAAATGTTCTTCTATCAAAGTCTTTCTTTATCCTGAAACCACTTGATTGTGGCTCAGGATTCAGGTGGTTTAAGCGTTTGTTTGAACACTCACTTGGTCAGCGGCATGTTGTGCCAACTCACGCGCTAAATCTATATTTTCGGCACGCGCTGTTGCAACACCCATACGACGGCGTTTGAAGCCTTCTGGTTTTCCAAATAAGCGTAAATCTGTATTCGGATTTGCCAAAGCAAGATTTAAGCCAGTAAAGCTAAGATTTTTCGCATCTACACCTGCATAGATCACTGCACTTGCAGCAACACTATTGCGCTCTGTATTTACAGGTAAACCTAAAATTGCACGCGCATGTAATTCAAATTCACTTTGGAATTGAGAAGCTAAAGTCACTAAGCCTGTGTCATGTGGGCGAGGCGATACTTCGCTAAACCAAACTTTATCGCCTTTTACGAACAACTCTACACCAAAAATACCGCAACCGCCTAAAGCAGTTGTTACTTTATTTGCAATACGTTTTGCTTCATCTAAAGCCGCAGCTGTCATTGGTTGAGGTTGCCAACTTTCAACATAATCGCCCGCATCTTGACGGTGACCAATCGGATCACAGTAATGGGTTTCGATTTCGGCAGTTTCAGGATTTTTGGCGCGAACAGTTAAAAGCGTAATTTCAAAATCGAAGTCAATCTGAGACTCGATAATCACAGTCCCTTGATTTACGCGGCCACCTTGCATCGCATAATCCCAAGCAGCATCGACTTCATCAAAGCTTTTTACGCGAGATTGACCTTTACCTGATGAAGACATAACAGGTTTAACGAAATTTGGATAACCAATATCATCACAAGCCGCGCGGAAGCTTTCTAAAGTACTTGCAAAACGGTAAGCAGATGTTGGTAGTCCTAACTCTTCTGCGGCTAAGCGACGGATACCTTCACGGTTCATGGTGAGGTTGACAGCTTTTGCTGATGGAATGACTGTAGCCGTTTGACTCTGTTCTATTTCGACTAAAACCTCAGTCGCAATCGCTTCGATTTCAGGGACAATTAAATTGGGTTTGATTTCTTCGATGAGTTTTTTTAATTCAACAGGATCAGCCATATTCAAAGTGTAAGAATAATGTGCTACTTGCATTGCAGGTGCGTGATCATAGCGATCAGCTGCATGAACTTCGACACCCAAGCGTTGTAAAGAAATAACAACTTCTTTCCCAAGCTCTCCAGAACCTAACAGTAAAACCTTAAATGCAGAAGATTGAAGTGGAGTTCCAAGAGTGACGCTCATGCGAATAATCCTATCCTGAGTAATTTGTGTTTAAGCATAGCAGAACTTGTTGCTGAGTTAAGCTTGTGTGATACAAAAAAAGTTGTTTTTGTTAGACAAAAAAGATGATCTAAATCTGTTTTTTCAGAATTAGACATTGACGTGGTAATTCAGCAGAAGTTCATCGGCATTTTGACCTCGAATTCCCCAATTACTTCTAGGTGTTTCAAATATTGTAATTTCAATGTTTTGTGCTGAAATACCACAGTGTTGATAAATATTAGAAAATAGAGTTTGGATCAGTTTTTTCTTGGCTTCGATTGTCCGACCTTCGAACATTGATATCTCAATAATGGTGTAGTGATCACTACGATCAGTAGGATGAATAAAGTCATCTGTTTCAAGACGGATAAAGCGCTGAAACCTCTTTTCAATTGGATAATTTAAGCTTTCGACCAAGGCATCATGAATAGCTTCAGAAAGTAAGTTTCGGTATTGATCAATCGTTTTGCTCAATGCATAAATTTTGATTTGTGACATGAATATGTGATTCCAAGTGATTTAATTATTTTGAAGACAATTATGGGTCTAACCTTAGCATAAAATTGATAAATCTCAGGTTTATCAAACTTCGATGATAAAAAGGTAACAATGATTGAGTATTGCAACTGAATTGACTAGGATTATGGGCAAATGTTTCATCGACGATTTGGTTAGATATGTTGAACAGAAAAACTCATCTTGTGGCTTTGATGCTATGCAGTACAGTTCTAATGACTGCATGCGGGAACTCAAATAATGAAGCTGAAAAAAAGGTAGAAATTAAACCTGCGCCAAAATTGAGTAATGATGCGACAACATATGCAAATGCGGCATGGGATTTAATCAATCAAATTGATCCAATTGTTTATCAGAAACAAACAACAGAAATCGAAGAGAATGTAAGAAAGCCATTGCGTCAGCTCAGCACAGATTGGCGTATTAATGTGAAAATGACTGATTCGGTGACGGAAGGGAAATATGCCTTATGTCGTAAGGCTTTAACAAGTTTGGATACTTGGGCGAGAGAAGTAAAAGACAATCCAACCGCTTCGACCCAAAAACAAACTGAATACGAGCGTGATAAGGCACAGTGTAAAGATGCAATTGATAATCCAGCGTTAGGGAATACTTCTCCGAAGTAAAACTAAAACTGAATACGTTAAATATTGCTATTTTTAAAGGGAAAATAGCAATATCTTTTAGAATAGATACAAAATATATCCAAAGAATTGACTTGGTTATGGGTAAACCGTAGGATGAATTTCCTAAGTTATATAAGGAACCTGTGGTTAAAAACCAAGTTCGCATATGGATACTCCCAGTTTAATTTCTGAAACCGTTCATCAATTTTCATTCGCTTCCATTTTTCATGGCGATCTTTTGCTTTTACTGCTGTATGTCGTTTTAGCATTACTTTTTTCTTTTTTGTGTTCGATTGCAGAAGCAACATTATTAAGTATCACACCAAGCTACATTGCGAGACTTAAAGAGACCAAGCCTAAAAAGGCTGAGCAATTAAGACGCTTGAAAGAAGACAATATTGACCAATCATTGGCTGCTATTTTAACCGTCAATACCATTGCACATACAGTCGGTGCGATTGGTGCAGGCGCAAAAGCAACGTCTGTTTTTGGTGAGGTTTGGTTTGGTGTTTTCTCCGCAGTAATGACCTTACTCATCCTGTTTGTTTCGGAAATTGTTCCAAAAACATTAGGTGCGGTGTATTGGCGTCAACTTGCTGGACCAACTGGCATTTATGTTAATTTCTTAATTAAAGCCATGTATCCTTTAATCGTGATCTCGGAAAAGTTAACTAAGTTAATTTCTGGCGGTACCAAAGCAAATCAGTTTAGTCGTGATGAGTTTGTTGCGATGGCTGGGATTGGTAAAGAAGAAGGCATGTTGAATGATCGAGAGTCTAAAATCATTCGAAATCTTTTCCTCTTTAAATCTTTGGATGCGAGCACTGTCATGACGCCTCGTGTAGTAGTGTCGGCATTACAAAAAGATTTAACAGTTGATGAAGTTTTATCTGCCCCAAAAAGCTCAAATTTTTCAAGACTGCCGATTTATGATCAAGACTTGGATAGCGTTGTCGGCTTTGTTTTGCGTGAAGATTTATTGGTTGCAAAGAACCAAGGTCAGGGTAGTCGAATAATTAGCGACTTCAAAAGAGAAATTGTTACGGTTATGGCAAAAACACCATTATCAAAATTAATGGAAGTTTTGTTGGAACAAAGACAACATATTGCATTGGTCGTGGGTGAGTTTGGAGATACTAAAGGCGTCGTAACTTTAGAAGATGTCGTTGAAACATTGCTAGGTATCGAGATTCTCGATGAGGGCGACAAAGTAGAAGATATGCAGAAACTTGCTCGACAACTATGGGTGAAAAGGGCTGAAAAAATTGGCATTTATTTAGAACCGCCAACACAATAATCAATAAAAGTGTGCCAGCCTAATTGGTTGGCATGCTTATTCCGTAAAAAATCCTGAGGATGCCAACATCCTCAAGCCCTCTAAATTCAGCACTTCTATTTTTTTAAATCCAAGCTGAATTACACCTTGTTTTTCAAATACATTGAGTTCTTGATTTACCGTTTGTCTTGATACAGTCAGCATATTGGCAAGTTGGTCTTGAGAAATATGGATGTTCAAATCTTGAATACTGGATCGATTGCCATAACCCTCTAAAATAAACAGCAATCGTTGCGCTAAGCGCTGGGTAATGCTTTGGGTCTGAATCGCAATTTGTTCTAAAAACACGTAGCGGAGTTTTTGGCTAGTCAGCAAAGCAAAGTAATACCAATAATACGGATGTTGATCTAATAGTTGCTTCAGGGGTTCGGCAGGAATTTGAAGAACAACACTTCTTTTTAAGGCAATTGCATCATGCGAGCGAGGTTGTTTGTCGATTAAGGAGATTTCGCCAAACCACATGATTGGTTCTGCGATTGCAGCAATTGCTTCATTACCATTGACATCAATATATCCCAAGCTGATAGAACCCTCTAAAACACCATAGACACCATCAAACTTGTCTTGGGCATTAAATACAGCAGCATTTTTTTCTACAGATTGCTTTTTACTGTGCTCAATAATGAACTCTTGAAACGACTTGTCTAAGCGACTAAACCAAGAGTTTTGCTGTAAATGCTGGATATACGCGTGTTCTAACACAACCATTCCTTTGTAAATATGAATCCATTTGTCAGCTATATGACAACTTCACTTTGATTTTTCTAATAGATTAATAGCATAACTGAATTGATCTGAGGAAAATAAAATGACAAATTTAGAACGTCTATTGAGTCAGTATGCAGCTTATCATTTAGACAGAAATAATATTGTGACCCATTTTATGGGTATTCCATTAATTGTTTTTTCTATTCTATGCTTAAGTGCTCGGGCTGCAGTTGATATATCTGGCTTTCCAGTCACTTTAGCTATGGTACTCATAGTTTTAAGTAGCGTTTACTATCTTTCATTGGATAAGTTATTTGGTATTTTGATGCTTATTCTATTCGTCTTTGTTTATCCATTGGCTGTAAAAATTGCTGCTTTGTCGATGTGGAGTTGGTTGGGTACAAGCATTGGTATTTTTGTGGTGGGATGGGTATTCCAATTCATCGGGCATTATTTTGAGAAGAAAAAGCCAGCCTTTGTTGATGATCTGATTGGTCTAGCAATCGGGCCATTATTCGTCTTGGCAGAGTTTGTTTTCTTACTTGGCTTCCGTAAATCATTACATCAACGTATTTTAAAAGAAGCACAAATGAAACGTGCTGAAATGGATATGAAACCGCAAATTGTGTCTTAAATCGAAGTCTATAAATATCAATCAAATAAAAACCGCCAATAAGATCATTATTGGCGGTTTTTTAGATTAGAAAATCGATTTATACGTTAAAACGGAAGTGTAAAACATCGCCATCTTGAACGATGTAAGTCTTACCTTCTAAACGCCATTTACCAGCTTCTTTAGCGCCATTTTCACCGTTATATTGGATAAAGTCGTCATAAGCCACGCATTCAGCACGGATGAAGCCTTTTTCGAAGTCAGTATGAATGACACCAGCCGCTTGTGGTGCAGTTGCCCCCACTTTAACAGTCCAAGCACGTACTTCTTGAACACCAGCTGTAAAGTAAGTTTGTAAGCCTAGCAGTTTATAACCTGCACGAATCACCACGTTCAAACCTGGTTCTTCCATACCCATCGCTTCCAAGAATTCAGCACGATCTTCATCTTCTAATAATGAAATTTCAGCTTCGATTTGGTTGCAAAGTGGTACAACAATGGCATTTTCTTCAGCAGCGAGTTTTTGTACTGCTTCAAGATGTGGGTTGTTTTCAAAACCGTCTTCTGCGACGTTAGCAATATACATAGTTGGTTTAAGGGTCATTAAACCGAAACCACGTACAGCTTTACGTTCGTCATCAGAAAGATCAGCGGCACGTGCTGGTTTACCTTCATCAAGTAAAGGCTGAATTTTTTCTAAAACTGCTTTAGTTGCAAGTGCTTCTTTATCGCCACCTTTTGCTGCTTTAGTTAAGCGTAGTAATGCTTTTGCAACGGTATCAAGGTCAGCAAGTGCAAGTTCAGTATTGATGGTTGCAATGTCATCTAATGGGTCAATTTTACCATTTACGTGAATCACGTTTTCATCTTCAAAACAACGTACCACATGCGCAATTGCATCAGTTTCACGGATGTTTGCAAGGAATTGGTTACCCAAACCTTCACCTTTTGAGGCACCAGCAACCAAACCTGCGATGTCAACGAATTCCATTGTGGTTGGTAAGATGCGCTGTGGTTTTACAATTGCAGCAAGTTTATCTAAGCGTGAATCTGGAACAGGGACAATCCCTGTATTTGGTTCAATGGTACAGAACGGAAAGTTTTCAGCTGCAATCGCTGCCTTTGTTAATGCATTAAATAATGTAGATTTACCTACGTTTGGCAGACCAACAATACCGCAATTAAAACCCATGAAACCACTCACAAATGTGTTATATAAAAATTGCTGCTGATTTTACATGAAAGCCATGACAAAGTCATGGCTAGAGCAGATTATCAATTCGACATTAAACTTTGCGTTTATCAAGCTGTTTGGCAATATGATCACCTGTACTTTGCACCAATATCACTAAAACAATAAGAACTAAAATCACGGCTAACATCACTTGCATATCAAAACGCTGATAGCCATAGCGATAGGCAATATCACCGAGTCCACCCGCACCAATCGCACCTGCAATAGCAGAAGAGCTGATCATGGTGACAATGGTCACGGTAAAGCCTGCAACAATCCCCGGCAAGGCTTCAGGAAGCAATACATGCCAAAGAATCTGCTTGCGGTTACAGCCCATTGCTTGTGCTGCTTCAATCAACCCTTGATCGACTTCACGTAGACTGACCTCTGCAATACGGGCAAAGAACGGGATCGCGGCGATGGTTAGAGGCACAATTGCGGCTAATACGCCATAGCTAGTGCCGATAATCCAGCGGGTAAATGGAATCAATGCCACCATTAAAATCAGGAAAGGGACAGAACGGGTAATATTAATCACCCAGCCTAATGATTGATTGACTTTCTTGGAAGGAAAAATCCCAAAATCTGCAGTACTCACCAAAATTAATGCAATTGGCAGACCAATTAAAAAGGCAATAAAGGCAGAAACCCCTACCATCACTAAGGTATCGATTGTGCCTGTCAGTAATAGATCAATGAGTTGATTGTACATAACCGATCACCTCAAGTGGTGTAATGGCAGGGTGTTTTTCAAATTGTGCATCATTTAAGTCAAATTCGAGATTGCGAATCCCGATGATCAATGAGCCGATAGTACGCTGCTGAATGCTATCAATTTGACTGTAATACACTTGAACGGGACAATTAAAACTGTCCAGCAATTCATACAGATTAGGAACCGATTTCGACTCACTTACATATTTGAGTTTTAAAATTTGCTGTGTGGTGTGCTGATCAGCAGATTCGCTCAGTTCAAAGGGTAAATTCACTTGTTCAAAATTGAGTAATTCCTGCGTGATTTTTTGTTGCGGATTGGAAAATACCGACCAGACTTGCCCAGCTTCAACAATTTCACCCTGATCAATTACGATGACTTGATCGCAAATTTCTTGGATGACCTGCATTTCATGAGTGATCAAGACAATGGTTAAACCAAGGTCTCGGTTGATTTGTTTTAATAAGGACAGAATATTGGCGGTACTTTCAGGGTCCAGTGCTGAGGTGGCTTCATCACAGAGCAGGATTTCAGGCTGAGAAACCAAGGCCCGCGCGGTACCGACACGTTGTTTTTGCCCACCAGACAGTTGAGCAGGGTAATCATTTCGCTTTGCCTCTAATCCCACCAGCGTCAGTACCTCATTGACCTGTTGTTCGATCTCAGCCTTTTCATAACCCGCAATACGTAGCGGTAAAGCCACATTTTCCCACACGGTTTTGGCTGACATTAAATTAAAGTGCTGAAAAATCATGCCAATTTTTTGCCGAGTTTTGATCAACTCAGCATGGCTGATTTCAGCAATATTTTGTTGATGAATTAAAATACTGCCTGTATCAATCGCTTCCAGCCCATTTAAGGTACGAAGTAGGGATGATTTACCTGCGCCACTTTTGCCGATAATCCCAACAATTTGTGCTTTGGGAATATCGATATTAATGTCTTTTAAGGCATGTAAGCGTTGGCCCTGTATATCATAAAACTTATTTAAACCACGTATTTTTAGATGTGGGACTGAAAAATCGACCTGTGAACCAAAACTCACCATCATTGTTCTCCTTATTTCCAACCAGGGAACCATAGCGTTGGGCCGAAATCGCTGTCTAATGTGGCTTTGACCTTCGGCGAGTTTTGATAAATCTCGACAAACTTCTGTAGTTTGTTGTCTTTGTCCTGATAGTCATCCCGCACCACAAATAAAATCGCATAACGTTTATTGGTATTGTCATCAAACAATAGGGCACTTTCAGGATCAGCCGTTTTGGCTAAACGTAAGTAATGTGGATAGCCAAAAGCTAAATCAACATCATCAATGGCACGTGCAGTTTGAGGGCCTTCAACTTCGGTAAATTTCAGATTTTTCGGATTTGCAGTAATGTCTTTTAGTGCAGAAAGATGATTGTTGCTATCTTTCAGTTCAATCAGCTTAGCTTGTTGTAAAAGCAGTAATGCACGGCCTTGATTCACTGGATCATTAGGAATGGCAACAGTTGCGCTATTTGGAAGTTCATCGAAACTTTTATATTTTTTCGAATACAATCCAACATGTGAAGCCGCACCCGCAGCAAAGGATTTTAGCTTGAAGCCAGTTTCCTTAATCGCATTATCCAAGAAGGGTTGATGCTGGAAAAAATTCGCATCAATGTCACCATGATTTAAGGTAATATTTGGTGTATTCCAATCGGAAAATTCCACCAATTTCACATTGAGACCTTGTTGTTTGGCTTCATCCGCAGCAACTTGTAGAGGATGTGCAAACGAAGGGCTAATCCCAATCACCAATTCACTGCTATGATTCTGTCTTTGTTTATTCCAAATCAATAAGGCAATAATCGCAACAACGACGACAAGGCCGATACCCAACCATTTTTTTGAGGCAGTTTGAACCATTTATTTCTCCAATTCTATTCTTAAGTGTTTAAGTGCTAAGCACTAATTTCTTCAATTATTTTTAGATCATCTGTGTTGTCGTGTGTTCTACATCGGAACTGATTAGCAGGATGACTTGCGGCTAAATGATCACCTTGGACAAACAGTTTCTTACGTAGTGAACCTGTGGCATATTTAGTTTTATAACGTCCACGTTGCTGTAACTCAGGGATGACCAGTCGAATGAAGTCATGGTGTGATTCAGGTGCAACCGTACGCGTCAGGTTAAAACCATCAATACCAGTCTGATCAAGCAGATCAATCAGATATTCTGCAACCTCCGCGCCACTGCCAACAATGAGCGGATAGCGTCCACCCAACACATGTTGGGCTTTTAGATCATTTTTGCTGATGCGCTGTTCTTTAAATTTCTCATTGACTGAAACAATACTATTGCTCTTTTGATACGGAATCGCTTCATCATCTGCAAACATGGCAAGATCAATTCCGACTGAGCTGGCATAATGGGCTAGTCCGGCCTCAGGGCTGGCGTATTGACGATATTCAGCCAGTTTTTGCTGGGCGAGTTCATTTGTTTCAGCCACAACTACAGTAATGCCGACAAAGATTTTAATCGCATCTTCATCACGACCTTGCTGTGTTGCTTGTAGTCTTATCTTATTGACTTGCTGACGAATCTTTTCAGGTTGATCACCACCAATGAAAATACATTCGGCATGACGCGTGGCAAACTGTAGTCCTTTCGGTGAAGCACCTGCTTGGAAGAGTGTTGGCGTACGTTGAACCGATGGTGCAACCTGAAATACACCTTGGCTTTGGTAATATTGACCTTGATGATTGATTGAGTGGACCTTGTTCGGGTCAGTAAAAACGCGCTGTTGTTTATCTTTTTTTAAGGCGTCATTTTCCCAAGAACCTTCCCAATATTTATAACAAAGCTGTAAAAACTCCTCGGCCTGATCATAGCGCGCATCGTGATCTTTTAAACCTTTTTGCCCAATTAAGCGTTCGGCACTATCCAAATAGCCGGTGACAATATTCCAGCCCAAACGACCTTGGGTTAAATGATCCAGACTGGCAAATCGCCGTGCAAATTGGTAGGGCTGTTCATAGCTCAAATTGACCGTGACACCAAAGCTTAAATTTTGTGTGACTAAGGCCATTGCCGAAATCAGGGTCGATGGATCATGACTAGGTAACTGAATCGATTCTTTTAAAGTCAGCTCAACTCCATTTTGATAGACATCATAGACACCCGTAATATCCGCAAGGAATAAGCCATCAAACAAACCTTGTTCCAGACTCTGTGCCAATTCAGTCCAATAATTCAGCTCATTAAATCGATGTGATTGATCCCGTGGATGCGTCCATAAACCATGATTGATATGACCGACACAGTTCATATCAAAGGCATTTAACAAGATTTTCTTGGCAGTCGTTTGAGTCATTACAAAGTCCCCCGACGTGGAGGCAGTACACCATTCAACACATAATTACCGATGAAGTAATATTTCCAGCGTGCAGCATCATGCAAGGTATGAACCCGTGCATTACGCCAATGACGATCAAGAGCATCAGCACGTTGGCTGCCACGACTACCTGCTAATTCAATCAATTTAGATGATGCCTTTAATGCTGTTTCAGTACTATGTGCACGAACTTTGGCGACATCAATTGAGGCTTTGGCTAAGTTTTCAGCATTCAGATCATGTTTAGCAGTATCCACGGATCGAGCTGCTTGTTTGAGCAATAACTCGCTGGCTTTGACATCAGTTGCTACACGACCGAGTTCAGATAGGGTTAATGGATCTTGAGTGGCGGATTCAATATTGGCATCAATCCAAGGGCGGGCGACACGCACACGCTCCAGTGTTTCCTCAAAGGCTGCACGGGCAATGCCGACTTCAATCGCGGCATGCATGATTTGGGCAAAGGGGCCAACCAAAGACAGTTGTTTGAATGCGGTATCAAAAGGAATCACATCCTCTTTGGCAACGAAGACCTGATTAAATTTGACTGTGCCACTGCCTGTGGTGCGTTGCCCAAAGCCAGACCAGTCATCAATCAGTTCTAAACCTTGGCTATCTCTTTGTACAAAAGCCAAAAATTCATTACCTGCTTCATCAACCACTAGAGTTGGAATACGATGTGCAAACAGGCTACCCGTGCAATAAAACTTTTCTCCTTGGATCAGATAACCGTTTTCGCTTGGAATTAAGGTGGTTTGCTTATGTGCTGAGGTACGGGTTTTAAATTCCGCCAGCGCATTACCAAAACGTGCACCTTGTAATACTTCCTGATAGAGGCGTTTCTTTTGCGCTTCCGTACCAGTATTGCGTAATACTTCCAATGCATAGAAGTGATTTTGTGGAATTTGCCCAATCGAACCATCTGCACCGCTAAACAGGGCAATGACTTTAGCAACGGTGAGGCTGGAAACCTCTGCACCGCCATACTGTTTAGGTACGGTAATCGCCCATAAACCTGATTGGCTATAGGCTTCTATTTCTATGAAAGGTAAGTTCCGATTGGCATCGCGTTCAACTGCTGCTTGTTTAAACTGTTCACTTAGTTGAATAGCAATGTCAAGTGCTTCTGCATCGCTTTGAATGATATGCGCCGCTTTAAAATTGGTTTTGGCAAAGCCTTGTAATTCTTGGTATGAGGTCATAATGATTTGCTCCTTAAATCCAAGCATGGCGGGCAGGGTGGGTACCATTGAGGTAATAGTCACCAATCGCATGGAATTTCCAACGCACAGGATCGTGTAAGGTATGTACGCGAGCATTGCGCCAATGTTGATCAAGATTGTGTTGGCTCAGGCTGGCACGGCTTCCTCCAAGTTCGAGTAATTTTTCTGAGATATGCAGGGCAGCATCATTGGCATAGATCTTTGCTTCTGCCACTAGAATAGAAGCACGAGCGGCTTGCTCAGCAGAAATTGCAGCGATTTGATCAAGTTCATCTAGATATTCAGCAGCATCGTCCAGTAATAAAATCGCAGCATCGAACAAGATATTGAGTTTACCGACTTCTTGTAATGTGTAATGTTCTTCACTGGCTTTTTCTATGCCTGCATCAATAATGGGGCGTGCTTTACGAATACTAGATAAGGTGTCATCAAAAGCTGCTTCGGCAATGCCAACATCAATTGCAACCTGTAAAAGTTGAGAATACGCACCGCGTACATTTGGGGTGTCGGCAATAATGCGTTCATCAAAAAATAGTGCAGGATCAACGACAACATTGCGTAGTTTTACCGTTCCACTGGCTGTGGTACGTTGCCCAAAGCCATTCCAGTCATTAATCACTTCAACACCAACAGCATGTCGATCAACGATCACCAATACTGTATAGCCATCGGGATGTAAGGCACGAATCGCTAACCAATCTGCAAAGCTAGTGCCTGTAGAGTAAAACTTTTCTCCATTTAAAAAGTATTGACCATTTTCCATACTTAAAGTGGTTTGAATGGCTTTGGTATCTTTAGAATTTTTTTCAGGCCCACCATTTGCAATGCGTTTACCTGCTAGAATTTCACTGTAGATAAACTTTTTTTGTGCATCTGAACCTGTGATATTAATAAAATTTAAAAGACCGAATTGGTTTTGTGGGATTTGTCCAACATTGGCATCGGCTTTACTTAAAATACGAAACACATGAGCTAAGGTTTTATTGGAAACAAATGCGCCACTATATTCTTTAGGCACACGGATTCCACCTAGACCTTTTTGACTAAACTGAATAATCTGTTCAGTGGGTAAAATACGCTGTTGATCTCGGATATTTCGTTCTTCTAATGCAAAGTCAGCAACTTGATAGGCAGCATTAATGGCCTGCTGATCATTTGAAATCAGTTGTATTTGAACTTGAATCACTGATTGATTACTGGACATGTGAGCACCTCTAATAGATAAGAGCAACTTTACAAAAGTTTTACTTTTCCACTAAACCATCAGTTATGGCTTGAATATCACAATAAGTATTAAGCATTTTTTATGAGAAAAATAACAAAAAAATAGATAATAAATATCTATTTAAAACAGTTGTTTAGAGGTTTTGAAATTGCATTGATGAATACAAAAAGGCTACTTCTATGAAATAAATGAATAATCTCACCAATAATATTGATAAAGACTTTTAGCCAAAATTAGAAAATATCAAGCAAAAATGACATTGTCTTGAAAGACTTTTACTTCTAAAGTATGAAAAACCTTATGTTTCATGAGTAGAAAAATAAATTTGGAGAGTCTATGCGGGTTTTATACCAATTTCCTTTGTCTCACTATTGTGAAAAAGCTCGCTGGTTGTTAGATCATAAGGAGTTGGACTATGTTGCACATAATTTAATTCCTGGATTTCACCGTGCGTTTACCTATCTTAAGTCAGGACAATATCTGTTGCCGATGCTAAAAGATGATAAACAATGGATTGCTGATTCAACACAAATCGCGCTGTATTTAGATACAACTTATCCTGAGCATGCCTTATTGAGACGTGATGAACAATTACGTGAAGATGCACTTGAAATTGATCAACTTGCAAATGAGCTAGGTATTCATGTGCGCCGTTGGTCATTAGCTCAAGCACTCTCAGTTGGCGATCATCCTTTAGAAATTATGATGGGTGAGCAAGGCTATTTACGCCAGTTTGAAAAAATTTCTAAACCGATTTTAAAAAGTTTGGTCTCGACTAATTATAAATTGAATCCTGAAAAAGTTGCGCAGTCTAAACTTCGTATGACAGAGTTGATTACTGATCTAAACCTCAAATTGATCGAAAATCAAGGGCGTTATTTGGTCGGTGATCGTTTAGGTTTGGCTGATATTGCAGTTTGTTCGATCCTTGCACCTTTATTATTAATTAAAGGAACGCCTTGGGAATTGGAAAATGATGATATTGAACAGTTTTCAGGTGAGCTAAAAGAATATCATGACTATTTGCTTGATTTGCCATTAGGGCAATATGTCCAACGTATTTATGCAACAGAGCGCAATGCGAGAGTTGATTGGCGTGGCATGTAATTCAAAGTGATCAAAAAGCCCTAAATTTTTAATTAGGGCTTTTTTATGAGAAAAAAATAAGATTTTTCTTAAAAATGTAAGAAATAAATGACTAATTATTTTCTAATTTAAAAGATAATTCGTTTTATATGGGAAATATTGGAATTTATTTCCAAATTTACTTTAAAAAAACTGAAAAGAGGGAAATAATTATAAAAGTGCTTTGCTATCTTATGTTTCAGGGTGTGATGGGGATCGAAACAAGTTGTTCAACTATTGGGAGATGAGTTGAACATTTGCTCAAAAGGTCTTGTTTCGGCTTTGGGACAAAGATAAATCACAAATTTATCGGAATCATGTTTGCGTTATCCATGCAACATCGTCAAAAGTTAAACGAATGTTTTCCCTTGACCCTTAAAAATTCACGAACATATAAACAGTTCCGATAAAAACTGAATTTGATAATGAGGACTGTGAAATGGAATTAGATCGTTTTGATAAGCAAATTTTAGAAATTTTGACCCATGAAGACGTAAATCTAAACGAGTTGTCTGAGCGAATAAATCTGTCTGTCAGCTCAGTCCATCGTCGAATCAAAAATTTAATTGAATCCCAAGTAATGGGGCAGCTGAAACGAGAAATTAATTTTAATAAACTTGGTTTTAGTCTGCATATTCTTTTGCAAGTTTCGTTGAGTAAACACGATAGTGAAACTTTTGATAAGTTCTTACAAGAAATTGAAGATATTCCAGAAGTGACCAATGCATTTCTCGTGACGGGGCAGAGCGCTGATTTTATTTTAGAATTAGTGGCGCGAAATATGGATGATTATAGTGAAATCTTGTTACGTCGTATAGGTAAGATAGACAGTGTCGTTGCGCTTCATTCAAGCTTTGTGATTAAAGAATACAATGTTTTTAACTGCTATAAACTTTTAAACAAGCTATAAAAAATGCATCTAAAAAGATGCATTTTTTACTATTCTGAATGAATTAAGCATCAAGTTGCGTTAATACATCTTCAGAGAATTCAACGTTGGTATAAACGTTTTGAACATCATCAAGATCTTCAAGCATATCAATCATTTTCATGATTTGTTTGGCTTGATCAATATCATTGATTTCAGCTTTAGTCGATGGGCTCATCACAACTTCAGCATTGTCCGATTTTAAACCTGCTGCTGTAAGGGCATCTTGTACATCACCAAAGCTTTCTGGGCTAGTGATGACGAGAATACTATCTTCATCAATCTCGATGTCATCAGCACCAGCTTCTAAAGCAACTTCCATGACTTTGTCTTCTAAAGAAACATCTTCAAAAGAAATTTCACCACGTTTAGTAAACAGGTAGGCTACCGAACCGTTGGTTCCCAAGTTACCATTGGTTTTAGAGAAGCAGTGACGTACGTCAGGTACAGTACGGTTTAGGTTATCTGTCATTGTTTCAACAATAACTGCAACACCGCCCACCCCATAACCTTCATAGGTTACTTCTTTTAAATCATCATTGTCTTCACCGCCAGCACCACGTTGAATTGCACGATTGATCGTGTCACGTGTCATATTGACTGAAAGTGCTTTTTCGACAACAGCACGTAAACGTGGGTTGCTCGCTGCGTCTGGACCGCCTAAACGTGCAGCGGTTACGATTTCACGGATATACTTAGTAAAAACTTTACCGCGACTTGCATCTTGTTTAGCTTTACGATGCTTAATATTGGCCCATTTAGAATGACCCGCCATGGAAGTAACTCCAAAAAATTAAAACTTAAAAAAGTGCACGAATATTAGCATAGCGATGGTTTTGTTGAAAACAGCCATGTTTCATATTCAAAACTTAAAATTACCGTCAATTTACAAGGATTGATCGAAAGAATGAGCTTAGCTAATTTTTACATCAATTCCATATTCTGCATAAAGGGATTTAATTTTTTCTAAGTCTTGTTGAAGATCCGTAGGGTAGATTTTCCCTAAAATACCGCCTTTCTTGGTACGAGCATTTGCATACATTAGAATGATAGGCACATTCGCTGCCTTAGCTATATGCCAAAAACCTGTACGGATTGGCTTTCGAGTTTCACCATCTTTGGCACGCGTTGCTTCCGGGGCAATTACAAGGTTGAAATTTTCATTTTGATTAAATAAGTCAACCATTTGCGTAACAATATCTTTATTTGCTTTACGATCAACAGGGATGCCACCAAGCTTTTCTAGAATTGGTTTAAGTGGACCTTTAAAAAGCTCTTTTTTGATGAGAGTATGAATTTTAAGCTCTAAAATTTCGAATAAAGCTAAAGATAAGATCGTATCTAAGTTCGATGTGTGTTCAAATCCAATAATAACTTGCTTTTTTTCCAAGATAGTTGGATCGACTTTGTACTCCCAACCTGTTGCTTTAAAAATAGATTTTCCTAAAAACTTTTTCATATTCTTTATCATTACAAATGAATTTCAGCAGTTTAATCCGAGTTCTATATAAAATATATGGCTGAAAATTTAAGATCACAAGAAAATTTGGATGTCTCTAAAATGATCAAAACATGGAAATATTTTCTTTACTCAGCTTGTGAATATCAGGTGGGTTTATCTAAGAATATGATTTTAAAATAATTTTATAAAATCATCTGTTTGTAAATTTATTTGACTAATATCAAGCATCTTTAATCATTAGCATTGTGATTTAGGGTCTATAGCTCAGTTGGTTAGAGCAACGGACGGCGAGTTGATGGAGACAAATCTGAATTGTTTTAATGCGCCGGCTTAAGATTTTTTATAAAAAAACTGAGAGAATTGTAAACAAAAAAAGTGCCGACTCGGAAAAGTTGGCGCTTTATATCTGGTATTTAAGCAGAAGCTATGTAAAAAATCAGTTGTAAAATCGTATCAATATTATTAAAAATTAAAGATTAAGCATATTGTTTTGTCGAAAAATAAGCATTATCTTTACTCCATGTTTGCAAACATAATAACTTTAACTTTATGAAAATTAATGATTTTTAGGAGGAATTATGTTTATTTTTGAGGAAGGTCGAGAAGCCTACAACAAATTCATGACAACTATACTCACTCAAACTATTTTTGGTGGTATTGCTTTTCTTCTTTTATATAAATCGAATGTACTGAAATTGGCATTTAATCACGTTCCATTTTATATATTTACAGTATTTATATGGGTCGCATTTGCTTTCTGGATAGTCAATGCGTACATAGAATTTAATAACTCCTACAAGTGTTATTTATATCTAAAGGTTAAAGGTGTTCAATTTTTAGAATTTTCAAGAAATGAAGCAATAAAAATTTCAGAAATATGGAAATGCGACAAAAAGCTAGCGATAGAATATTTTTTATTTCAGGTCTTAGTTATAGGTATTCTTATGTTCGCCTGTTTTGGATCTATCTTGTCTGCCGTGCAAATTGCGAATGGTGCAAATATTAGCTAATGAACATGTTGCCGGGATGCTTGATGCAATCCAAAACAAGCAGGGGCGAACCATAGAATATTTCATGAATTAGTATTTAGAGAAGTGACTAGGCTCTTTCAGATTACAAATAGCATGATTCAAGATTCTCTTGAGTTTAGTAAGGAGAAAGAGGATTCATATCAAAGTTGAATTCGTTTCACTATTGACCTTGTACAAAGGATATGACATATTTCTGCTATAGTGAGCGAAATTATAATGGTTCACTAGATATTTAAAAGCTCGCTAATGCGGGCTTTTTTTTGTAGTGGGTACAATTAGGTAACGATTTTTATAAATTGTTTGAATGTTTTCAAAAGGTTTTTCCCTTTCATGTTTATAGAATTTAAAGATTTGAAGAAGAAAAGAAATATTGCTCTCATAAGTGTAGTTTTACTTATATTTTGGGGAGTACATTCTATGATTAATAATAAGAATAATGTTCAGCGTGTTGAATCTGTAATATATACAGATGATACGATAAGAAGAGAATTTGGCAAAGTTACCGACTATAGTATTAGAGCTGTTGGCGGTTCAAGTTCTTATGAATCCAAACAACCGGCATACTTTTACAAAGTTGAAATAACTGGTGATAAGAATTATGGAGTTGTTAAATTATTAATTAACGAAGATCAGAAAGACGGAAAGCCTGTTTACACCATGCAAATACAAGACATTGGATCAACTAATTTTCGTATAAAGATTGGAAAGACCTAGCTTCACAAAAATATTTTTTAATATCTGATTTTTCTAAGGTTTTAAGTGTAGTATTTGATTTAAAAATATATATAATCAGAAAAAAATTTTGGTAAAAACCATGCTTAATAAATTGTTTTTTTGTGCTTTATTCCTATCTTTAAGTGGGTGTGCAGCAACTCAAGTTGACTATATTAAAGTGGAAAAATTAGATCCTTACTCAACGGATAAGTTAGTTATTGATGGTGTTGAATTTAATTTTAAAGATATAAGTAATAATGAGAACATTTGGGTTTATTTGCCAAATATAACTGTGTACAACAGTGAGCTTGAAAATAGATACAGAGAAATTGAATTTTTAGTTTTCATTGATAAACGTGGATATGTTAGACATATCAAAGTGTACAAGAGTACTGGTCTAGAAAACTTAGACAGAAAAATTGTCCATTTACTTATAAATAAGGCAAGAACAAAAATTTGGCTAAAAGATGGGAAACCAGAGTGGATTGTTGCCCAACAAAAAATGGTCTTTATTCCAGAGTAATAGATAGCACTTAAATATGTTGTGTTAAAGCCGTCGTTGAGGTGCGGTTTTTTATTGCCGAACGGATTACAGCACAGGAAGCGCTGCCAACACACTAGTTATTGGCGAGGCTTTTTATTTTCTAGATATAACCGTTATTGATCTGAATGTTGACCTAATGATCAAATTTTTAATTTATATTCTTATTTCATAAAAATAAGGTGTAAAGAATGAGAAAGTTATTATTAACCATGTTAATTGGAGTTACCAGCGCAGCAAGTTGGGGAGCTTCTTGTAATTATAATTTCAATGCGACACAGGCTCAAATTGATGCTTATAACAGTACGCATACAAGAAAAAGAGCTTTAATGACAACCATTGATACGGTAAATCAAAAAGGGATATCTGTTATACAGTTAATAGGAAATCCTACTATTGATCAGGTGCTTGCTTCCTTTGGGACAATGAATGATATTGCAGACAAAACCGTAGTTACAAACGGCGTGATTGCATTTGAGACCGAAATTGACACTTCTCAACTACAAAGCTTACTTGGTGGAACTGCTCAAGAAACTCAACAAATGGGTTTTGTGGTAGTAGGTACTTCTTCGGCAGGCCAAGAGATTGGTATAAACTTAGCTCAATCAGTAATTAATAATACTCCATCAATGGCTGATGGTAATTATCTAACTATTATTGGAGGTTCTTTCAATAATGCAAATGGGCAAACTACATTTAAGGATTTAGACCCTAGAAGCTTTACTATTCAAGTTCCATCATCAGGTAAGGTTAGATTTGGTGTGTATGTTAATCAGCAATCGAAACAGATTGGTTTTATTGTAAATGGTGTCAATTATGGCTACATGAATGTAGTGGCTAATAATCCAATAACCAAAATAGGATTTTTTGCAGAATCTCAACCTGCACCATACTCTTCATCTAATTTTATTGGCAAATCAGTAACGCTAAAGTTGATTACGGACAGTGTTCAATTCACACAGACATACCCATCTGGTTCAACAGATATATGTGGGAACTCAATATAGTTTTAAGTACTATTAAACCTCCTTCGGGAGGTTTTCTTTTAGGTTCTGCTTCAGTGGGTTTTTTTACTTTATGTGTTAAGCTGTAATTCAAAATTTCTTGGAATGCTGATGAATATGAAAGTGCATTTAATAATAAGTTTATTAGTTTTGAGTTTTGTTTCATTTCAGGCATATCCTAATTCAAAACTAGAGTTTTTTAATGAGTTTCGCGTACTTTCTAATGCACGTCAAGATGCTATCAATAGATTTGATGCATTAGGAATACTGTCCGAAGAAAGACAACTTACCTTTAAAGAAGAATTAGAGCTTACAAATTCAATATGTGATATTGCTAACGTAAATGACCAGATTAAAAAAATATTTAATGATAATTTTGAACAGTCTCAAGAATTGCTAAAAGAGATTACCACTCGTGAACAAATGAATCAGGAATTCGATAAAGAAAATCAGTCTTATCTTGATGTTGTTAAACAGGTAAAAGGTACACCCTACGAGTGCGACAAACAGAATTATAAAAAGTTGCTGGGATAGTCTTAATGTTTAATAGCCACCTTTATGGTGGTTTTTTATGAGTGAAAATTATGGAATCTTAGTTGTCGAAAGCTAAACAAAACTATTTATAGGCCGAAAAGCAATAAAAGAATATGATAGGGAGTGGAGGTTTTTTTTAAAGTTATATAAAATTTATTCATTCCAACGATTTGTAATGAGCTATACATTTGATGTTTAGGATACTATTGTTTTTTATTAGTTTAGTGGTTTTCAGTTCTGTATGCAGTGCCGATGATTTTTTTGAAAAAAAACCATCTATTTTAATTGTTAAAGAAGATAACTTTCATAATAAGACTGACAGCAATGAGAGTGTGGATTTTTTTGAGATATCAAATCAACTAAAAGCAAAATGGACAAATCAAAACTATAATTATATGACACAAAGAATTGAAGATGTATTTCAAACATCTGGTATGAGCGCTTATGATAAAACTCAATATAATGCACAAAATAAAACTTTAAATAATAAGCCTTATTTGAAGCTCATTGAGACTACACCTGATAAAGGAGTAATTTCACAAGAAGAGTATCAGCAGCAAATAGAGCAAAGTAGAAAAAAGGAAATAGATGATAGAGATCTACTATACTTATTGGACAAGTATTTTCAGAAGTAGGTTGTCATCAGCTAACAGAACAACAATAAAATAGTTTATTGAAATTGATTGTCAAAAATACGCCCATAGATTCTTGGACGCGCGAACAATTTACAGAACGTTTTGTCGTTGGTCAGGAAATATCAATTCAAGGTGCAAATTGGGGACAAGCTGATATTGCTGGGAATGGAAGAGGAACAGTAGATGCAACATTGAATACGATTTCAGTCGTCATGAGTGAGGTATCGAATGCGGAAACCTATCAGCGTATCAATATTTTGACTTATGTTGTTAATGATCCTATCAATGGACCGTTGGATCTGTCTGGTACATACGATATTGAATCTATTTCTTATGCAATGGGTGCATATACAATCAAACTCATTGATCCAGCATCTACAAATTCAAATTTCTCTCAAATCACAGAAAATTTAACGGCAACATTAAGTGGATTACTCATCAATAGTACTGTCGGTTTGAATTTAGATGGTACATATGTGATCAGTGGTATTGATGGCAGCTCGGAAACCATATCACTGGTTGATCCTGGTGCAATTAATTCAAGCTGGAATGATCTTCAATACGAACCAAACGGAGAAACAGAACCTTATACAAAGTATATTTATTTACGATCAAGTCAAAATAACTGGATTGGATGGTATAGCGTAGATTTTGCGAAAGCGACGGGAATATTACTAAATTTTGTTGCACCCAATGGCATTCTCGAGGTTCTGAAGACAAGCACGTTGAGGTAACTGTTGAGTATCAGCAAGTGGTTAATGGTTCAGCCACAGGGCCTATATTTTCAGAAACAGTCATGCTGCACGGCATTGATGGTAGTCGATCACAGATTGCAAAAACACTGCGGATTGATATGCCGTTTACGGGTGCATTTCGTTTTAGAGCAAAGAGAATTACAGATAATGGTGATCATGCTGATCTAAGCGATGACACCAAATTTTATCTCGCTTATGCATTTTATGAATCAGACAAGTTGATCTATGACGATGTCACGCTTGCTCGGGTACGTACAGTTGCAACACAGCAAGCAACAGGTGCGCAAAGCAGGGAGTTTAATCTGATTGCACATCGCAAGTTATATTCATACCAATCAGGTGAGAAATCAGTTGATCGCATGGCTACAAGTAATTTTGCTGACATCGTTAGCGCGATGACAACAGATGAAAAAATAGGACGAAGGGATATAAATACGCTTGATGTTGCTAGTCTTTATGCCGTAGCTGATGAAATTAATACGTATTTTGGCGTACCAATAGAATTCAACTATACATTTGATGATGCGAAAATATCATACGAGGAGGCACTTGCAACAGTTGCGAATGCTGTGTTCTGCGATGCCCGCCGAGAATCAAATCAAGTCTTTTTTGTATTTGAACAGCCTCGAGATATACCGACACTGCTTTTTAATCATAGAAATAAGAAGCCAGAAAGTGAGAAGCGATCTGTCAGCTTTGGTGTAAATAAAGACTTTGATGGTGTGAAAATCAAATGGCATAACCCAGCTGATTCATGGTCCGAGACTGAAATTAAACTACCAAATGATAATGTGATAAATGCAAAATCTTTGGAAATCAGCGGAATTACGAATGAAGCGCAAGCGAAGCTTTTAGCATACCGCGCACTCAATAAACTGAAGCACAAAAAAAGATCTGTTGAGTTTTCTGCATATCATGAAGCTGATCTAGTCACTCGAAATGACCTAATTCTGATTGCTGATGATACGCGTCCGATGTTGGTCAGTTCTGGTTCAGTCATTGAACAAGATGGTTTGTACTTAACGTTGTCACAGCCATGTGTACTTGATGAAAACGAAACCTATGTTATTCACCTGCAATTACCTAATAGCCAAGTTGACGTGATTCAGTTATCGCAAGGTGCTCATGAGCGAGAGGTTTTATTGGCCCGTGCACCAACTTCGCAGCTTGTTGTTGAGTACGAGGGGAATATTAGTTGTTCAACTTATCTTGTCACAACCGATACGCATAGCAAGAGAGATCTATTTTTGATTACTGAAAAGTCTGGTGGAGGTGGGGAGTCTTCAATCACTGCGATCAACTACACTGATCAATATTATTTAAATGATAAAGATTATGTCTGAATCAATGACCGCCGAAAGGAGGTTTTACACCTAGAGAAATAAAAATGGCAGAGCCAGTAAGTAGCGGTGTTGGGGTCACAACTGTAATTCAAGTTTATGGTATGTGGTTCTTGATGGCTTATTGTAGCTTAAACGTTTTATCGAGTGGCTAAGGTTGACATTAATTATTTAGGCATATACATTGTATATACATTTTGCTTATTACCTTTTGGGAATTAAAACGATATGACTGAGTTACCCAAAAAAACTAAGGTGAATAAAAAAGATGGCCAACTCTTAATTCGCATCAATACGGCTGAGCGTGACGAGTTTATTCACCTATGTGATAGCTTAGACACAAGCGCAGCTAGAGAATTAAGAAAATACATCCGTAGTTTTATAAAAAAACATCAGTCAACGGATAAACTAACCAAGGAGTAACATCGTGGCTAAACAAGTTAAATCCCTTAAGAAACAAATTAAAGCGCGCCTAAAGAAAATAGCTAAACATGAAGGCAAATTAGCTAAATTGAAAAAGAAACTTAAAAATCAAAAGTAATCATATTGATTAAACTCTGATTATAAGAAAACCCCTCAAGTTAATTTTTGAGGGGTTTTTAGTTTTTACAATAAGCTGCGAAGACTTAAAAAGATTGATTTATTTCCTTACCGCCTTTACGGGCGGTTTTTTATTACCTGGAGAAAAGTGAATGCAAGATTATCTTAAATATGCGATTGACTGGTTAGATGCGCATAACCTTACAGTGGTCGCCGTAATTCTGTCAGTGATTGTAGCGATCGTAAGGTCACTCAAGAAACGTGGAAAGATCGACTGGTTAGAAGCTGTGTTGTGCGGATGTTTAACGTTAACGATTGTGAGTGCATTAGAGTATTTAGCGTTACCTATGCAGCTTTCAATCTTTGTGGGTGGTATTGTGGGCTTCAAAGGCACACTTTGGGTAGATCGAATGATTAGTAAAAAAGTAGGTGAGGAATCATGAAAGCGATCATCGAATATTTACGTAAAATCAGTGGTGGAAAGCTGACTCAAAAACAAGTCGATGCCACTGATAAATTAATCAATGTAGCTACAGCCTATGATGTTGCTGATATGCTTGGAATCGCGATTGATTCTGAAATGACCATAAGTTCTGTAGGTATTCAACTCATCACCAGTTTTGAAGATTTAAGATTGAAAGCTTATGACGATGGTGTAGGAGTCTGGACCATCGGTTACGGGACAACGATTTATCCAAATGGTGTTGCTGTAAAGAAAGGCGATAGTTGTACCTTAGAACAAGCAAAGTCCTTTTTTCAACATGATTTGAGGCGCTTTCAAACTGCTGTAAATGATGTTGTGAGTGTTCCACTATCACAAAATCAATTCGATGCATTGGTTTCTTTGGCTTATAACATTGGTACGAATGCTTTTAAAACGTCGACCTTAGTGAAATATCTGAATGCTTTAGATTATAAAGCTGCAGCAGATGAGTTTCCAAAGTGGAATAGAGGTGGGGGAAAGGTGTTGAAAGGTTTGGTTCGCCGCCGTGAAGCAGAGAGAGCATTATTTTTAAAGAAATAAAAAAAGCCCTTTTTGAAGGGCTTAATTCAACGATGTATAAGTACTACAGTTTCTCATCTCAAATAAAAGCCAAGCATCACAACAAACATACCAGGAAGCATACATAAAAAGCCCATTGCATGACTTTCTTGGTGGTTTCTGATGTGTTTATGGAATATATATGGGCCAAAGATCAATCCAGAAAAAGCTAAGATAAATCCCATGATTATCAAAAAAGCAGACATATTTTTATCCGTTAAGATGCTTTCTTATCAAAATTAGAACTTAAATACACAACACTCTTAGGTTCAACCAAAGAGACATTCTTCTGTGCATCTATTACAGCACATAAGGCAGAGCCACATAGGATACGATATTGTTTTAGGCCTGTATCTGCACCAGTTATTTTTACTAAGGGTTGTATTGTCATATCAGTAAGTATTGTTTGGCCAATTACTTTGCCCTTTTGTTCAATATGACTAAGAGAAAAAAGAGCCCCAATAAATAGTGTATAAATTATGGATATTGTCAAAGTAAAAACCGAATAATTTCTTTCTCTTTCATCAGTCAAACTTATGTTATGTGGTTTAACTTCATGTGGAAGTCTGAAATTAATTTTACTTCTCAAAAAACTAACGATTTTTTGATCTAATTCTGCTGTAACAAAAACATATCTTGAGACATAGAAAAGGGTAGTGATAATAAAAAAGTATATTAAAGGTGCTTGTCCTTTTACGAAGCCCCAGTAAATTTTATCTTGGATACTAAAATTCAATACAACAGGATCAACATAAAAAGGTCTTAGCAAACCTCCTAAGTAAGCTTGCCCCAAAGCAAATAAAAAAATTGCTGTTAAAGTAACAATGATTGCTGTATCCAATGAAAAATTAAACTTCATGTTCTTTCCTTATTTTTTCTTCTTCGGGCAATTCTTGCCATTTCCAACCGACAAGCAATCACATGCTTGACCATCGCCATCACGATCTAAGCTTTTCCATCCAGTTTGACCAGACATTTTGCGCTTTTCATACCAAGCTTGAGCTTCTTTTTGAGTTCCAAAGTCAGCACACTTCTTTGCATAGCTTTGAAATGAAAGCAGCCCCATTAAAATAAAAATTATATATTTCATAAATTTGTTTTGAGTATAAGTTTAAATTGATTGTAGCAGTCACGTATAAATGTCTGCAATCCTAGAGTCTGAAACTCTGTAGATAATGTAATAAGGTTTAGTTTGCATTGTTAGTTGACAAAATTTAAATTTAGCAATAAAAGTTGGTTGACAGAATTAAAAATTAGCAATAAATTGATTTTAACCCAACATTTCACTTCTTATTGCGGATTATTTTTATGGAATGGCGTCATCCTTCTTATTTTGAACCACAATTGACTGATGAGGTTATCAGTTTTATTGCTCGCCCAATGCTTGATATCTATAACGAAACTATTATGGATCTCAGACATCAATTTGATAATGCTTATACACGTGGATGTACTATTTTTGGTCGGACATATGGATGTATAGTGCATTTAATAATGTCTGGTGAATCTCCAGTACCGATTTTATTAAAGGATGGTACTTTTAAATGTATCTTCCAAATAGGCAGTGCCCGAATCAGATTTTGCAAAGATGATTTTTTAAATCCAAGTAATCAAGGATTTTTCAAAAAAGCGGAGGATTCATATTATGGATTATTCCCATCTAATGTAAATGAACCAGTTTATTGGAAGTATATTCTTAATGAACCATCAACTGAGGAAGATGAAGCACTTGTTATCTTTGCTGGATACAATGCAGAAAACGATGTAGTTGCCTACTGGGATTCTAGTAGAATAACTGGCTTGAACAACATTCACTTAATTGAGCCAGAAACACCAAAACCTGTAGATTTAGGTTCACCATTGGTTGAAGATCCAGATATGGACAATGGAAAAGAAGATGACGACGATTCCGAAGCTGTAAACAACTAATTGTAAGATGACTTAGCCATGACAACACAGTTTAATGGCTTGGAACTAAAGCTTCTAAGACAATTCAATGAATTATCGTTAGAGGACTTAGGTGGCAAGCTGGACTTAACACGTCAATATCTTCATAAAGTTGAAACGGGGCAAACGACACCCAACGATCAATTTATTGATAAAGTGGCGCATTTCTTTAATGTGCCACAGTCTTTTTTTATGCAGCTAAAACCTGTTTTACAGGAGGATCAAATACATTTTAGAAGTAACCGTACTTCAAAAGTATCATTTAAGCAGATTGTGATTGCTAGAGGCGAGTACATCAAGCGATTAACTGAGTATCTTGATTCTAAACTACGCTTGCCTAAATATGATATTGAAGCATTTGAAAACTCTCAAAATTCGTCTATTGAATTAATTGCTGAAAAATGCCGTGAAAAATGGGGATTAGGCTTAGGTCCAATTAGTAATATGGTTAGGCTGTGTGAAACACATGGAATCATAGTGACAACTTTTCCATCTGTTTCAAAAGAAGTTGATGCTCTTTCTTTAGCAACCAAGCGACCTGTATTTGTTCGGAACGAAGCGAAGGAAAGTATTTGTCGACAGCGTTTTGATTTGGCACATGAGCTGGGACATCTTGTACTTCATGATGGGATAGTGACTGGAGATCGGTTAACTGAGTCACAAGCAAACTACTTTGCTTCTGCTTTATTGATTCCTCAAGTCATGATGCGTACGCACTTTCCGACTTGGTATAAGAATGGTCGTTATAACTGGGCAAAGTTGGGTGAATTTAAACAAACTTGGAAGGTAAGTAAGGCTGCAATCCTTTATCGTGCCAAGCAGTTAGGTTTATTAACGCAAGAGCAATATACCAGTGGTGTGATTTACTTGAAAAAAACAGGTGAGGGTATTACTGAAAAAGAAGACCACTTAATTGCAAAAGAAGGGCCTGAACTTCTTCAAGCATGTTTTACCATGCTTGCCAAGAAGAAAATTTATGCTGAAGATATAGCTAAAGCTTTAGATATGAATGTTAGTTTTCTTGAAAATTTAGTTGGAATAGAAATTCCTAAAAAGCAAAGAATTCCTAAACTAGTAGAAGAAAGCGCCTAATGGCGCTTTTTTTATTAAAGTAGAGATTGTTGTATATCTTCATCTTCCCATAAAGTTCTATCTACTTTTTGAATAGTCCTTATATCTTGACCTAAAAGCTTGAAATCTGTTATCGAGTGAAAAGGTTCAAGCCTATCAGGAATTTTTCCATTTTTAATATTTTCTCTTGTTTCCATTAAAATTCTTCCTAATACATTAATCCCAATGAGTTTATTGTCATCTGTTCTTTTTGCGCCCCAAAAATTATCCTTGCGGGACTCCTCAACAATTATCTTATTTTCAGATTGGAGAAGTAAATCTGAAAATTTTTCATAATTACTAAGCAGCTTAGCGTATACACACCATTTCATGAGTTTAATCTTTATTAAATCGAAATCTGGTCTTATTGAGTCACGAAAAGGTTTCCCTACCATCTTCGCTGTCATTGGACTTGATTGAATAAGAATCTTATTTTGTACATCTGGACGAGTAGGGTATTTAAAAGCTTGATACAATGCTTCTGATGATTTTATGAAAATATCATTAATAACAATGGGATATCCTGCTGCCATGTTGGAATATCCACCCCATTGCTCATGTGTTTTTTTAAAGACCGCTAAATCTTGTGTTTCAGGATCATAAATTCTTTCAGCAAGCTTATCCATATGTCCTTCTTGGCATTAAAGGATGCCATTGATTATACATTGGATCCGATGGGTTACTACTTCCCCACCAGAATATCAGAGGAGTGTTGTTAGGACAATTTCTGTAATTGAACACTAATCCTCCAAAACCATAGCCAAAGAATGAGTTACCTAACGGTTTTGTGGTTGCATTAGGGTTTTGACATCTTTGAATAATTTGAAAACCATATTTTAAACATATATTTTCAAACTTTACTCTATCTTCATTATTTTTAAAAAAATTATTAGAAGTGGCTATAAAACCGTCTCTATAAATAAATTTAGGTTCCATATATGGTGCATAAGCTTCATTTTGAAAAAAACTAATCATTGGCCATAAAATACCAGACTCATTTTTCTTGAATAATCTATTTTCCAATTCAACGCATTTTAAAAATATTAAAGAACTATTAATACCTTTAATTTGATTGGTTTTATATATTTTGCTCTGGAGCAGATTTTTTTTAATCCAAATATTTGTATGTTGCCCCATAACTGCCACAAAAATTATGTTAGATTTACGTTGTAAAGGTATCCAGTTACTTAAATCATTGAAAAGACGACCACCACTAAAAACGAAATCATCTATATAAATAAAAGAATCTGAAGAATACGTTAAATTATAATAATTCATAAAATATTCATAGTGCTTTACTAAACAACTCTGACTTTTTCCATTTCCTTGAATTTTTAAAGGAAATGGCATGGTTTTATTCTGTAAAAGAAGATTGTTTTCAAACAATGATTGGATAAATTTAATTTCTTTATCCTTTGTAATAAAACGTTGTTCTAATAAATTTGCCGTGATCTCTACAATAAATTCTTTTTCAGAATCATCAAATTGAGATACCCATAGATTTATATGGTTACGTAGTAATGAGCTGTTAATACTTTGATCATGATTTAACATATAAGGTTCAAAATTTTCATAAGTGCTCAAAATGGAAAAAATTCTGTTAAGGTTTTCTTGCATGTTTATATTCTTTGGTTAATGTTGATTTTTGTTATTATTGTTTTGTTTTTGTAATTTTTCAAGTGCAAACTACTTTAGTTTGATATTTAAAGAACCACTAATAATATTATTTAATTTTTATTAATATTTATATGTTGTAATAAAAAAGCATCCCGAGATGCTTTTTTATTAAGTGAAAATATCTAAATTAATTTTCTTTTGGTGGTTTAGCTTTATGTGTTTGGAAAGTACCATTACTTCTTCGCGTATACGAATAATCACAATTTTCATGCGGGCAATCAATTTCTTCTGATTCTTTACAACCGGGAAATTGGCCACCGATCTCACTAATAGTAAAATAATTTTTGCATTTAGGGCATTGTTCGACACTATTCATATTCTTTCTCACCATGTATTATATTTCCTATAATGCTATTATTTTAAACAATTTTTTAATGTAAATCTATTCTAAAAAAATCTAATTTTTAAATTAGGCTATGGTTTTTTCCACAAATACACAAATGATTGTCCAATTAATGATAAAACCAATTGAAATATCATAAAGCACCATAAGGTGCTTTTTTAAATCCCGAACATCCCACTTCATGAAATAGAGTGCCAGACCTTACCTATAAAAGTAAGCAGTGACTTACTTTTATTTATTTTTTTTATGCAAATTTTTCATATATTCATCCGTAATATGATCTTCAACAGTCAACCATCCAAGACTACCTTCGCCGTTATCAACAACATCAATATGATTGTCGCCTTTATAGACAATAACTTCTTTATTAAAAAACTTTAATGAATTCCAAAATGAAGAGCCACTTAATACTTCAAGAGAAATATGAATATCATCTCTAAGATTAGATAGTTCCTGAGTGTAATCTAAATCCAACGTATTCAGTAACTTTCCATAAATCACACGCTTTTTCCCATCGCGTAAGGGAATGATTCTGACATCAGCCTGATTGCTACTAACACTAGAATTGTTTAAAAAACTTTCTTCTAAGCGATGTACTGCTTCGGCAGTAATGGTTCTACCGTTATCTAAAGCAGCCTTTTCAATTTTTTCCTTAAGTTCCATTGGAACACGTAAATTCATTTGCGGATCATTACGAGCCATATCGTTTCCAAAAAAAACTAACTTAAGTTAGTTTTTAATATTAATGAATCACAGTGCTTTACATCAATAAAGCACTGTGCTTTAATTGTATCACGGTGCTTTATTGGTTGTAATTTATGGCAAGACAAGACAGACAAATTAATATTCGGATGCCGCAAAAATTGGTAGATGAACTTAAAAAAGATGCTAATGAGAATAGACGTTCTGTAACAGCACAATTAAATTTTATTGTAGAAGAGTGGCTAAAAGATCAGCCAAAAATCCCTAAATAGAAAAACAATGAAGCCCCTGAATCTTGGCGGACTAGGAGCTTCTATCTAATTCCTGAACGGAGATAAGACATGAACAGTCTATCATTTAATGCAATGCAATTTCATCCAGTACAACAAAGCGATGACCAAATTTGGCTCACATCTTCTGAATTAGCGAATGCTTTAGGATATGCTGATATTCGGTCCGTCAACAAAATATATAATCGCTATGCTGATGAATTTAGTACATGTATGTGCTTGGTGGTCAATTTAGCCACCAAGGGGTTTGGCAATGGTAATTCAGAAAAAGAAACACGTATATTCTCATTACGTGGTTGCCACTTAATTGCTATGTTCGCTCGCACACCAGTAGCCAAAGAATTCCGAAAATGGGTTTTAGACATTTTGGATAGGGAAGTACAGCCCAAAACTAAGAATCGTAAAACAGAACGTGTGGTTTTAAACGATGCCGTAAATATGCTTGTAGCAAAGTCACAACATCTCAACTTTTCTGAAGCCTACAAACTCGTACACCAACGTTTTAGTGTGAAAGGCATAGATGAGATATCACTGGAACAGATTCCTGTAGCAGTTGAATACGTCCATCATTTGATTGCTTTGTTTAGTGGAGATAACCAACCCAATACTATGAACGTCAGAGCGATGGCAATGCATCTAGTATGGTTAAGTGGATGGTGGAGGCAGTTTGGTACAGCAGTTAGAGGAATTAATCCTCACATGAGTTCTGCAATCCATGATCATTTCAATGATGGTGGATTTGTCGCATGGACATTTATTGAAAAAGAAAAACAGGCGGAATTAAGAAAGAGGATTGAAACATACCCTTGGCATTTAGCCGCTATGGATCGTTATCATTTATTAAATAATCATTCTTAGTCTTTGAGATCGCGGGAGTTGAACTCGCGTCTGCAACAGCCGCTTATTTAAGCGGTTTTTTACTTTTTAGAATTAACAATTTTCCTTTCAAACCAAACTGCCATTCCATCATTTATCGGAATGGTTCTGCTTATGTTCACCTAAAACTATTACCTCGATTTCATTCATAGCGGCCCGTAGTTTTTTATCGCTTACTTGCACATAGCCAGCTGTTACGTCTCGATCATCTTCCTCTTTATGATTCAGCAGTTTTTTGATCGTATATTTCCCATAGTCTAAACTTTCAGCAATTGAGCCGAACGTTCTACGAAGATCATGGAAAGTGAAAGGTATACCGCAGCTCTCGTTGATTTTATTCCGCACCTTAGAAATATTTGTAATATGGCCAGAAACTGATTTTGCAGAAGGGAAGACCCATTCAGTGTTTATAGCTGCTCTTCTTTTTTTCATCATTGCCCATAAATAATCGCCCATAGGTAATGTATGCGGTTCATTGTTTTTAGGGTCTATTGAAGTGATAAAGCCGTATTTAAGATCAATTGCAGACCAAGCGAGTGATTCACATTCTTCTCGTCTAAAGCCAGTCAAAATCAAGGTGAGCAGGAAATCTTTGTTCGTCTCAAGTTTTTGACCACGATCTTGAAAATTTAATACAGCGTTAATCCAGTCAGGTAATTTATCTTCATTGATGTATGTTTTTCTTCTTTTAATTTTATTCCAAGCTTTTTTTGCGGTTAGCGTACGCACAGGATTGATAGGTGGCAGAATTGGATTCTCATCATCATCTAAATAATGTTCTATTGAGAAGTTATAAATCGCGCGAAAGACTCGCATCACCATATTTGCTTGGGCCTTACTGCGTTCGGATAATTCTTTATGTTTATCCTGAATCATCTTGCGGTTGATATCCTTTAATTTGATATCTTTCCAATCAGATAAGTAGCCATTAATAACGTCACTATAGTCATCAAGTGTACGTGGTTTTAGCTCTCGCTCATCAATATAAACACTGTAGGCTTCAAAGAGAGTAGGTTGCTGTTGCTTTACCTGGTAGAGCTTCTCAGCGTCCGTAATACGATTCTTTTTCTTTTCATTAAGATTTATACCTTTCGTCATTTCAAGTAAGGCTTCTTGAGCCAATACTCTTGCTTGAGCAAGTGTTATTTGACCGTGAATACCCAAAGTAGACCGAGTAGACCTGCCATTAACCTTTTTCTCAACGATATATGTTTTATATGAGGTATTAACCCGTACAGCAAAACCAATTAACTCACTATCACGAAAAATAGCAGGTTTTAGTTCGAGTTGATCAATAAATGACTTTGTAAGCTTTACTCGGTTTGCTGACATGGGCTAGAATCCGCTAGGCTTGACAATATATAGCTACATATTACAGTAATTTCTACGGTCTACTATGGGTCTACTCAAGAAATAACTTGTAATTAAATTTGAATTTAGCTAATATTGGTCTCAAGCTGAATTGTAGTGAATACAATAAGTTACAAAGTATAGGGCCTATAGCTCAGTTGGTTAGAGCAGCGGACTCATAATCCGTTGGTCCCGTGTTCAAGTCACGGTGGGCCCACCATATATCGAACCCTCTAAACCATGAGTTTAGAGGGTTGTTCAATGGGAAAAATAAGAAAAACAGTTTAGACCAACGGTCTATTTTAAGGTCCATCAGTTCAAAAGTCCGATGGACCAATTTATGGTCAAATCTCTTCTAGATTTGATATTTCCGCAAGTTCATTTGCTAATTGCTCAGCCTGTTCTATAACAGTTTCAGTCACTAATAATGCCATATCAGGTGGGTATCCATATTTTTTAGGAGTCATTTCACAATCACTCTTAACTTTGCACCTGCCGCTTCTTTAATTGTCCAATCCAACGTGACATTTTGGCGAATAGATTCAGTAAGTACCACTGCAAGCTCTCTAAGTATATATTTTTGCATGAGTTCTCTTGCACTATCTTTAGCGACAGCAGAGAAAAAGGCATACTCTTACTCAGTTAAATTGAGTTCTGCAACAAGCTTGTCATACTCCTAAATAGCCTTTGCGAGCTTGATGAGTTCATCAATCACTTCAGCAGCGGTGAGTACTTTATTCTGATAGCCCTTGATAGCAGTATTTAGCATATCCATGAGCTTCTTGCCTTGGGTTACGCTACGTTGTCTTTTATTTCAACTTCATCAGTTTATTGATTTTCATTATAAATTTTTTATTCATTGTTGAATTCTAATGGCTATTAATTAGTTTAAAATTGGCCTGAAAATAAGCAGTGAGGATCTGTAATTAATGAATAAACTTTATATTATTTTAGGTGGTGTAGTCCTTTTAATGATAGTGATTGTTTGGAAAACAAATTCTGAACGGATAGCGCGAGAACAAGAATATCAACAAAAAACTTTACAACATATGCAAAAAATGGCTGAACTCGAGATTGAACGCCGAGCAAAACTAGCTCAGGAAGCTATCGATAAAGAAAGAAAAGAGCGACAACGTGTAGATGAAAATGCTAAGGCTAAACGTGAATCGGAAAAATACATGCAATATGAACGACAAGCTGAAGAGGATGGATATTCAGAAAATCATCACTTAATGGAACAGGAATCTTTGAGATATCTTTATGACTCTGATTATTAAGATTTAGAAATATTGATTTAGTCTTAATTAGAGAAGAGAAGGAGTATTTCGGTATTGTCTTCAGAAGTTTTAGAGTTATTTGATATTCCATGCTCTAAAATAATTTTAGATTAATGAAATAATTGTTTTGAGTTGGATTATCTTTTAACATGAATTTGATAGTTAAAGTAGATTCTCATGCTCAATATACAACTGAAAAGATTGTCGCATGAGACTTGTACTATTTGTTATTGGCTATACTGATGTACTTTCCAAAAATTACTATCTAACCATCGTTGTTCCTCTCTATATAAAGAACATCTTCTATGTTCATATACTTTAATGATCTTTTGAATTTCTTTTAAATAATTACTTTCTAGCATTATTTTTTGCTCAGCAGATAAAATATGTTCAGAAGCTTTTATTGCAGTATAAATTGCATTGAATAGGCCTTGTCCTGCGATTGGATCAAAAGCCAATAACGCATCACCACAGGCAACCCAACCTTCACCAAAGGTTTCGGGCGACCAATTTGTGCGAACATCATGAGCGTAAATATCAGCGCTTAACTCTAATTGACCTAGAAGATCCGTAATACCACTTTTTTTATTAATTACGTCATCCCAATGAGATGCATGATTCCTTAGATTAAATGCAAATTTAGGAAGAGTATGAAAACCTAACACCCATTTTTCCTCAGAGATTTTTCCTGCATATAACCATCCACTTTCATTGGATGAAATTATTGTTTTATTCAGTGATATGTTTTTCTCAGGTACACAGGTACGATAAAGGGCTACTAATGGAGCTCCTCGATAACGTTGAATACCCAGTAATTTAAGAATTTTAGCACTGCGGCCTGTCGCATCGATAATCCATTTTGAAGTAATAAGCATTTTACCGTCTAAGGTAATTTCCCATAGATCATTGTGTTTGGTTAAATTTGTGATACTCGCGTTCAGATGTGTAATGTTTTTCAGTTGAATATATTGTTTTAACAGCGTATCAAATCGTTGACGATCAATTCGAAGACCTAAGCCATAAGGATCATGAATAGCATCTGTTATAGATGCTTGTTCAGTTCCCCAAAAAGCCATATTTCCTGTGACTTTTGGGGAAAAAGAATTATAGTCATTTGAAGTATTGTGTAGTGTTTCAACCAGCTCTTTAAGACCTAACTTCAGAAGTAGTCGAATTGCTGCCCCAGCTAAGGTTTCGCCAAATTTATGAGCTTGATGATTTGGGCTACCAATTAATATAACTGACAGCCCAGCTAAAGCGAGTTGCCTTGCTGCAATCATACCGGCGGGGCCATTACCAGCTATGCATACATCACAATCATAATTGATCATTTTAACGTTTCTGAACTCTTACTGCTCTAAACGCGAGTAGTTGTTCATGACTAGCCCAACCTGCTTTATCGAGATTTGTCAGTGGTTCAGTACTACTTTCGAGTAAATGAGTTGCATATTCAGTAGCAGCTTTTAATTTCCCTGCTATTAATGTTTCAACATATAGATATTCGGGAATATCAGGATCATCTTTAATGCCTTCACGAACTTCAACAATGCCAAGTTCATTGAAGTGTGCAACCATACGCATCATGACATCTGCCGTATTTGCATCTTGAATGGCTCTCAACCAACTACGCCGTTGGTTAAAGGCAGCAATCCGTTCTTCTCTAGGCAAATCTAGATTAATGACTTTTTGATAATCTTGTTCTGTTAACACTTGATTAGGAACACGTGCTGCCCAGAATGTAGGGAGGTAAGGGTCAAAATCAGGATCATAGCCTGATCGGCAGAATGCTGTATCACCTTGCCAAGGAATTGCCATCCAACGAGTGATACTTCCTGGTATTTGCGCATAAAGTGGTCCATCTACTTGTTGAACTTTGATCGGAGTCATCGTAGCGCCATAATCTGGTTCAGGATCAGAATCTGAACGTCGTCTAATTCTAAAAGGAGAACTATACATACTGGCGTGGCGCATGGGCCATGTCATTTCACATCCAGGATGGAAAGTGTCAGCTAGACAATAATGCAATGCTGCCTTATCGAGCGTATGTGGTTGGTCTTTTAGTGGAACTTGGTCAAAAGAGCTGAAGCTTTTTGGCTCTTGATCTGACCAATCATCAATGAAGTTACCTTCAACCCAATGACGTAGTAAGCCTTCTTGTAGCCCAGTCATGGTCAACATATTACCTGTACCATTTTCTGGAAAACTACCAAAAGCATCACCATAAATCCAAGGCCAGACATGTGGCCATTGAACTGGCTCTGCTACAACTGGTCTTGATGGTCTGAAGTTATGAAAGATTGCTCGGCGAAGTTCGCTATAAGGATCTGCTTGATTTAGATCGTTGGGTTTGTATGACAATTTGGAGAGTAACTGCGGATTGCTAAAATCCATAGGGCAGCCTTTACCAAAATAAGCTGCAAAACCTTTATTCACCCATTGAAGCCCGCCCAAACGATTTAATAATGGCAAAATATCGTGGGTAAATGATGGTTTTTCTGGCATTGTCATCCAGCCAGCATTTACGTATACATCGCACATCAAGTCATACATCGTACGCCAACTGACGACATCAGGTGCATAATTGGGTGGTGCGACAACAACCCAAGCAGATTCAACAGGGATACTTACGCCATTGATTTTTACGGTCGCATCAACAGTACCATCTGAGGTGTCATCGTACCAATCATTTGCATTATTAAAGCTTGGTGGATTATCTGGATCGAATACTGGTGCATTGGTTGGTGATGCGGACTTTCCATGTCCACCTAAAAATAGTAGTCGCCCATTTTCATCAGTTTGTATTTCACCTAAGGGCACGGTAACAGATTGATCAGATGCGGCTTGAAATGTTCCTGTATCAAAGCGATGTGCAGCACCACCTGAAATATTTCGACCACAAATACTTCTTGGACCTGGATCAATTGCTAACTTAATTCGATTTTCTGCTTTGACTTTAGGGTTGCGTAAAGCAAAAGCATTGTCTGGTGCATTGACAGCCTCAGGTATATCTAGCGCATATTGAAACTCATACCATTGAGATTTGCGGTTGGCGACATGCACGGTCCAAACGATATCTGCATTATCTGGGGTCAGTTCACGAACAACTTCACCAGCTGCATTGTATCCATATAGTCGAAAACGAGCCGCTTGTCTTTTAATAGCGCCCGTTGAGTCTCGGTAAAAATTTGGTTGCTGAGTAAGATCAGCAGGGGCATCAACTATTTCAGGCCCAATGAAAAACTCATTTTCACTATCACCTACTCGAGCAATACCAATCGCAGGATGTATTGCTGCACGGACAATATGAGTATCGACACAGGCAGCGGGTGAAATAAGTGGACGAGGGGAGTTTGGTTCACCTAAAGGTATTCCATTTACATTACGTCTTAATTCAGCAGAAGCCGCATAAACCACACGCCTAGCATCGGCAATAGAACCAACAGGTTCATGATCGGCTGTTACGCGCCATATGTTCATGGCAAGATTTTCACCATACTCAGCTTGACCACGAGCTTCTATATCTTGGATAGGGATAACAATATCAGCGACATGAATGGGTGGACTTAAATCTTCTGACCAGACAACAGTTGCTTCATCTAATGGCATTTGGTCTGGATCGGTTCTTAATTGAATCATAAAGCGGAATCGCGCTTCTGATTTTTTTAACCGAGCAACTAAATCTGCACCTAAATAAGAAGGATCATTGGGAGAGTGATTTGGTGGATCAAGATAAAAGTTGGGTTCTAATTTATATTTAACGAATTGGCTCTCACCAAATTTAAAAGGTAAGCCACTCCAATATGCCGAAGATAAAACACTTGCAACTGGTTTTGCCATTGCATCAAGTAGTTCAGAGGTTTTTGGATGATCTTTTAAGTAGGGATCATAGTTGCCATCAACAACGCCAGCCTTCGTGAATTCACACATGTCTTTAGCCGTATCGACGAAGAATGCATCGAAGTTCTGCATGAGGAAGTCAAAAGTACCTGCATCGGGATTTCCTAGTAGCTTTTTACCATCAACTTCAAATAGTTTGATGCCTACCCCTAAAGTAGATTTGAAATCAGTACTGGTAGGCGTAGTATCTGATGAGAATCGAATCCATGTTGGATAGCGCTTACCTAAATGAGCAAATAACCCAATACGTAAGTTTTCTGGCAAATCTTCTCGAATAATAAATTCAGCAGCAGCTATGCCATGTGGTTTTAAAAAAACAGGTCGCATAGCAGGGCACTGACCTTTGCCGATTCTCCCCGCTTGTACCATATCGACAAACATTGTTTTTAGCGATTCGATGGGATCTGTACTGCAATCAACACAACTTTTATTTGTGGGTGAATCTGAATTCATATGATCCATTTTTTGTCCTTATTATTTTAAAGTTTTTTAATTTTTACAACGGATATAAAACTATAGAAAATAAAATGTCTGGTCAATATTTATGCTTAAATTTATTTTTATAAATGAATCTGTTTTAAAAATTAGTTAAATATATTTTTAATCATATTTTAATAACACCATAGATTAAATATTATTAAAAAATCTATGGTGAGTAAAAATATTAATAATAACTGGCAATAATTACAGCACTGTTATGTTCAGGGATTTTCTCAATACTAATTTCGGTTACATTGTTATTTTGTGGGCTGTTTCTCAAATCTTCTAAAGATACGCTTTTTGATTCAATGTTTTGTTTTATAGTGTTGATTACTTGGCAGTCTTTGTCTGAGTGGCTTGTTGAACAGGTATCTTCAACAATATTTCCATTAATTTGAATTGTACCCGATGAATAACTCACCGAAGCAATAGCCATTAATGATGAAAGTAATATGAATTTATAAAGATTTTTATGCATGATTATTACCTTTATTTAATGTAATTATTATTAATCTGCATGAAAATTATTATTAAGGCAATATTAATTTTGGGTTGAAGTTAAAAATATTTTTTAAATGTGAACTGTTTAATATTTTTAATAGATAATGTATTTTTAACTAATTTTTAATATTGTGATTTGATTTGTATTTTTCTTTAAAAGTGATAATTATGTTGCAAATAATAAAAAACCCCAAATTATATAGAAATAATTTGAGGTGAGTAAAAGTCTTATAAATTATTCTAGTCGTACTCAATCGTAACGGTTGCCATAGCGCGCACAGTTCCCGCGGTTACATTTGCCGCAGTTTGATAGTACTGTGCTGTCATTGGAACATTGTATTGAATCGTTTCGTTAGATTTTACAGTCCCAATTTCTAACTTATCGCCTTTTTTAATAACTTGATTTTTGTTGTCGTAATTCCAGAGTAATTGTACACCTACACCATTTGCTTTCGTTGAAGCGGGTGCTGTATTAGAAAGTACCTGATTATTTGTACCATCCTGAATATAATCAAAACTTAAACTAATTAGATTTTTCTCTTCATAGCCAGTAGGGTTTTGTCCACCATTACAAAGAATATTTAAATCAAATGATCGCGGGCCTTGGGTCGATCCGATTCCAGAGAATCCTGATTTAGTCACAGTTGGAAGGGTAACGACTTTATTGATATTTCCCTGTAACTCGCATGATGAAGATGCAATGGTGATTGCATTTCCGTAAACAGTACTTGTTAAGAATGGCTTACTAGCATTTCCTGTAACGTAATAAGAACTATAACGGCCGGGAACTAAGGTGCCAGAACCTGTTTGGCTTGCAGTCTTAACAATCTCTACAACAAAGTAACCCTGAGCTAAATTATAAGTTGTACCGGGTGTTAAATTCCGAGAATATGGATAGTAACCAGAGAAATTGGTCGCATTTTCTGCTTCACGATATAAACGAATACCGATACCAGGAATATTTGTTGTGTAAATACTATTTCCAAGGGAGCTAATTGGATAGTTTTGTGTTAAATCAGCGTAAATTCGATCAGAACTTGATGTGCAACGTAACGTAGAACCATTTGGATTAATAGGGAACGTTGCTTTGCGTAAAATAGTTCCTACTGCATCGCTAGGGCGTACGACTACGCGACCAACTGCCATGGAAATATCAACAGTTGAGAATCCAGAGCTTAAAGTACAAAAAGCATTTGATACTGTGCTAAAGCCAAGACCAGCTGTGAATAAAGCACCAGTTATTAGTATTTTCTTCATTTACAAACCGCCTCAGTCATTATTAAGTTCTGTTGATCTTTAGCCAATTCAGTTGTGACATCATATGAGATTGCACATTGTTCAGCGCTATCGTCACCCCATTTCACAACGAGATGATCTTGTGCTTTCTTGGTACGGAGATAGACCATACTACCCTGAGCAACAATGCCTACAGCTTCATTATTTTTGTCAAATACTTGTGCTGCGAAAGGTAGGTTTTCACCATTTGCTGTTTTTGTAGCAATATAAATTGCGTAACCTGTTTTCGTAGAAAAATCGACTTTAGCAATCGCACCAGCATAAGGTGCGATACGTTGACTTGTTTCTTCTAATTCAACATTTGTCGACATTTCTTGAGGATCTAAAGTAATGTCATTTAAACGATATGGCGTTACATATGGAATAACAGCATAACCGTCTTTGTTTACACTTAAACCAGTTGTGTTATTTACCTTCGCACCTGCGGCATCAGGTGCATATACAAGAACCATCGTTTGACCTTGCTCTGGGCCAAATAAAACACCGTCTTTATGAGCAACGATATTACCAGTTAAGCTAACCATGGCTTGTTGATAAGAGTCGGCAACACTATATGAGCCACCAACAGTTGTGTAGTTTGTGCGGTAGCGTCCATTGACGTTGAAGGTTGGATTACTGCGATCTTGATGTGTTACTGACGAACCATAACTGAAACGATCACCTACAGTTCCACTTACACCAACTGTTCTACTGTCTTGAGATGCATTGGCATTCACATTCATAGAATGCTTTTTAAAGCTGAGCGGGAATGACAATGTCATCAAATATTCAGTATCACGTGTTTGATTACTTGATCCATAATCAACTTGGCGATTGATCGCCGAGAGGCCGTAGGTTAAACCATGGTAATTATTACTATAACCAATTTGGTATTGTTTAGTACTTTCATTGCGATTCCAGTAGTCAACCCAAGAGCCGACCATATAGAAATTACCCCAACCATCAGGTAAACCTTGGTTTAAGGTAATTTGGAATTCACTACGTTGCTTACCTACAGCGTAGCTATTCATACCACGATCTTCTAAATCACGAATTAAAATCGCATCACGTAATTTATAATAGTTTTCAGTCGAGTAGCGATAGGCTGCTAAGGTTAAGTTAGTATTTGTTGGTGTAATTAATTTGCTATAACTTAAACGGTAACTTTGACCTGATTGAGATTCTTTTCTTTCAAAATCAGCTTCTGAATGTGTTACGTCTAGAGAGATCGCACCGATTGGTGTTGCAAAAGCAGCACCAGCCAAAACTGAAGCATATTTCTCAGTTGCTTGAAAGCCAGTATAACCTGTGAGGTAGTTGTTAATTCCTCGTTGGTATTTACCTTGCACAACCCATGGATCTAACTCGATATCGCGATCACGAAATTCACCAGCAGTTAATGAGTATCGGCTCATACCTGGTCTGAGCATTTGAACTACAGATGCATAAGGAATAGCAAATTTCTGAATCTCACCATTTGATTCGATTACAGAAACCTCAAGTTCACCACCGAAACCTGTTGGATAGAGATCATTAATTTCAAAGCTACCCGGAGCAACCGTGGTTTGATAAATTAATTGACCTTGTTGGCGAACTTCAACTTTTGCATTGGTTTTTGCATTACCACGGATGCGTGGGGCATAGCCCAACATACTATTTGGTAACATGCGGTCATCACTAGAGAAATCGACACCACGATAACCAAATGAGTCGAAAATTTCGCCATTGGTAAAACTGTCACCTAGTGTCAATACACTACGATACTGTGGGAATGCACGTTGTAAATAGGTACTTGTTGACTGATAGTTTGACTTACTTTGGTTTTCAGTCGGATTGTCTTGCCACTGCCATTGACCATTATGGCGTAATTGCCAGCCTGCAATATTTGCCCCAGCAGTAACTGCCATAAATGCGTTGGTTGTTTCTTTATTATCGCCAGTCGTATTAAATGTTTTATAGGCGCTACCACTATACGATAAAAAGCCAGCATTGATACCGCGATCCCAAATACTTGGATCGACATAACCTTGCGCATTTTTTTGTAAAGCAACTTGAGGAATTGAAATATCAATACGTAATTTTGAAGTGTCAAATTCATAGAAAGAATCTTCAATCCAATCTTCAATTTTTAAACAACTGTTTTTTGATTGATTCGCAATATGTTGCGAAAGAACGTCTTGCTTTACACCATACTCAAGTAAGGTGCTTGAATTAAAACAGGTTATTGCATTTTCTTTTGGGTCTACAGCTTTAAACATCATTCGACGTTTGCCGAACCACTGACCATTTACATATACGTCGACGTTATATTCACCCGGTAAAACAGGGTTACCGTATTTGAATCGTGAAATATCGATTTTCTGTGCGTCACCGATTAAAAAAGAAGAGTCAAACTCAGCTTCTACAGCATTTTTTTGTGTAGGTTCATCTGCATGTACCATCACAGGCAGAGTCATGCTGATCATGCCTGAAGTAAGGTAAAAGCAAATATGACGCTTTAATAATCTGTATGTTGCGTGCTGTTTTGACATATTAAAAATCGCCTATATGGTATAGGTACTTAAAATTATTGATTATCTAAACGAATAATGATTATTGGAATTTGATCGGTCTTTCGACACGGCCACCGTAATCATTGACATTGATAAAACTCATTTTTTCAGTGTTCGATGTTTTTAACTGAACTTGATCTTCAGAAAAAGGCTTTAACATTAAACCTTTAGGCAATAAATCAACTTTCTTATCACCATTGGCCTGATAAATTGAAGTCATCGTGATATGAAAAGGGGTTGGGTTTTTAACAACAATGTTTTGACCAACACGACGCCATTGCAATTTGTCAGCAGCTAAGTTGGCATCTTCTTTGATACTTGCTGGACGATAGAAAAATTTAATTCTTGAACGAATTGCAAGTTGCAAAAAGTTATCTGGAACAGTTTCTGTACCTTTGCCTGTTGGTCTCGGTGGAATATCCAGAACGTTTAACCAAAGTACAGTTTCTTGTTTTTGATCTAGTTGTAACGCATTTGGTAAAGCCGTAATACGAAGTGTTTGACTTTTAGTTGGCTCTACACGGGAAATAGGTGGTGTAATCATAAAAGGCACTTTAGATTGGTCTGGTGTGCTTTTAGGATCACCTTCATCGATCCAAGCTTGGACGAGAGCAGGTTTTGAGCCATTATTGCTTAGTTGTAAAGTTACTTCACGTGCATCAGAAGGGTAGATCACGCGTGTGCCATGAATGATTATCTCAGCGTTAGCGGCAGTCGCCATAACTGAACAAAGTGCTAAACCAGACAAAAATTTACAACCGTTAAATGACATGCTCAACATTCTCAAAAAAGGCAGATGAATTTAAATAAAAAGAGTTTCTATGCTCTAGAACATAGAAACTCAGCGATCAACAAATTATTGATAAATAATTGTGTATTGAACGTTAGTTGTTACTTCACCAGCAGTAGATGCGCCAGTTGCATAGTATTCAGCGTAGTAGTTAAGATCTGCACTACCGCCATCAACAACGTCAACCCATTGAGAGTTCGCTTGAGCACCAGAAGCACCAGCAGCTAAAACTGGGATTACTTGGTTGTTGCTACCTAAAAGTTGAACGTCAACGTTTTGAGCACCGCTAGCAGCTTGGTTGATTAAACGACCAGTGTTGAAATCAACAGTTGCACCTGGTTCGAAGTAAGTTGCAACTTTACCTTCTGAACAATCTTCTAAGTTGATTTGGAATGGTGTACGGCCAGCAACATCACCTGCATTCGCAAGAGTTTGTCTAGAAACTGTTGGAAGCGTAACTGTAAAATCTTTACCCGCTGGAGTAACGATGTTACAAGTTTTATCAGTCACTAAACCATTGATTGTGATAGTGCCATCTGCAGCGTGAGCGCTAGCAATACCAACAACTGAAAGAGTAGCGAGCAAAGCAAGTTTTTTCATAATAATTTCTCTAAGACATCAGCTAAAAGTTTGAATTAGATTACTTTTCCAGTTAAGTTTTTGCGCTGAATAAGTAATGTGCGAAATATACCAGTTAATAAATAAAATGCAAACTGCATCACATTTTTAGTAATTCTTAAATAATTATTAAGCTGACTGAAATAACTTGTTGTTTATTTTTTAGTTTTTCTGAAATTGCTTTCCTGATTATGTGAATTTTCAACAAAAAATGTTGTTTTTAAGATTTATTTTTTAAGAAATAGTGGATTGTTTGTTTATTTTTTATACAAAATAGCGGTTTTTTTATATGAAGTTTTTGTGACAGGACTTCAGTAATCATCAAAAAATTGAACCTTTGTTAAAAATAAAAGCAGAAGATTTTTAAGTTCGTTAACAAAAACGCCAAACTTTTTTTAAGATTTTTTTAAGATTCAATCCTTAGTGTTTTAGTCATGATTTGATGAAAAAATCATCTAAAGGAGCTATAAATGAACATGCTTTATACACATAAACCTAACTATTATTTCTTCGCACATAAATTTGTATTGTTCTTAGAGCAACACTTAAAAAGTCATCCTACAGAACAACATACAAGTTTTAATTTACAGACAATCTACGACTTGTTCAGCCATGATCGTGCGTCTAGTACAACCAATCTCGAAGGTATCCTAAATATCGCGGATGAGTATGTGTTAGATACAGAAGATGGACCACAGTCATTGATTCGTTCTTATCATGTTCATTTAGACAATCACGTCCTGACATTAGAGTTTAATCCAAAGGCCATAAATAGCTTAAAAGCAGGTCAGACATTGATTAATCCTAAAGCTGCCTAATCGCTAAGTTTTATTCCTCGTTAATACACTTAGTTATCTCCTTTGACTAAGTGTTTTTTTATCCTACTGCTTTTGATAGATGATTTGGTTATGATGTTTAAATCAATTTATCTCAATAAAGCATTATGGATAAGGATTTTAAGTCGGAAACGTATACAGTTGATGAGCATGTCGCTGATACCATTTTATGGTTAATGCATCATCAAGAGATATTTGATTCATTCCATTTTGATGTACATACGCAGGAGCTATCTGTTACGCATGCAGCTGGAGTGGATGTGATTAGAGTTGGAATGTTTCTTACTGCAAAATATGGGATTTTAGTCACATCTATATAAGTGTAATTATTCCAAGAAAAAAGCCTTGTCAATCGACAAGGCTTTTATATTTATGCGCTCATAGCATCTACGGAGAGTTCTGCAACTGTAGGCTTTGCTTTTTCAGCAGTTAAGCCGAGTTTAGCAAATAAAATTTGATCTTTGCCTTCACCAGCATTTGGAGTTGTTAACAGTTTTTCACCAGAGAACAATGAGTTTGCACCAGCCATAAATGCAAGTGCTTGATCAGAATCACTGAGTGATTCGCGTCCTGCTGATAATCGAATATAGCTATGTGGCATGATGATACGTGCGACAGCAATTGTACGAATCCACTCAGTCACATCTAATTTTTCCACTTCAGCGAGTGGTGTGCCTTCGATAGGTACAAGCATGTTGATTGGTACAGACTCAGGGTGTACTGGCATCGTAGCAAGCTCTTGCAATAGACCAATACGGTCATTACGACTTTCACCTAAACCGACAATACCGCCACTACATACTTTCATACCTGCTTGACGTACATGATCGAGTGTATTTAAGCGATCATCAAAAGTACGAGTGCTAATGATATGTGAATAATACTCGCGTGATGTATCTAGGTTGTGGTTGTAATAGTCTAAACCAGCATCTTTCAAACGCTCAGCTTGCGATTGGTTGAGCATACCTAACGTCATGCAAGTTTCTAAACCTAAGGCTTTTACTTCACGAACCATTTCTAAGACATAAGGCATATCTCTTTCATGTGGGTTGCGCCATGCAGCACCCATACAGAAACGAGATGAACCTGATTCTTTTGCAGCTTGTGCTTCGCTAATCACTTTATCAACTGCAATACGTTTTTCTGCTTCTAATTTTGAGTCGTAATGTGCTGACTGAGAGCAATATTTACAATCTTCTGGACATTTACCCGTTTTAATCGAAAGAAGGGTGCTGACCTGAATCGTATTTGCTTGGAAATGTTGACGATGAACGCTTTGCGCTTCAAATACTAAGTCTAAAAAAGGTTGATCATATAAAGCTTGGATTTCATCACGAGTCCAGTCATTACGTAAGGTCATTGTTATATCCATGATGATTGATTACAAACATTGAGATTAATCATACAGAAATCGTGCCAAAGCCAAAGGGCAAAAAACATCAATTTTCTATTTGTTATACATTGGCTCGTTGCAATTGTTGTTCAATTGCCCAATCAATGTGTACATTGACAATCTCATCGTGCAAAGGTTTTGCTTCTTGCAATTGTGTGACTACATCAACTGAGTATGGCGCATTTCCAAGCCCGATTGCAATATTGCGTTTAAAAGATTGGTAGCCAGTTCTACGAATCGGACTGCCTTCGGTATTGGCCAAAAAAGTTACTTCATCCCATTGCCAAATATCGAGCAAACTAATGTTATCTAAGCTATGTCTCGCATCAAAATCAGGGATTGTTGCCATTTTAGCAAAACTATTCCAAGGGCAAATCAACTGACAATCATCACAACCAAATATACGATTGCCAATACCTTGGCGGAGTTCTTCTGGAATAATACCTTTATATTCAATGGTCAAATATGCAATGCATTTCCTTGCATCTAACATATAAGGTTCAACGATCGCTTGTGTTGGGCAAATATCAATACAGGCTGTACATGAACCGCAGTGTGCCGTTGCAGGCTGATCAAAAGGAAGTTCGAGAGAGGTAAATAGCTCCCCCAATACAAAGAAAGAACCTGATTTTTTATGAATCAGTAAAGTATGTTTTCCTGTCCACCCCATACCTGCGCTTTCAGCTAGGGATTTTTCAAAAATAGGTGCTGAATCAGCAAATGGGCGTGACTCAAAATCGCCCACTTTTTCTTTAATTCGGCTTGCTAACGTTTTGAGCCGCCCACGCATCACTTTGTGATAATCACGACCGCGTGCATAACGGGCAATAATGGCAGAATTTGGTTCAAATGGTACATAACGGGGCTGGGGGGATGCGACAAGATAGTTCATACGCACACAAATAATGCTTTTAGTTCCTGGAACCAATAAGGTGGGATCAGCACGTTTTTGTAAGTTTTCTTCTAAATAGTGCATATCTGCATGATAGCCGCGTTCTAAATATTCTTTAAAACGAGGCATTTGATCTTGAGCATCTGGTTTGGCAATGACACAATCAGAAAAGCCCAAGTCCAAAGCCTGAGCTTTTATCCATGTTTTAAGTTCTTGAGGATCAAGCTGTTGCAGCTCGATTTTATCAAGCGATTTTCCTGAAGGTGTGGATGAAGCCATAAACCAATAATAGGGGATAATATGCAACGTTCAGTTTACCATAGCCAAAGTATTCAAGCATGGGAGCAGCGTTGGTTTGCTCAGCAAAATTCCTCTTTAGGATTAATGCAACAAGCAGCTTGGTCAATATCGCAGCAACTGATTGAGCAATTTCATCAACAAAATATCCAAAATATCGCTGTGTGGTGTGGGCAGGGTAACAATGCTGGTGATGGTTATTATATTGCTGCATTTTTGAAGCAATCAGGTTTCAATGTAACAGTATTCTCAACTGAAATGGGAAGTTCTACTGATTTAAAACATGCCTATGTGTATGCTGAATCTCAGCAAGTTGAAATGAAGCCAATAAATGATATTGCAGCTTCTATTCTTCACAGCGAGTCGTCTACAGATTTAAATAGCAATGTCATTGGTGATCTTGCGGAGTATACCCCTCATCTTCATAAGGAGATGCTAGGAAAGATTGATTGTCATATCGATGCACTATTTGGGATTGGCTTAAATAGAGCGTTGAATGAAGATTGGCAAAAAATTATTCAGTGTTTTAATGCACAAACAGGTTTAAAAATCTCGATTGATATTCCCAGTGGATTACACGCTAATACAGGACAAGCTTTACCTTGTGCAATACAAGCGGATCATACCTTTACCATTTTGGGGTATAAAGCAGGCTTATTTACGGGACAAGGCAAAGAATATGTCGGTCAATTGTACTTAGTCAGCCTGATTCCAATTGATAAAGCATTAAAACCATTTGCCTATTTATCACCTGAAAAAATTGTATTGCCGAAACGTCAGGCATTTGGTCACAAAGGCAGTTACGGGCATGTACTCGTTATTGGCGGTCATGCGGATATGGGCGGAGCCGTGATTATGTCAGCTGAAGCCGCTTTTCATGCAGGTGCTGGCAAAGTGACTGTGATTTGTCATAGCAAACATCATCAAGCGATTTTGTCACGTTCGCCCAATATCATGGTTCGAGATATTAATGCGTTAGATCAAGACCTGATTCAACAACTATTAAAGCAAGTCGATGCAGTCTGTTTTGGAATGGGCTTAGGACGTGATCAATGGGCAGAGCGGATTTATCAGCAATGGTTCGATTTACTCAATCAAAATTCACATTTAAAAGTTGTGCTTGATGCAGATGGACTTTGGTTTTTATCAAAGCATCCGCAACAATTAAATGATCATATCTATGCGACTCCACATTCAGGCGAAGCAGCAACTTTATTAGGTTGTAATCCTGTTGACATTGAACAGGATCGGATAGACGCAATTTATCAACTACAGCAAAAATATGCAGGGCAATGGGTGCTAAAAGGTGCTGGTAGTTTAATCTTAGAAAGCGAATTATTTATCTGTACCCAAGGTAATGCGGGTATGGGGACAGGAGGTATGGGGGATGTATTGGCTGGCATGATTGCGAGTTTAAAAGCTCAATTTCATGAACAAATTGCATTACATGCAATTGTTAGCTTACATGCACAGGCAGGAGATTTACTGGCTGAAAAAGGTATGAGGGGTTTGCAAGCGCATGATATGGGGAAAGTGATTTGTGAAGTCGTTAATCATTAATATTAACGCCTTCTAGTACTGGAGCGGCTTCTTCCTCTTGCCATCCCACCTAAAGCATTCAGCACAGCCATTTTGCTCATACTTCCTGAAGCGTGTGCATGACAAATAGCAGCAGCAAGGGCATCGGCCGCATCAGCTTGGGGTTTAATGCTTAAGTTTAATAAGCGCATCACCATCATTTGGACTTGTTCTTTATCAGCCGCGCCATAACCCACGACAGATTGTTTAATCTGACGCGCTGTGTATTCTGCCACTTGTAAATCCAAATTCACCAATGCCGCGATGGCTGCACCACGCGCTTGACCAAGCTTTAGTGCAGAATCAGGATTTTGTGCCATGAAGACTTGCTCTACCGCAGCTTCTGTTGGCCCGTGAAATTTAACGATACGCTCTACACCTGCAAAAATACGTTTCAAACGTTCGGGCATTTCCTGTGTTTCAGTACGAATCGTGCCTGCATCGACAAAACGTAACTTGTTGCCATCTTTCTCAATAATTCCGTAACCTGTTAAGCGTGAACCAGGGTCAATACCAATAATTAATGACATGCAGCACTATAAGAATAAAAGATTGTTGATATTGTTACATATAAGGCTTTTAGCTGCATATTATTTTTGTAGTATTTTGAATTTTAAAGAAATAGGTGGTTTTGTAGGCAGCTTATATTTTGAGCTATCTCAAAACTATTTTCGCTTTTTGGACAATATGTGTCGTTAAGGCTTGAAGAGGAGCAGATTGTTGATTCCAATGGTGCCAATATAAAGCAATATCTGTTTCAGCTTCGGGTAAAATCTCAACTAAACTTTTATCTTTAAAAGCCTGTTCGAGTTGAAATTCTGGAACCATTCCATATCCCAAGCCAAGCTGGATTGCCGTGACAAAGGATTCAGAAGATGGGATAAGGTGACATGGATAAGTGCCTTTTGTTAACCCAAACATCTTTTCGAGTACGTCAAAATGGGTGTGATCTTTGTGATTGAAAATAATTGCACGGGCAGTCCTTAAGCTTTCTCTCGTGATTCCATTCTTAAACCATTTTTTTTGAAACAATGGCGTTGAAACCATTTTATAACGCATAGATCCTAGATGTATGGCATTACAACCTTTCATGGCTGCACTTTCGATAGAAATACATGCATTGACTGTCCCATTTTCCAGTAATGAATAAGTATGCGACTGATCGGCACAATTAAATTCAACCATAATTTTTTCTTGGATGAGCACATCTTTCAGTGTGGGAAGCAACCACGTTGCTAATGAATCAGCGTTCGTTGCGATTGTCGTTTTAAAATAATTAGATTCAGATTCGCCTGTGAGACTATATAACAAATTTTGTTCTAAACGCCGACTATGTTGTAAATATTCAAATAGATGTAGACCTGATTGAGTTAAAACGCAAGGTCTGCCACGTATCAGCAAGAGCTGACCTAAATGCTTCTCAAGTGCTTGAACCCTCAATGTCACAGCAGATGGGGTAATACACAGTCTTTGGCCTGCATGTTCAAAGCTACCTGTCTCTGCAACAGCAAAGAAAGCTTCACATTGTTTGCTATCGAGCATAATTTCCTTAAAAAAACTTAGTTGAACTGAAATAAACTTAATTTTACTGAATTAAAAATTAAAAAAAAGATAATAACAATCTTTCAGCGTGATCTGAATGTGTAAAGAAATAAATCCCTTTAATATTTTTAGTTTGTGGAAAAATTGAATGAGTGCATTTGTATATGGGCTTGGAATTGGCTTCTCTCTGATTTTAGCAATAGGGGCGCAAAATGCATTCGTATTAAAACAAGGTTTAAAGCAGCAGTATGTATTCTGGGTTTGTTTTATCTGTGCATTATCTGATTCTATTTTGATTTACTTCGGCGTAACAGGATTCTCCAAAGTTATTGCTAACTTTCCACTTCTCCTTACCGTGAGCAAATATTTTGGTGCAGCATTTTTATTCTTTTACGGATTGCGTAATTTCTATTCAGCTATAAAAAATTCTTCTTCGCTAAACCCAAGTGATATTGAAAAAGATTCGTTACTCAAAATTATCGGAATATGCTTAGCATTCACTTGGTTAAACCCACATGTGTATTTGGATGCGATTATCTTGATCGGATCAATTTCAGTACAATTTTCGGATCAACTGTATCAGTTTGCGGCAGGCACAATACTCGCTTCTTGGATATTTTTCTTTTCAGTAGGCTACGGGGCAAAGATGTTACTTCCTTTATTTAAAAGAGCGACATCTTGGAAAATTTTAGACGTTTTAATTGGGATCACAATGTGGGCAATTGCTACGATGTTAATTATTTAAAATTGGAACGGGTTAAAAATTGATGTGTGGGATGATTTTTAATCATATTTACTTTTTCGTTATTCAAAATATGTTGCTGAAACTTGATCAATTGCATAAGAAGAAAAATGTAAGAGAATTTAATTGAAAATCTTATCTATTTGACTTGTTTTTATTAATCTATCTTATTGAAAAATATTGAAATTAAATAATTTTGGAAATGGCTTTCGTAGATCAATCTTAGTTTTTGAATGTTATGTCATCCATTTATATGAGTGGTTGAAGCAATAGGGATTGCTTATAAAAAGTAAAGTCGTGTATAGTGATAGTTAACTAGAAGAATAACTCTGTTGATTCAGCAAATCTCTAATTTCGTATGTTTGTCCAAACTTCTCGTTTTATCAGATTTTAGTGTCATAGTTTTATTATTCCAAGTTATTTGCTGCTAAGTATTACGAATTTTCAAATAGGTTAAATTTATGTCTAACACTGTGACTGGTACAGTTAAATGGTTCAATGAAACTAAAGGTTTTGGTTTTATTCATGCTGATTCTGGACAAGATGTTTTTGCTCACTTTAGCGAAATCCAAAGCAACGGCTTTAGAGTTCTTCATGAAGGACAACGTGTATCTTTTACTGTAGCTGAAGGTAAAAAAGGACCTCAAGCAACTGCTATTACTGTAGTTGCTCAAAACTAAGAATAAATATAAAAAAGCTCACTTTGGTGGGCTTTTTTATTTGAATATTAATAATTTAGAAAAATTGCAAAAAACCATTAGAAATTTAAGTGAAATTGCTTAATTTTGTCACTAATTGACCATATGTTTAAATTTTTACCCTAGCTTGATCTACGACTTTTTGCTAATTTCATTTCATACATTATTTAGGCAAATTAATAATTGCAGTACATTAAATGAGCATTAGGTTATGGAAAACTTAGAGCGATACTCTCAAGGGTTTGAGCAAGAAGTTCATGTACATTGTAAAAGATCTTTAGGTTCGTTGTTGTTCAGTTTTGTGGTTCTGATCGCAACAGGCTTATAAGAGAAAGAAAGCACCTTCGGGTGCTTTTTTAATGTTTGAAATTTAGCCAAAATAAATTATAAAAATATAAAATGACTGGCAAGATTGAGCTTTGAGCTACAAGGAAATATTTACTCTATGTTAGGCTTATATCTATAAGAAAAGGGATAAGCCTATGGATATTTTACAAGTAAAAGATTTTTCAGCAGTGATGGGTTATACAGAAGCCATTTTGGAAATGGATGAGTGGGTAAACACGAGACCATATTTTTATATTATCAAAGATCATTATTTGGTTGATCAGGCTATTCGGCTTGAGTACATCATTATTCAATGATGATTTAATTCGTTGAACTAAACGATGAGTTAATCATAACTGGAGTTCTTTGTTTCAATTCATAGACATAAATTTATCATTTGTTTGCTATATTAAATTTTTTTGCAAGAATTCAAAAATATGAAAAAGATCTTACTTTTAGGTGCAGTTGTTATGTCATTGGCAGCGTGTTCTTCAACTCCAAATAAAGACGATATGCCACCAAAAATTGGTATGGCGAATCCAGCAAGTAAATATTGCGTTGAGCAAGGTGGTCAGTTGGAAATTAGAAATGAAACAAATGGTCAGGTTGGATACTGCACGTTGCCAAATGGTCAGGTGGTGGAGGAGTGGGAGCTATTCCGTGCTAGCCAACCGAAATGTGTTGCTGATGAGGCAAAAAAGTTAATTGGTCAATCAGGGCTTAGCGAAGAACAAATTAAGCAAAAAACCAAGTCTGAGATCGTGCGTAGTGTTGGGCCTAATCAAGCTGTAACTATGGATTATCGAGAGAACCGCGTTACAGTAACGATTGATCCACAATCTAAAAAGATTACCAATGCAACTTGTGGTTAATTTATAAATTCTTTCTAGGCTCTCAATTGATTGATTTCAACTGAGAGCTTTTTTATGTAATAAACATAAACATCAGACTTGATAAATTTAGAAAAGAACCCATCAAATAATTTATTGAGTTTATTTTATTAAATGTGTCAGCATTGTTTTATCAATATGCACATTGTTTTATTTTGAGATTTAACATGAATCTACTTCTTATCGTGGTTTTTGGCACAATTGCTGAAGTGTTGGTTTGGATCGGCGTGGGCGATCTCGTTGGAAGTATGTGGTATGTATTCTTCTGGTTTATTATCGCATTTTTCATTGGCTTGAATATGCTGCGTTCAAGCACGTCAGGTATCATGCCTCAGTTACAGCAAATGCAAATGACAGGGCAGTTGGGTGCTGATCCAGAGGTAACTAAGAAATTAGCAATAGCGATGTCTGGTTTCTTTTTAATGCTACCAGGTTTGATTTCTGATGTAATCGCCGTTTTAGTGTTAATCCCATCGGTACAAACAGCTTTCCGCAATGCATTGATGAAAACAATGGCAAAGCGTCAACAAGCGATGATGGACCAAATGATGGGTGGTATGGGCGGTGGTGCTTCAGGGCAAAGTCCATTTGCTGATTTAATGCGTCAGATGCAAGAAATGCAAAATCAACAAGGTGGTGGGCAATATCGTGACTCAACCGTGATTGATGGTGAAGCGCGTGAAGTAAAACCAGATCAAAAGAAAATTGAATTTAAAGATGTAAACTAATTCGGTTTAGTTATAGAAGAGCACACGATCAAAAGTGTGCTTTTTTATGGTTTGTTGTTTGTATCTGTAGTTTGGTTATTTTCTGCATTATTGGCGACAGTAGTCTGTTTGTCTTGAGGTTGGTATTGGCTCGGTGGCAAAGTGGTCACCTCATTTTCTGACTGTTTGTATTTTCGACTACGGTTGGCACGTTCACGAAATCCACCTTTATTGATTAATTGAGTCATGGTGCTATTTCCATAAATTTAAAGCAATATTTTAGCAAATTATGTGAAAGATCAAAATAATACGCTTCTGTAGAAAAATTTAAAAATACTTGTAGTTCATTAAATTGACATAAAAACTTTGTAAATTTGAAAGAATGGGTCATATAACTGCATTGTAATCTCGTTTTTTTTTTCATAGGATAAAAGTACAACGGTGAAAATTGTTGTAAAAAGAAAATAAAAAATAACGAGTGGGAGGAACAAATGATGTTATATCAATATCATTGTGCATGTTGCGACAAGGTGGTCGCGTCTACAGATAAGGAGTGTCCTTACTGTGGTTCTCAACATATTCGCAGCCCTTACGGTATGTGGATGTTCTGTGTTGCTGCGTGTTTAGCTGTTGTGGTTATTGTAAAACTTGCACATTTGTATTCGCAACATCATCAAGAAGAGCAACCTGTTCAAAATACGTCTATTTTTGAAGTTTTAAAGCAAGACAATATGAATTCGGGAAATTAGATTGGGGAATAAAAAAAGCTCGCAAAATGCGAGCTTTTTACTAATTGATGCAGAGCAATTAAAGACCTGCTGCATCCTTAAGGATTTCAACTTTGTCAGTTTTTTCCCAAGTAAATGCTGTATCTGAACCTTCGCGGCCAAAGTGACCATAAGCAGCCGTTTGCTTATACATTGGCTGAATAAGGTTAAGCATGCGTGTGATGCCATATGGACGTAAGTCAAAATGTTCACGAACAAGTTGAATGATCAACTCATCAGATACTTTACCAGTATTGAAGGTATTGATTGAAATTGAAGTAGGTTCAGCAACGCCAATTGCATAGCTCACTTGGATTTCACATTTATCTGCTAATCCAGCAGCAACAATGTTTTTTGCAACATAACGACCAGCATATGCAGCTGAACGGTCAACTTTAGATGGGTCTTTACCAGAGAATGCACCACCACCGTGACGTGCCATACCACCGTAGGTATCAACGATAATTTTACGACCAGTTAAACCACAGTCACCTACAGGGCCGCCGATGACAAACATACCTGTTGGGTTGATATGGAATTTTGTGCCTGCATGGAACATTTCAGCAGGAATGATTGGCTTAACAATCTCTTCAATCACAGCTTCTTTTAGCTGAGCTTGAGTAATTTCTGGGTCATGTTGAGTCGAAAGCACGACAGCATCTAAGCGAACAGGTTTGCCATTTTCATATGCAAAAGTAACTTGGCTTTTTGCATCTGGACGTAACCAAGGTAGAGCACCTGAACGACGTAACTCTGCTTGACGCTCCATCAAACGGTGCGCGTAAGAAATCGGTGCAGGCATAAGCACATCTGTCTCACGGCTTGCATAACCGAACATTAGACCTTGGTCACCAGCACCTTGATCTTCAGGTTTTTGACGGTCAACACCTTGAGCAATCTCTGGAGATTGTTTACCGATCATATTGATCACGGCACAAGTTGATCCGTCGAAACCTAAATCAGAGTGATGGTAGCCAATACCATTTACGGTTTGACGCACAATTGCTTCAAAGTCGACATTTGCTATCGTTGTAATTTCACCAGCAAGAACAACCGCGCCTGTTTTTACTAATGTTTCACAAGCGACACGTGCATACGGGTCTTCTCTTAGGATTGCATCTAAAATCGCATCACTAATTTGGTCAGCCATTTTGTCTGGATGACCTTCGCTTACAGATTCTGAAGTAAAAACAGCATACTCGCGCATGAACGTCCTATCATGGTTATTTTCAAAAAGACAGAGTATGTTACATCGACTTGGCTCATAGGACTAGCACAAGCTGACTAAAAACCATAAATTTATTGCATTTTCATTGTGTTTTTATTGATATGTGTATCAGTAAAGCTTATATGTTAGGATTGATTTTTAATATTTTTCTGAATAAGCGAATAGATTCTACAAACCAGAGATATTTACTTTTGCTTACGCTGTGAACATTTGTTCACATAATTGAAAATGAATGATCGAAATATAAGAAATATCGTGTATTAGACTTTACCCCATGTCGTTTTTTTAAGACAATAGTCTCAATTTTTGAAAGATGATTTCTCGTCTTCTTTATCACATTGATTTAATCGGATTCTGACTTATGACAACCCCTTTAAATGAACGTCGTATTGCTAATGCAATTCGTGTCTTGGCAATGGATGCTGTGCAACAGGCAAACTCAGGGCATCCAGGTGCACCAATGGGGATGGCAGATATCGCTGACGTCGTATGGCGTGAGTTTTTAAATCATAACCCAACAAACCCACAATGGGCGAACCGCGACCGCTTTGTATTGTCAAATGGTCATGGTTCTATGTTGCAATATGCTTTATTGCATTTAACGGGTTATGACTTATCTATTGAAGATTTAAAGCAATTCCGTCAGTTACATTCTAAAACACCAGGTCACCCAGAATATGGTTACGCACCGGGTATCGAAACAACGACAGGTCCATTAGGTCAAGGTATCGCCAATGCTGTTGGCTTCGCTTTAGCTGAAAAAACATTAGCTGCTCAGTTCAACAAAGATGACTTAAACGTTGTTGATCACTTCACTTATTGTTTCTTGGGTGATGGCTGCTTAATGGAAGGTATTTCTCACGAAGTATGTTCACTTGCAGGTACTTTAGGTCTTGGTAAGCTTGTTGTTTATTATGATGACAACGGTATCTCGATTGACGGTGAAGTAGAAGGCTGGTTCAGTGATGACACTGAGCAACGTTTCAACGCTTATGGTTGGCAAGTACTTCGTGTAGATGGTCATGATGCAGATGCAATTCGTCAAGCAACTGTTGAAGCAAAAGCTGAAGCTAGTAAGCCAACCATTATTATCTGTAAAACGATTATCGGTCTAGGTTCGCCAAATAAACAAGGTAAAGAAGATTGTCACGGTGCACCATTAGGTAAAGACGAAATCGTTTTAACTCGCGAAGCTTTAGGTTGGAAAGAAGATTCATTTGTTATCCCTGAAGATGTATATGCAGCTTGGGATGCAAAAGCAAAAGGTCAAACCTCTGAAGCAGCGTGGAATGAATTGTTTGCTCAATATCAAGCAAAATATCCAACTGAAGCGGCTGAATTATTACGCCGTATCAATGGTGATTTACCTGCTGAATTTGCTGCACAAGCAGATGCTTTCATTGCTGAAACAAATGCTAAAGCTGAAACCATTGCTACACGTAAAGCAAGCCAAAATACATTACAAGCATTTGGCCCATTACTGCCTGAATTATTAGGTGGTTCTGCTGACTTGGCGGGTTCTAACTTAACACTTTGGAAAGGTTGCCAAGGCGTACAAGAAAACCCAGCGGGTAACTATGTGTATTACGGCGTTCGTGAATTCGGTATGACCGCAATTGCGAATGGTGTGGCTTTACACGGTGGCTTTGTTCCTTACGTTGCAACATTCTTGATGTTTATGGAATATGCGCGTAATGCAGTACGTATGTCTGCATTAATGAAGCAACGTGTGATTCATGTTTATACACATGACTCAATCGGTTTAGGTGAAGATGGTCCAACGCATCAACCAATTGAACAAATTGCATCTTTACGCGGTACTCCAAACTTAAATACTTGGCGTCCATGTGACACAGTTGAAGCAGCAATTTCTTGGAAATCAGCACTTCAACGTAAAGATGGCCCATCAGCATTAATTTTCTCTCGTCAAAACTTACCATTCCAAGCGCGTAATGAAGCTCAAATTCAAAACGTTGCAAAAGGTGGTTATGTACTTGCTGAAGAGAAAGGCGAATTGAAGTCAATCATCATTGCAACAGGTTCAGAAGTTTCATTGGCAATGGAAGCATATGCACAACTTGAAGGTGTGCGTGTTGTGTCTATGCCATGTGCTGAAGAATTCATGAAGCAAGATGCTGCATATCGTGAAGCGGTATTGCCTGCGCACATCCGTGCGCGTGTAGCGGTTGAAGCGGCTCATGTGGATTACTGGTGGAAGTTTGTTGGTTTAGACGGCAAAGTGATCGGTATGACCACTTACGGCGAATCCGCACCAGCAAAAGACTTGTTCCAATTCTTTGGTATCACAACTGAAGCGGTTGTTGCTGCTGTTAAAGAATTGACTGCTTAATTGAATTAAGAGTAAAAAAGCGTCCTGAATAGGGCGCTTTTTTTATGACGATTAAATGGAATCAATAAGGGCTGAATATGCAAATATGGATGAGTAGTGAATCAAGGAAAGAAGTATTAAATGAGGAGCAACTTACTCGATTACAATTAGCTCGAAACTATGTGGAAGAAATACTTAAGAAAGAGTTAAAAAATAAGTCATATGATTTGCCTTTAGATAGTTGGGATTGTATTACGGTAATGATGGGACCAAATGATTTTGGTGAGCGAGTCAAATATTCTGTAAAAAAAAGAAGTATGGATTTTCGTTTAAAGATAGATCCTAGTGTATTCAATACAACAGATGACTTAGGTCGTCAAAAACTAATTTTTGTAATGCTGATGAGAAGTTTGGATTTACTTAAAGAAAAGTTTGAAAAAGTAAAACCAAAATTGGATGATCATAATTATGAGGAATTAGAGCGACTTCGATCTGATGCTTTAGATGTTGCACGAAATGAGGGTTGGCTATAAAATTATTATAAATATTTAATCTTAAATTGATTTCTGATCTGTTTGACTAAATATTGAAAAGTGTATTTATAATTATTGCAATATACCTTTCTGAATTTTCAGTAAAACTAAATAAGCTCACAATTACCAGCCCATAGAAATATCAGTTATCAAACTAAAAATTCTATGGGCATATTTTTATATAGAAAAATAACTTTGATGTAGTGATATAGACTTAACCTACACTCAGTTCAGTTTGAATCGAAATATTAGAAGTTAGTAATTTATGAACAGGGCAGCTCTCAGCAACTTTGAGTAATCGTTTATGTTGATCTTCAGTAAATTCACCTTTTAAGATAATTTTGCGTTCAATATTATTTTGTCCTGATTCAGGATCACCATTTGGATTTAGTGCTAAATTGACTTGAACATGCTCAAGCTTAATTCCTTTATGATTGGCATACATTTCTAACGTAATTGTGGTACATGCACCAAGAGCGGAAAGAACAAGCTGTATTGGGTTTGGCGCAGTATCTTGCCCACCTTTGTCCATAGGCTCATCTGCATACCATGTATGACCAGAAGTATCTGTAAGTGTTACACGATAGGGAGTTGATGTGCTGAGTGCTTGGGTAGAATAAGTCATGATTTACCTTGTTGTGAATCTTTTAAAATTAAAAAAATCATAGATCAATCGAGAATACGAATGAACTATCCAATTGTCTAGTATCGAATCTGTCTAATCATATTGAGTTTAATACGCGCTGTAACCCTTTTATTGTTGCACTGATGAAACATATCGTTTTATAAAGAATAATGAATAAAAATACTTGATGTATACACTAATCACTATATCAAACAAGGATACGAAAAATGCAATTTAAAACATTAAGCTTAAGCTTAGGTTTAGCCGTTGCCATCGCAAGTTCTGTAACTTTAGCTGCGCCAGTAGACTATAAAATTGATCCAACACATACAGCAACAGTGTTTAGCTGGAATCACTTTGGTTTTTCAACTCCGAGCGCGAATTTCACTGATATTCAAGGCGTGATTAAAGTTGATAATGCCAAACCATCAAACTCTTCTGTAGATGTGATTATTCCAATCAGCAGTGTGAATACAAATGTTCCTGCTTTGGATAAAGAGTTCCAAGAAGAAGCTTGGTTTAACGCAGCTAAATATCCGAATATCACTTTTAAAAGTACTAAAGTCGAAACTAAAGACAAGAAACACTTCAAAATTACGGGTGATTTAACCGTTAAAGGTGTGACAAAGCCTGTGGTTTTAGATGCTGTGCTGAATAAACAAGGTGAGCATCCAATGGCTAAAGTACCTGCAATTGGATTTAATGCAACGACTTCATTTGATCGTTCTGCATTTGGTATCGGAAACTATGTGCCTAATGTAGGGGATAAGATCACTGTAAATATTACAACTGAAGCAACTGCTGCTAAGTAATATCGAAGTACTCAAACTTCAAAAAAGCTCACGCTCAATAGCCGTGAGCTTTTTTATTTGCTCATTATCTAGAGAAAATGACTATGCAGTAGCATTGAATGCTTCTGAATAAGTCACATAACCACTTGGTATGTGGTCGGTAAAAGCAAGAATTTGAAAATAGTCTGCTGGAACATCTTCTAAGATCAATCTAGCATCAGCCTTAAAGCTAAATTTTCCATAATAATTAGGATCACCGAGTAAGACGCATCCTTTTGCATTCAGTGCCTTGATTCTATTCAAACCTTCTTTGATAAGTTGAGAGCCTATACCATTTGCTTGATATTCAGGTAGAACTGAAATAGGACCTAAACCATACCAATCTGTCGCACCATCTGAAATAGAGACTGGTGAAAAGGCAATATGGCCAACGATTTTTCCTTGAGTTTCAGCAACTAAAGAGACAGTAAGTTGTTTAGCTGCTCTAAGCGCATTTACGATAAATTGCTCTGTATGGCTAGAGTATTCTTCATCATTAAATGCTGCCGTGGTTAAATCAGAAATTGCTTGGATGTCAGTGTTTTGTTCATCACGGATTTGAATATTCATTTTAATTGCCTATATGTTTTTAAATAACTGACGAAGCAAAATTATATTGTTGCTTCATCAGATGATTGTTAAGGATGTTTATTGATTATCGAGTTGAGGTCGTACGTTTCTAAGCCCATTCAAATTGATTTGATAGGGTTGTCCTTCCTGTGATTTGATCAATCGTTTCTTTTTAAGTTTTCGAAAAACATCGAGAGTGCAATCAGATAAAACAAAACCTTCACGGCTATAGCATTCTACAGCGATGAGTTGTCCAGATTCATTTTTGAGTTTTACGATTTTTCCGCCTTTGGCTAAGACGTGTAAAGTCCGTTGTTCAGACTTGGATAGGTTCATGTTGGAATCCTGATATAAGTAATCAAAAGCAAAGATAGGCATGCAGCCTGAAAATTCGCGTTGATAACCCATTTCAAATTTTCATTGAAATATGGTTATCAGATTACTGCTATCTCCAACATAAAATCCTCGATGTAGATTGGATATGAAATATATGATTTGAATATATAGGTGCTTATATTTAAAGTAAAGGATTATGTGAATTTTACTTTATTTGTAATGGGTTATGATCATGTGTAGTCTGATTTTCTTGATCAATTTATAATAAAAGCATTATTTTATTAAAAGCCTTTAAACATATAGCTTGAATTTTATTATTAAGGTAAGACAAAGATGGATGATCAACTGTTTATACAGAAAGCAGTAGATTTAGCATTAGAAAATGCAAAATCAGGTGGTAGACCTTTTGCAGCATTGGTTGTGAGAAATGGTGAAATCATTGCTACAGGTGTCAACCAAATCAAATTAACCAATGATCCTACAGCACATGCTGAGCTATCAGCATTACGGGAAGCTGGCAAAACTTTAGGTAATCCTAATTTAGAAGATTGTATCGTCTATGCAAGTGGGCAGCCTTGTCCGATGTGTTTAGCTGCGATGCGTATGGCAGGAATTAACCAAGTGCGTTATGCATTTTCCAATGCTGATGCAGAACCATTTTCATTATCGACAGCAAATCTTGCTGAAATGCTGAGAATGCCGCCTGAAAAACAAGAGGGATTAATATTTAAACAAATTACGCCGTTGCAGAACTTAGATTTATATAAGTTATGGCAAAGCTATCAAGAGAAATAACTTTATGTGCACTTGAACCTTACTATTATCACTTTTTAGTCTGTTTCTCTTTCAGTAATAAATATGCTGGTGTGGATTTCTTGGCTTGACGACGGAGCATGATTTTGATGTATAACACGATAGCAAAACATGCTGTAGCAACCGTAAGCATAATACTATTCATATAACTCATAATTGAGCTGACATAACCAATTGTTGCCAAACGCCGTTGCATTCGTTCAACTTGAGTACTGGATTCTATACCTGTAATTGCCCACGTACAGAGATGTTCACAATTATTAATAATCAAATGGTAATGGTTTTCATGCATACGTGAGCGCATACGCCGAACAACAGCCTTTGCTTTGTAGCGTGGTGATTGGTAGTCTCTTGTGTGGATCGTTTTTCCACGTGCGAAACGTTGGATAGAGGTCATTTCAATCGGATGCTTTTTGAAAATATGAGCAAAACCTGAGTAATGGATGACCCGTCCACGACCTGCATAAATTCCATGATGGCTATAACCAAAGTGTTTTACGATCAGGTGTGCACCAAGAGGGAAGCGTTGATGTTTTTGCTGCATGCTGATACAAAAATATTGTATTTACAGTGTTATTTTAGTGAAAAATAATGAATCAATCGAGCATATTTAGACATAGAATCCTATGATTATGTGTTGAGTTTGTATCTGCTGTTTTCAGGATTGATTTTGCTATGTGAAAATAATAAAAATTGGCTTCATATATAAAATGACGATGAAGATTTGGCTTTTAGCTTTTTTATTAATGTACTCGGTAGCTGAATTACATGCAGCACAATATCAAAGTATTCAGATCGATCAGATCACGTATGACGTGATTAAAGTTGAAAAACCAGATCAGTTAGAATTATTTTTAAAAGATAAAAATTCAGATCGTTATTATCATAATTTTTCTCGTCTCCAAGCAAATCTTCCAGCTTGTGCTCAAATGAGTTTTGCAATGAACGCAGGAATGTATCATGCGGACTTTCGGCCTGTCGGTTTGTATGTAGAGCAAGCCAAGCAAACATCTCAGTTAAATGAAGAAACTGGTTTTGGGAACTTCTTTATGCAACCCAATGGTGTACTGGCATGGAATCATCAAAATGTTGTAATTCAAACCACGGCAGATTATAAGAAAAGTAAATTTAGGGCGCTTTTTGCGACACAATCAGGGCCAATGTTAATCAATCATGGAAAGATCAACTCCCAATTTTTGCCAGAATCAAATTCTTTAAAAATCAGAAATGGTGTAGGAATCAAAGATAATCAATTGTATTTTGTGATTTCACAACAGAGGGTGAGTTTTTATCAGTTTGCCCAATTTTTTAAACAGCAATTGCAGATTGATCAAGCTTTGTATTTGGATGGTTCGATCTCAAGCTTATATTTAAATGAAACTAAACGACATGATAAAAGAGCGAATTTAGGGCCAATTGTTGCGGAAATAAATAGAAAAGCCTGTAAATAGTAAAAAGCCCCAATCTTTCAAGGAGAGATTAGGGCTTTCTTTCTTATTGTACTGGTGGATTGATCATCGCCAGTAACTCTTTGCGGCTGTAGCCGCGAGAAATCAGTACTTTCTTAATGCCTTTAATGACATCTTCATCAGTTGCTTTTACTAAAGCATCCAATAGTTGTTCATTTGATTTGCAAGAACAATCATTTTCAACGCAAGAAGTTTGATTCTTCTGTTCGTTATACTGTTGATCTGCACTGAACATTTTTTGCCAAAAACTCATAGAGCCTTCATTCACAAACTAACATAGATCGAAATATAGCCGCTTTAAAATAAAAAACAAGTCAGCTAAAGTGATAAAAGCAGCAATCGAACTTCAATTTTTTCGATAAACATTTGGAAGATAAACGAAATTATGACGATTTAATGACTTGATCTTTGATATATATGACTTTTTTACTCGGATTTAATATTTAAACTTGCTGAAAAAATAAAGGGTTATTGCAACCCTTTATATATAAAATTTACGTTGAAATAATTTGTTTAAATCTTTTCAAGTAAAACACCAGATTCAACATGATGAGTAAAAGGGAACTGGTCAAACATAGCAAACTTTGTGATGTGATGCGTTTGTGCAAGTGTCCCTAAGTTATCATGTAGCGTGTCTGGGTTACATGAGATATAGATAATACGTTCAAAGCCTTGTAGTAGTTTAAGCGTTTCATCATCAATCCCCGCACGCGGTGGATCGACAAAAACAGTATCGAACGCATAACTTTTGATGTCGATCTCTGCTTCTTGTAAACGCCTAAACTCACGCTCACCTTGATAGGCTTGCGTGAATTCCTCAGCAGATAAACGTGCAACTTGAATATTTTCGATTTGGTTCTGTTCGATATTCCATTGCGCGGCGTAAACAGATGATTTTGCAAGCTCAGTCGCAAGTACACGTTTGAATTTTAATGAGAGTGGTAGGGTGAAATTCCCATTTCCACAATATAATTCCAATAAATCTTTTTGAGCTCCTTCAGCTGCATCACATGCCCATTCAAGCATATGTTGGCACACTTGCGCATTTGGCTGAGTAAAGCTACTTTCAATTTGTTTGTATTTAAATCTACGACCATGAACATTAAGTTGTTCAACCACGTAGTCGTCACCAATAATCACTTTTTGACCGCGGCTACGGCCCATAATTTTAATATTCAGTTTTTCTGCAAGTGCTTTTGCTGCAACTTCCCATTCAGCATCTAATTTACGATGATAAATCAGTGTGACGAGCATTTCTCCACTCAGGGTCGAGAGAAAATCGGCTTCAAAAATACGTTGAGATAAAATAGGATTGGCTTTTAATTCTTCTAATAAGTGTGGCATTAAATCATTAATGTGACGATCTGCGATTGGAAACTCATCTACACGAATGACTTGTTTTTGCTTACCGTCTTCAGCACGTTCAAACATTGCATAGAACAAATCTTCTTCAGTGTGCCAGATACGAAACTCAGCACGCATACGGAAATGTTGTTCTGGTGATTGAAACACTTCTAAAGCTGGGGGATTGAACGGTGCAAATTGTGCGGTAATTCGTTCAACTTTCTCTTGAAGTTGCTGTTGGTAAGATACAGTCATAAATAATGAAAACTATAGGTGAAATTTAAATAAGGCATGGTATCAAAAAAAGGCGTCTGAGGTGGATGTAAATTATCAAATTCATATGTTTATCTCATAGATTTTTAGTTAAAACTCGATCAATAAATTCAGCTTTGATTTGTCGATATTCATCTGGCGATAACCTCATACAGTTTTGTTTTAACTGATTATATTGGTGTACTAGCTGGGTTGAATTCCTCAAGCGATCTCTAAAAATAAGAAAATTAGTAAATTTTGATCCAGTGACCACAATTTGGAAGGCAACATCCTCATCAGATGCTTGGCTTTCAAGCATACACAATTCGTCAGTGCGTAAAGTATTGAATTTTTCTTTAAATCCTAATGTTTTAAGTTGCTCTATTGTTCGTGAAAATTGCTGAGCGGGCACCTCTATATAGATATCTAAGTCAGCTTTTGAAATTGCATGAGGGATTGCTGAAGAACCAATATGTTCAACAATCGCATTTGGGGGTAGCGAAAGTATTTCACTTTTATATTTTCCAAAAAGCTCAGCAGCTTTCTGCTGATATTCAATTGCTGGAAAAAACTGCATTATTCTTCCTCTAAAAATTTATATAAAAACGCAGCAAGTTATGTACCTAGTTTTGAACGTATATATTTAAAAATAAGAAAAGAATAGGTGTATGCGTCATTTTACGACGTTATGTGATTGCACGATGCTGTTAAATTGACTGTAATTATATTTGGACGAGATGAGAGATAAACTCATGGTGAAAAAGAAAATTATTGAATTTGATGAGTTAACTCGTGAGCAATTGCTGCACGCATTGAAAAAATATGCACTGAAAGAGTTAGATGTAGATTTAGGGAATTTACCTGCACAGTTTTTATTGGACTTTATTGTTGAGGAGTTCGGGCCTTATTTTTACAACCAAGCTTTGAATGATACTCATGAATGGTTGGCAGAGCGTTTTGCTTATTTGAATGATGACCTTTTTGTTTTAACCAAAGAAAAGTCGAAAGCTTAAATACTGAAAAGGTACAGTACTCTGGGACAATAATCTCTAAAAATGAAAAACCCGAACCATGTAGAACATGATTCGGGCTGGGAGATTGAAGACTTAAATTAGTCTTCAGATAAAGTCATTAAACTCGCATTACCGCCGGCAGCAGCAGTATTTACGCTAATAGCGCGTTCAATGACTAGACGTTCTAAAGGAATCTGCTCATCTGTTTGAAGATGAGTAATGCCCACGATTGCTCCAGAACGGTTCGCAATTTTGTTTTGAAGATCTGTTAATTGCTCAACAGAACCATGATGAAGTACAGCATCAAACTGGTCAGTTTCAACATTAGAAATAACTTTGATTGCTGCTAAAACTTCTTTAGGTAATGAAGCTTGATGTTTTGCTAAGAACATATTGTCTTTTAACACAGCTGCTGAACTACCTACTGCAAAAACTGCGAGGAGTTGTTGCAATTGACCACGTTCATCGTTTGCAATTGAAAGCACACGATGGCGAGGTAAGATAATGTATTGGTTACTCTCACCAGTAGGGCCTTGCAACTCGTAGAATTTACCAACACCGAATGCTGGAGTTTCTGGAATTGCTTGAGCCATATGTTTTTGCGCCCAAGTTAACAAGTTTTGATATGCATCATTTGAGACTGCATCAAACTGAGAAAGTTCAGATTTAACAGCAAACGGTGTTGCTAAAACTTTTTCAGAACAATGTTCCATCAAACGGTACATATAAAGTGGACCACCCGCTTTTGGACCAGTACCAGATAAGCCTTCACCACCAAATGGTTGTACACCAACAACTGCACCAACGATGTTGCGGTTAATATACAAGTTACCCACTTCTGCACGTTGAATGACTGTATTAATCGTTTCATCAATACGAGTATGAAGACCCATTGTTAAGCCATAACCTTTGGCATTGATGCGGTCGATTAACTGCTCAAGTTCACCGTATTTATACGTGATGATGTGCAACACAGGACCGAATACTTCACGTTCAAGGTCATCAAGGTTTGGAAGTTCAATCGCTGTAGGCGGAACGAAAGTACCTTGTGCAAGTGCTTGTTGGCTTGCAGCATCATTGAACATCAATTGATGAACAGGGTAGCCCTTAGATTTCATCTTTTGAATATGATTATCAATCGTCTGTTTTGCTTCTTGATCGATAACAGGACCAATATCAGTTTTTAAGATTGCTGGATTGCCAACGATCAATTGCTGCATTGCACCTTTCAACATCTTAACGACTGTCGCTGCACTGTCTTGTTGTACACATAAAATACGAAGTGCAGAACAACGTTGACCAGCACTATCAAATGCTGAGCTTACAACGTCTAATACAACTTGTTCGGTTAAAGCTGATGAGTCAACGATCATAGCGTTTTGACCACCCGTTTCCGCAATTAACGGAATTGGTTGACCATTTGGTGATAAGCGTTTTGCTACAGTTTTTTGCAAGATTTTTGCAACTTCTGTAGAACCAGTAAACATAATGCCTTGAATACGATCATCTTGGCTTAGTTGAGCACCAACTGTTTCACCACGACCCGGTAGAAGTTGTACTGCACCATGTGGAACACCTGCTTCCCAAAGCATTTGTACTGCTTGAGCTGCGATAAGTGGTGTTTGCTCAGCTGGTTTTGCAATAACACAGTTACCGCTTACTAACGCTGCTGCAATCTGACCAGAGAAAATCGCAAGAGGGAAGTTCCATGGACTGATACATAACACTGTACCCAATGGCTTAACTTGTGCATTTGCTGGTAAGTTTTCAATTTGTGTTGCGTAGTAACGTAAGAAGTCAACAGCTTCACGAACTTCTGCAATCGCATTGGCATAGGTTTTACCGCTTTCACGGCAAAGTAAAACCATAAGTTCTTGAATACGAGATTCCATCAAATCAGCAGCGCGTTTTAAACAAGCGGCACGTTCGAATTTGTCTGTCATCGCCCAAGTTTGTTGCGCTTGTACCGCTGCTTCTAATGCAAGTTGTACGTCAGCACTTGTTGCTTCATTGACATAACCCACGATTTCACTGTTTTGTGCAGGGTTTGTAATTGCAAGAGCATTACTTTCTGGATGAACTGTAGATTCGAAGCCAAGTAAAGGCGCGCTGTTCCAAACACGGTTACGTAATTGTTGAGCCGTTTTGTCTAAATCTGTTAATGGTTGATCATTGTTTAGATCAAAGCCATTTGAGTTTGGACGTAATGGATATAAGTTGTGCGGAAGAGGAATTGCAGGATGTTTTAATCCGAGCTGACCTTCATCTTTCGCAGCAGTTTGAATATCTTTGATTGGAGATTGAATTAGATCTTCAACCTTCAAAGTCTTATCTGCAATACGGTTTACGAATGATGTATTCGCACCATTTTCAAGTAAACGGCGAACAAGATAAGCCAATAAGGTTTCATGGTTACCTACAGGCGCGTAGACGCGGCAAGGAATCCCCAATTTTTTATCTTCTTTTGAACCTACAACTTGTTCATACAATGGCTCACCCATACCGTGTAAGCATTGGAACTCATATTGACCTGGGTAATATTTACTTGGATCAGCAAGGTTGTAAATCGTTGCAAGCGATTGAGCGTTATGTGTTGCGAATTGCGGATACACTTGATCAGGCGCAGCAAGTAATTTTTTCGCGCAAGCAATGTAAGACAAGTCCGTGTGAACTTTACGAGTAAACACAGGGTAGTCTGTCATACCGTCGATTTGCGCTTTCTTGATTTCGCTATCCCAGTATGCACCTTTCACCAAACGGATCATTAAACGTTTGTTACTACGTTTCGCAAGATCAACGATGTAATCTACAACGAAGAAGCAGCGTTTTTGGTAAGCTTGAATAACGAAGCCGATACCTTTCCAGTCAGCAAGTTTTGGCTCAAAGCAAAGACGCTCAAGTAGCACTAAAGAAATTTCGAGACGTTCTGACTCTTCTGCATCGATATTTAAACCGATGTCATAGTGTTTAGCTAAACACGCTAGTTCATAAACTTTGTTATAAAGTTCGTTGTGAACACGATCAATTTGCGCACGTTGGTAACGTGGGTGCAACGCAGAAAGTTTGATTGAAATACCTGGGCCTTCGTAAACACCACGACCATTAGATGCTTTACCAATCGCATGAATGGCTTGAGTGTAGTCGTTATAATAACGCTCAGCATCATGGTCAGTCAGCGCAGCTTCACCAAGCATATCATACGAGTAGCGGAAGCCTTTGTGCTCAAGTGGTTTAGCATGTTCAAGTGCTTCTTCGATGGTTTCGCCAGTAACGAATTGTTCACCCATCATACGCATAGCTACATCAACGGCTTTACGAATGATGCCGCGACCACTGCGTGCGAGAAGACCTGTCAATACGCTTGATAAACTGGTTTGCTTAGGCGTTTCCATTAACTTGCCAGTAAGCATTAAGCCCCAAGCAGCAGCATTGACGAACATGAGGCTACTTTGGCCAACGTGTTCTTTCCAGTTACCTTGGTTGATTTTGTCACGAATGAGTAAATCGCGTGTTGCCGTGTCTGGAATACGAAGTAATGCTTCAGCCAAACACATAAGCGCAACACCTTCCTGTGAAGAAAGTGAGAACTCTTGTAGTAAGCCTTGAACGATGCCTGCTTTACCCGCTGAGCTTTTACGCTCACGTAAGTTATGGGCAAGGTCAAAAGCCAATTCATAAATTTTTTGATCAAGATCAGGAGAAATATTAGCTGCTTCAGCAAGTTCTGCTACGGCTTCTGGCTCTGCACGTCGCCAAGCAGTATTAATGCGTTGCTCAAGCTCACTTTTTTCTTTAAATTCGGTGATATAACCACCATTGTTGTGAGCCGTGTCCATTTGTGCGGGGATATCCAAAGTATTCATACTAAATTCCAATAACAATCTCTAGTACATATTGAGTAGAGAGGTTTAGATAATTTATGATTACAGAATAAAACCCGAGTAACTCACTATATTTTACCCATTTTTTAGAGGAAAATTCAGTTGAATAGCCCTATTTATACCTTAGATCGGACGGATCTGAAAATTTTGGATATTCTTCAAACAGATGGGAGAATTTCTAACAGTAAATTAGCCGAACTTGTGAATCTTTCACCCACAGCTGTAATGGCGCGTGTGCAGAAGTTAACGAAAGACGAATTCATCTTGGGGTATGAGGCAAAACTCAATCCAAACAAGCTCAATGCGAACTTTCTCGTGTTTGTAGAAGTGTTGCTTGATAAAACCACGCCGCACGTTTTGGATGATTTCATCGACGCTGTAACGCAATATCCTGAGATTGTTGAATGTCATATGGTGAGTGGTGGCTTTGATTTTTTAATCAAGCTGCGTAGCGGAGGGATGGAGGAGTTCCGTCGTATTGCAGGGCAGATCTTATGGCAGTTGCCGGGGGTAAAAGAGACTCGGAGTTATCCTGTGATGCAGGTGGTCAAAGATAGCTCGAAAATAAAAATTAAATCACGTTCAAAATTTTAAATAAAAAAAGGGGCTCTAAAGCCCCTTAAATTTCTCAATGAATTATTTCATTTCGCGTGTATAGATTTCATCAGCTTGTTCAAAGCGGCTTGTCACAGTCGCGTTTGGCGCTTTACCAACTAAGCTCACCACAACGATGCTGATTAAAGCGAGAACGAAGCCTGGAATGATTTCGTAAATACCAGTATCGCCGAAGAAGTTCTTCCATACGATTACCGTAACAGCACCAACGATCATACCTACCAATGCGCCGTTTAGCGTCATACGCTTCCAGAACAATGAAAGAATAATCAATGGACCAAAAGCAGCACCGAAACCAGCCCATGCATAAGCAACCAAACCAAGTACTTTACTGTCTGGGTTTTGAGCTAAAGAGAGCGCAAGCAATGCAACAGCAAGTACCATTGCACGACCGATCCAAACCAACTCTTTTTGAGATGCATTTTTACGGAAAAGGCCTTTGTACAAATCTTCCGTCAACGCACTAGAGCAGACAAGAAGCTGACAGCTCAACGTACTCATCACAGCAGATAAAATTGCAGCAAGGATCACACCAACAACCCAAGGGTTGAACAAAATTTTGGTGAGTTCCATGAACACAGTTTCAGGGTTAGCACTAACAGCAGCGGCAAACTCAGGATGTTGTTGGAAGTATGCGATACCGACGAAACCAGAACCAACTGCACCAATCAAGCATAGGACCATCCAAGTCATACCAATGCGGCGGGCAGCAGGAATTGATTTAACAGAATCAGCAGCCATAAAGCGAACTAGAATATGAGGTTGACCAAAATAGCCCAAGCCCCAAGCCGCCGCTGATAGAATCGCAACAAAGCTTAAATTCGAAACAAAATTATAAGCATGTGGGCGTGCACTTTCTACAATCGCTGTAAACTCTTCCGCACCAATTCCCAATGACATGTACGTCACGATAGGGAGAAGCAATAATGCGAAAATCATTAAGCCTGCTTGGAAAGTATCTGTCCAGCTGATTGCTAAGAAACCACCGATACACACATAACCAATCGTTGCAAAAGCACCTAACATAAGCGCAGTTTGATACGGTAAGTGGAATAGCGTTTCAAATAATCGAGCACCAGCAACCATACCTGAAGCACAATAAATTGCAAAAAAGATCAGAATAATCAATGCAGATGTGACGCGTAAGATTTTTTTCTGATCATCAAAACGACCAGTAAAATAATCAGGCAGGGTGAGGGCATTGTTTTGTACTTCGGTATGCACACGTAAACGACCTGCAACCAAATACCAGTTAAGCCATGCACCAATGATCAAACCGATTGCAATCCACGATTCTGATAAACCAGTTAGGTAAATTGCGCCTGGTAAGCCCATGAGCAACCAACCACTCATATCCGATGCACCAGCAGATAAAGCGGTAACAAAACTGCCTAAACTTCGGCCTCCAAGAATATAATCATCAAGATTTTTGGTGGAAAAATAGGCGTATAGACCGATGCCGAGCATGGCAGCGATGTATACCACGAATACAACAACTGTGGGATTAGAAAAATTCATAATGGATGCCTGTCCTTACATATCCATAATTTGCAATCACATCCGAATAGTCAAAAAAATGATCCACTATTCCTTGGATTGATAAGGTCACAGATTCAAGCACGTTTGTTTTTTGAAATACTGTTAACTTTGTGTATATTTTGTGTATTGTTTGTGTAATTTAAAATAAGTGTATGAATATTCGTTTTTTAATCTGAAAAAATGCATTTTTTCTTGCATAAAAAAATGAAATTTTAGCTCAAAAAAACGGTACAACGTTTTCGTTAGTTACAAAAGTATATTCTCCAAGCCAAAAAAAAGCGATATGGGTGTGAAAAGCAGGCAAAATGAATGAAACATGATGTTACATTCACAACAAAGCAGAGAAATTTCATTATAAAAAATACGTAATGTTAAGCAATTTTGCTAATGAATATTTACTCTAAATCTTCCATATTAATGTCTCGCACCAATAAGGTGCATCGTCTGAGAGAAATGGAAAGTGAATACGGTTCAAACGGCAACTATAAGAATAGAGCATGACTTGCTTGGCGCGAAAGAAGTTCCTGCTGATTGTTATTATGGAATTCATACTTTACGTGCAATAGAGAATTTTAAAATATCTTCGCAAAAAGTTGGACAAAATGGCTATTTTATTCGTGCGCTAGCACAGGTAAAAAAGGCTTCAGCTCAAGCGAACCTAAGTTTTGGAAAACTGACTGAAACTCAAAGTATTGCAATCCAGCATGGATGTGATGCTTTAATCAATGAAACTGAAAAATGGCAAGATTCTTTCCCAATTGATATTTATCAAGGCGGTGCAGGAACTTCCATCAATATGAACACCAATGAAGTCATTGCAAATATCGCATTAGAATCATTGGGTCATCAAAAAGGTAAATATGATGTGATTCATCCGAACGATCACGTCAATAAATCCCAATCTACTAATGATGTCTATCCAACAGCGATCCGATTATCAACGTATTGCTCTTTGGATGCTTTATTTACACAGATGGATAAATTAATTACTTCATTTGAAAATAAAGCGATTGAGTTCCGTTATGTTTTAAAAATGGGGCGTACGCAACTGCAAGATGCTGTGCCGATGACACTTGGGCAAGAATTCCATGCATTCGCAACCTTATTAAAAGAAGATGTTCGTTTAATTAAGCGTACTCGCGAATTGTTGCTCGAAGTGAACTTAGGTGCAACGGCAATTGGTACTGGTGTAAATACGCCGAAAGGCTATGCAGCAAAAGTCGTAACCTGTCTAAAAGATATTACGGGTTTAAAACTGGTTGGTGCTGAAGATTATGTTGAGGCAACCAGTGACTGTGGTGTTTTCATTATTTTATCAAGTGCATTAAAGCGTTTGGCGTGTAAGCTTTCAAAAATCAGTAATGATTTACGGTTATTAAGTTCAGGCCCTCGTACTGGTTTGGGTGAAATTCAATTGCCAGAATTACAAGCTGGTTCTTCAATCATGCCAGCAAAAGTAAACCCAGTTATTCCTGAAGTGGTAAACCAAATTGCATTTAAAGTGATTGGTAATGATTTAACCATTACTTTTGCTGCTGAAGCAGGTCAATTACAGTTAAACGTGATGGAACCAGTGATTGCGATTTCATTGAATGAATCAATTGAGCTACTGACACATGCGATTCAAAGTCTAGATGAAAAATGTGTAGGCGGTATCAAGGCACATGAACAAGCATGTCATGATGCAGTGATGCGTAGTGTCGGGATTATTACCTTACTTGATCCTTTATTGGGTCATGCTTTGTGTGATGAGATAGGTAAGCAATGTATCGCTGAAAATAAAACCATCCAAGAAGTTGTATTGGAGCGTGAGTTATTGACGCAAGAACAGCTTGATGAGATTTTCTCTTTTGAAAATCTAGTTTCTGAAGTTGACGGCTATCCAGTCGATTACGTTGCATAGATAACTCATGTCATTAAAAAAGCCTAGTTCAATGACTAGGCTTTTTTAATTTATAAAAATTATAAACCTGATTCGTATTCGTTGTTAGAAAGTAATTTTTCAACATCTGCGATATTGTCTGGTTTAATTTTATAAATCCAGCCTTTACCGTAAGGCTCTTCATTTACAAAATCAGGATCGTCTTCAAGATCAGTATTTACTTCGACCACTGTACCTGAAACAGGTGCGTGAATATCAGAAGCAGTCTTCACTGATTCAACAATACCAGCTTGTTCAGTTGCCGTAACATGGCTGCCAACTTCTGGAGCTTCAACATAAACTAGATCACCTAGCTCTTCTTGCGCGTGGTCGCTAATTCCTGTAACAACCAAATTACCTTCAATTCTTACCCATTCATGCGTACGCGCATATTTCAAATCAGCTGGATGATTCATGACAACTCCTTAACAATTTGTCTCATCATTTTTGTGGCTTTATACATGTTTTTTAATCAAAACAAAAGCAAAAGCATTTATAAAATAAGTACTTTTAGAGATTGTTGAGTCATTCTTGAAGTCACCCAACAAATTCTAACTTTATAAATATGGATCTTTACGCCAGTTACTCGGGCTACGACCACTCCAGCGTTTAAACGCACGGCTAAAATTGGCTACATCTGAATAGCCTAATTCATCAGCAATCTGTTCTAAACTGTAATCTGTACGTGACAGTAAAGACGTTGCATGACGGTAACGAACTTCATCAACGAGTGTTGAAAATGATGTTCCTTCAGCGGCTAACTGTCGCTTGAGGGTTCTATCAGACATATGCAGTCGTTCTGCAACACTTTCAATGCTTAAGTAATGTTGTTCTGAGTTGGTTAAAATATCACGAACACGCATAGCTAAACGACGACGTTCACCTAAAGCTGACAATTCAGTTTCACATTGGTTGATCGCAATTTGGCTTGCAATTGGATCAGCATTGACCATTTTTAAGCCAAGATATTTTTTATCAAAGCTAGAAATTAAGTGTGGTTGGTTAAAACGAACAGTGCTCGTTAACTTATCTTTATACTTATCAAAACCTTGAGGTTCGGGAAAATCTAAATCAACTTCACCATTAAGATCTTCAATACCCGTTAAAGCTTTTGCCATCGTCATGATGCCAATCGTCAAACCTAGAATAATCTCAGTGCGTAATGGTTCAACATCGATATCACATTGAAGCTGTAAAGTAGCTTTAGGACCAAAAGTAGAAAAATAAAGTTGTAAAAAGGGTAATCGTAATTGAATAAAGCGACTCGCCAACGCGATTGCATCAGTAATGTCGTGAGCAGTCATGATGGCATAGCCAATAAAGCCATGGATTGAGATACGCATTTGCGTACCTAAATGAAATCCAAGTGTACTTTCACCTGTAAGGCGTAAAGAGTGTTTTACGAGTTCATTCGCAACTGGTGTCGGTATGCGAAAATTTGGATCAGCCAGTTGTTCGCTTGTTAAATGAAAAGGAGCGAATAAAGTTTCATCGTTATATCCCCAACGAGAAACAACATCTAATAACAATAAGCCATAGACGCCTGGTATTCCTTGATCTTGACGAGTTGAGGTCGTTTTCATGTGCTTTCCGTGGCGCTCATCAATTTTTGCTAATATCTTTAATCATTTAGGTTTTGAACATCTTTACATGAAATAAAATAATCAATCATAAAAATTGTTGGACAAGAGAGTCACCTCATGTTCAAAAATTAAGTTGGTTTTCTAAAGACCATGATTTTAGTTGTAGATATTAATAGCACATCACCATGTTGGTTCAAAGCTTGAGTAACGTAGCTGACAATACCACGGTCAGTTTTGGTTTTAGACGGCACAATTGCAGTAATTTCAACTTCTACATGAATTTTATCGCCAACACGCGTTGGGCGAGGCCATCTTAAACTAGACTCGGAGCCGAGCAACCCGCCCGCAATTGGAAAGCATTCAGTCCACAGACGCATAGTCACGGCTGATGTGTGCCATCCACTTGCTGCTAATCCTTGGAAAATTGGATGTTCAGCAGCAGCCTCTTCATCTAAATGGAAGGGTTGAGGGTCATATTGACTGGCAAATTGTTTCACTTCTTCAAGCGTCATTTCATATTCACGGCTTATGAAATGATCTCCAACACTTAAGTCTTCTAAATACAACATTATTCTGTTTCCTGAGTCACTCGTTGTTCAACCAAGAAACCACCTGTTTGTCGTTTCCAAAGTTGAGCATACAAGCCATCATTAGCGATCAATTCCTCATGTGTGCCTTGTTCAGCAATTCTGCCTTGATCAAGTACGATGAGACGATCCATTTGAGCAATAGTAGATAAACGGTGTGCAATTGCAATGACTGTTTTGCCAACCATCAAGTCATTTAAACTGCTTTGAATCGCAGCTTCGACTTCTGAGTCAAGGGCACTGGTTGCTTCATCTAAAATAAGAATCGGTGCATCTTTTAAGAAAACGCGTGATATTGCAATACGCTGACGTTGTCCACCTGACAGTTTTACACCGCGCTCACCCACATAAGCATCATAGCCAACACGACCTTTTTGATCGGTTAACTGTGGAATAAACTCTTCGGCTTTTGCCTTTCTAACTGCGAGCTCAACTTCTGCTTCTGTCGCATTTGGACGACCATATTTAATGTTTTCCGCAACAGTACGATGTAGTAGAGAAGTGTCTTGAGTTACCAATGCAATATTGGCACGTAAGCTGTCTTGAGTGACTTCATGAATACTTTGACCATCAATCAAAATACGACCTTGGTTCACATCATAGAAGTGTAGGAGCAATTGGATTAGTGTTGATTTGCCAGCACCAGAACGACCGACAATACCAATTTTTTCACCTGGTTTAATCGTGAGATTAAAATGATCAATGACATTTTTTTGATTATAGGCAAAGCTGACATTTTCAAAACGGATTTCACCTTTTTGAACTGTAAGTTCCGTTGCATCTTCTTTATCTTGAATTTGAACGGGCTTGCCTAAAGTTTTCATTCCATCTTGAATCGTACCGACATTTTCAAACAGCATGGTGACATGCCACATTAAAAACTCAGCCATACTATCCAACTTTAAAACCATCGCCGTTGTTGCTGCAATAACGCCAATAGCAGCTTGTCCTTGTGTCCACAACCAAACAGAAGTACCAATCACACCTATGTATAAAAAAGCACTGAGGAAGCGAATACTGATTTCGTATTTGACACCTAAACGCATTTGCTTATAAACAGTGAGCATGAACTCTTTCATAGACTCTTTGGCGTATTGGCTTTCACGACCAGCATGAGCAAACAATTTTACGGTTTGAATATTGGTATAAGCATCTGTCACGCGCCCTGTCATGATTGCACGCGCATCCGCTTGTTCTTGAGAAATTTTGCCCAGTCGAGGAATGAAATACGTCGCGATGATGATGAAAATAACCAACCATAAAATCAGTGGCACAATTAAAATAGGCGAGATTGATCCAAGTACTAAGCTAATCGTGATGAAATAGATCAGCACATAAACCAACATATCGCCGAGAATCATCCAAAACTCACGTACTGCCAAAGCAGTTTGCATGACTTTCGCTGAAAGTCGACCTGCGAAATCAGTATGGAAAAAGTCTAAGCTTTGTTGAAGCAATAGATTGTGAAAGCGCCAACGCATTCGCATTGGAAAATTACTAAATAAAACTTGGTGTTTAACGACAGATTGCAAACTAACAAAGAAAATATTGGCGAAAAGAATGCTAATCAGAATCGTGATATTTTGCTTATTGTTCTCTAAAAAGGTACTCGGTTGGCTTTGAGTGAGCCAATCTACTAATTTACCAATATAAGAAAAGAATAATGCTTCAAAGCTTGCTGCTGCTGCGGTACACGCAATTAAGATAAAGAGATATGGACGAATGCCTTTTGTTGCTTGCCAAACAAATGCAAAAAATGTGGTTGGTAATGGTTTGTTTAAGTCTTTGGTGGGGTATGGGTCGACTAGTTTTTCAAACCACTGCAACATGCTTGTTTCCTCTAATTATAAAGTATCGATTCGCCTAGCTTCAGTAGCATATCAGAAAATGGGTAGGAGTAACGAGAAAAGCAAATGAGTAAATATTATTTTTACTAAATGGAAAAATTAATGAGCTGATTTATCAAGTGATGAGATTGAATAAAGTCTTTTTTATAATGAATTCAGCGTTTCTAAAAAGTAGTTAAACAAATTCACGAAATTTAATTTAAGAGAATCATCAATCTAGAACTCACTAAAGTATTTTATCATTCAGTGAGCTCCAATTGTTCTGAAGCGTATGAGTCAACTCTATTGATCTATACAGAAATTAAGCTACATAACTATTTACATCAAGTTCTGGCTCACCCGCCAATACTGAGATAAAGTTTTCAGTCGTTTCAGCAGTCAGCAAATAGGGATTGAATTCTTCTAGATGATATTTCATAAAAAAATCAGTAATATTTTGATTTACTGGCGAAAATTTCATAGACCATTGTGAGAATAAATTATCGTCACATTCAGCATAGTAGAGAATTTCACAATTAACATGTCGGTCATCTTTGACAATCTTTGTATAGAACAAGTCATCGATGGTATCTTTTTGACCCTCAAGACATTGTACAAAATATCCATGGCCATAATATAAAACACCAGTAACATCATTACGATAATTAAAATCTACTGCTTCATCTAGGATTTCAATCAAATTTGTCTTTAGATTTGTGTCAATATTCTTAATTTTACTTACGTATAAAAGCCTTACTGGCTTCATCATTGATGCACTCATTTTAAAGTTCACATCTAGTTATATAGATAAAACAATGATTTGTATATTTTTAAGCGTAATAACTGCCCGAACCTTACAAGATCACTACAACTATCTATAAATATTTGGAATGAGACATTCGGAAAACTACTTGCTAAATTATGTGATTTTTATGGTATTTAGAGGCGGTAATGATGAAGTTATTTATGGGGTGTGTATTTGCAACAAGCTTAGTTGGTTGTTCTTCTATGAATTATGAGAATTCTATGAAACCGCCGATTGTTCCTAAGAATCAGGCAATTAATACTTTTAAAATGCCTGAACACGGTGTTGTGACTGATCAAGATATTCACAATATACCCGAAAATTCTAATCTTAATTATCAATACAAAGTTGATTTTTGATTCTATTAAATCGATTTGGACTATAGTTTTTCAAATTATTATCCTTTGAGGGCTAAATGGAGTTATCCCTCATGTATAAAGTTAAAAGTCTTTAAAATTTTATTTTAATGATTTTATTTTTACCATTTGGTAAATTATGAGGATGAATAATAAAAGGCACACTAAATGAAATATATAATATTATTAGTTACATCACTTCTATTAACAGAATATGCTTTTGCAAGAGAAACGAATTCAATACGTTCTTCATATGAGCTTGTGGTTGTTGGTGATAATGAGAGTGATTTATTGAGAAAAATGGGAAGATCTTCGCCGAGATATTTCATTCACAGAGAAGGGCGTCGCTCTTGTGCGGCAACTGAATATATTTATGATATCGATATGCAAACTTATACGGTTTGGGTGTGTAATGGAAAGGTATTTAAAATTGATGTGAACAATAAGTAACTTTATAAGATATTGATTTTATTTTACTTAAATCCAATTAAATCCTAAATTTTGTTATATTAATATTTTACACTGAAAATAAAAAAGCTCTCTTTTGAGAGCTTTCTTTTAAATCTTTTATTCTAATTCAAGCTGATAATCGTCTTTAGTCACCTTAATTTTAAGTTTTCTATATTTGCGCTTATTGGGATCTAGTGCTGAATTAGTAACCTCTTTCGCAAATTCTCGGTCATTCATAAGTGTTGAATATGCTTTGTACCCCAGAATTACTCGACTTGGTTTAGAGCCATTTCGAGAAACATAATGATCAATCATTAAATTTAATTCGTTTAAAAGACTAGTATCGTTCATGCTATGAATGCATCACTTTTAAGAATTTATGAAATAATAATACAAGTTAATTAACTTATCTACATGAATTTATGAAAGAATTATTAAAATTCTGTCATAAAACTGTCATATTAAAGCTATATTTTTCAATTAATGAAGAAAAATTTAATGAATAAGATGTAAGTCCTCATATTTTTGGAGGGATTATAGAGATGGGAAATAAAATTTCGGAAAGTCGTAAGAAGCGAAGTATAGGTTTTCGTTTAAACTATTTAATTTCAGCCTATCAAAAATTTTTGATGGAAAAGAATTTATTAAATACTGAAATCAATAGGATGATTTTTGTAGAGAATTATATAAATTCTTTAAAATTAAACATCTATGATGAGTTTTCCAAGCATCAGTTAATTAAAGATCTAAATATTTTTTATCGAGAGTAAGGCTTCAATCACACATATTTAAAAAGTGATAAATCCCTTAAAATTTGTAATGTTATTGCATGATAAAGAGGCATATAATTTAAGCTAACAACAATTTCATAGGATCAAAAAATGCTTCTCAAGTTTGCAATTCGATTCATGGCTGTTTTATTTTCCGTGTTGGCCTTAGCTGCAATCGTCATCCACTTCTTTTTCTCAAGTAAACTTACAACTGACCTATGGATCATTGTTGTTCCAATCATTCTAGGTGTTCCAATGGTCGCTTCCGTGATTGTTGCGAAAGATACAGAACTCAATGTTCAGTAAGCTGTTGACTACAAATGAAGCTCGTAACTAAGAGCTTCATTTTCTCATACAAGCTAAATATCTAATTAATTCGGTTCTTGTCGTGGTGCTGTATTCATTTCATGACGGACTCTACTGATATCTTCATAAATCACTTTTCTTAATCTATTGATCGCACCAAGCGGTCTGTGTTCGGGTAAGGCGTGCCATGGTGTAAATGAAAGATTTTCACAGAACTCATTTTGCTTTGCTGTATCAAAGTTTTGTTGTGGAATGTGAATTGTTGCGATGCGATAAAAAGGCGCTTCAGATTCTTTCCATTCTGTCATTGAGTCTTCAATAAGCATTTTGTTGGATGTTCTTGGTTGAATGAGGAACTCCATACAAGCATCTTGATGAGCTAATGTATTCTTCAAAGCGCTTCTTAGAAAATTTGGTTCAGCATTTTTAGGAATAATTGCGTTTTGAGGCTGACATGCTCTCACAGAGTATTTTACTGCTTGTCGGTTTTCACCGATACCAAGTTGGTAGGGGACCATTGACCAATAACGTGCTTGGATTGGATTTGCAATTAATGAGTTACGAGCACCTAAAGCATTGATCGTACCTTTTATACCGAGTGCAAATGGAACTTGAATTTTGTCGGTAAAATGATCTCCGCTAATGTGTTTGGTAAAACTCAAATATCTTTTGGCATCATTTACGAAGAAAACAGGATGATTAATCATAATAAAATCCTGAGTTGTTGCTTGAGGATCAGATTCCAGAATTTTCTTTCCAGCTACGCCTAAAATTTTAATCGCTATGCCACGAGCATCTTTTTTGTTATCTGCTTGGGTCGCATCACTTGATGCATTGGAAAATCTAATCCAAGCTTGATAGGTCTTGTTTGGTATGAACACGCCTTGGGCAAGTTGCTTGGGAATGTCATTTAAGATATGAAATTCAGCTTGCACACAGCCATGTGCTTTGGGGTGAGCATCACGTAGGGCATGACCATTTTGATACTGCGTACGTATGGTTTGCTCGATGGTCTTTGAAATTTCTTGTGCTAATAGTGCTTCATTCGGTTGTAATTTCTCACCCAAGTCTTGGTCTATTTGTGGATAAGGAATTTTCGTCTCATTATTCTTGAATGTTGATAGCGGGGGCTTTTGATATATTTCTTCACTACATCCAGACACAGCGATGAAAACTGAGGAGAATACAAACAGCGGAATAATGTATTTTTGATAAAACATGACCGATTTCCTCATTTATGCTGTTCTGGTTTTAGTCGTTATATTAAATCATTGTGTTGCATTGATAAGTAAATGACAATCAAACGGTTGTAAGTGTTTTGAAACTCAAAAGAATTCTGAAAAGCATAAGACTCAAATATATTTTAAATACCTAAGTTTACTCAAAAGCTTATCTATCTTAACAATTACGTGAAAAATAAAATTTATGATGGTGCTTTATATTGATGACTTGAGAATAAATAAATGACAGAAAATAGTAAGAAAAATGAAACTCTTATAAATGATGCTACGCCGTCATTTTTAGTTGAGGACATGATCATTGATCGATTTAGCCCGATGTATTGGCGTGTTGATGGCCCACAAACAATGTCATTTGCAATCACTGATTATGAAAATGGTTTTGAGGTATCCTTTCGTTCACGGGCAACGACTGACCTCGTCGGAGTTAGTTGGGATTCTCATGACAGTAAAGATCATCAGTTTTTAGCTTATGAGACGAAATGTGATTATTCAGGGATGGTTTGGGATTTTGATATTGAGTTATCACCTTCTATGCCTGTATTAAATAATGAAACACTTACGCCTACATTAACGATTCAATATACTGAAAATGACGAGACTAAAGTCGCTTACGTCGTGTTGTTTAATTATGCTAATCAGCCAAGCTCAAGAACAGCGCATATTCAAATTGATTGGGATTCAGTAAAAGCTGGGTTTTCAGCCACGGATAGCTTTCCTGTCAGCAATATTCAGCGGATTTCATTTTCAGGATTTACAACCAGTTATAACGGACATTCAACAATTCCGTTAGCGCAAACAGAAGATGGATATATTCGTATCACTAATTCTGTAACCACTGGAACGAATGCAAAACTTGTTTTAAAGCGAGTTTCTATAGCACCTCATGATTATGGAATTTGTAGCAGTTACGATGATCACTATGATTTAAACCCTAAGCGTATCGTTAGTAATATGGACGCATTGGGCTATCAGGGCTTTGTTAATCATTACTGTGGAATGTCTAAATATCCTGAGATGTCATGGCAAAGTGAAATTGGCAAGTGGCAAATTCCAGATACGTTGACAACCAATGAAAATGTAGTCAATCCATGTGCCCGTAAATGGCATGAGCATTTTGCAGAAGCGCTGCATAATGTTGGAATGCAGCCCATATTTGGTGTCAGTTTTGAAATGTATTCATTAGCTGCTAATGAATTTTGGGCGCAGCGTGATTGGAATAATAATTTAGGGAAAACAGGTTACGAGCCTCCGAGTTATTTTTTCAGCATGTCGGATCAAAGTGCATTGGCGTATCTAAACAAGGTATTTGTTGAGTTCGCAGATATGATGAATATAGGTGGATGTGATGTATTTATGCAAATAGGAGAACCGTGGTGGTGGTATAACCAAGGTAGCAATTTGCCTTGTATCTATGATTATCCGACTAAACTTGCCTTTAATGCAGATACGGGCTTGTATGCACCTGATCTGGGAACAATTTATGAGGCAATGAAAAAAACAGGCACGCCATATGATGAATTCAAGGCATGGTTGCGAAATAAATTAGGACAGACCTGTCGTGATATTCGTAGCACTGTTAAAGCACAGTATCCATCGGCTCAAGTATGTCCATTGATCTTTTTCCCTACCATTCGGACGGAAATAGAAACGCTTGTCACAGATATTAATTATCCAAGTGAACATTATAGTTATCCAAACTTTGATTTTATTATGACCGAAGCTTATGACTGGATATTAGAAGCTAGATTAAATACAGCCTATCAGGCAGTTTCTACGATACCAACTCAAGATCTGAATTATCCTGAAAATAAAGTGGCTTATTTGGCTGGTTTTGTTCCTGATGAAACGATTGCTCATGTCTACGGTTTTGATAAAACGAAACCATATCGAACACCGATTTGGCAGCGAGTCTTTGGTGATATGAGTAATAACGATTCGTTGGGATTAATGAAGCAATTTATTTGGGCATATCCGCAAGTTATGGCTGACTCCATCGTGATTGACGCAGCTCAATTACCGAATACTTTTTATGTTGGAAATACGCCGTATACAGCAATTACAGATGATACGCCTTATCCACCCGAAATTTACTTATAGAAAATGGATAAAGCCCACAGGAAAACCATAGCCTTTGCTGTTTTTGCAGTATAAATTGGTTTTAATTTTTATGAAAAGCTTCAGTAAAGTATGTACTTATGAAAAGAATTTTTTTGATCGGCTTTATGTCAATGTTATTTGTTGGTTGTAATAAACAGCCTGAAGTTAAAAGCGATAAAGCTCAGGAAAGTTTTGAGGTTGTTGATAACAAAATTTCAGCGTATATGGATACATTAGACAATCCTGACACACCGAAAGAAGAGCAAACACGCGTACTTTGTAAGGACTATCCTGAATTGTATGAGTCTCAATATGTACCCGCTTTACTTAAGTTAGCACCGAAGGACTATACAAAAGAAAAATTGATGTCTGATCTAAAACTCTCTACGGATTACTATTCTCAGAAATTAAATATTCTTTGTGATTAGTTTTCAGCACCGTTAAAAGAGAATCTGCTAAAAAGCAGATTCTCATTAATTTAAACGTTATGCATGCTCTTTCTGTTCTGTTGTCATCACTTGAAAGTCATAACCAGAAGGGGCTTGATAAACTCGTAACCCAAATTCAGGAACGATTGCAATTAGATGGTCAAAAATATCTGACTGAATCGCTTCATAAGAAGCCCATGCAATAGTATTGGTAAATGCATAGATTTCTAAAGGTAAACCTTCACTGGTTGGCTGCATTTGGCGAACTAGAATCGTTTGATTTTGAGCAATGCCTTTATGTTGACGTAAATAAAATTCTACATAGGCTCTAAACGTACCAAGATTCGTTAAACGACGTTTGTTATAACGTGATTGATTACTCAGTTGTTTGTTGAATTCATCAATTTCAGATTGTTTAGCATCTAAATATTGGTCTAACAACAAGAAGTCTTTGAGCTTTTGCTGTTCCTCATCTGTCATAAAGTGCACGCTGCTTTGGTCAATGAATAAAGAGCGTTTCATACGACGACAACCTGCATTACTCATACCACGCCAGTTTTTAAAGGTATCAGTAACAAGTTTATTGGTTGGAATAGTCGTATAGGTCTTATCGAAGTTCTGAACTGTCACAGTATGTAATGACATATCAATGACATCGCCATCCGCATTAAGCGAAGGCATTTCAATCCAGTCACCAATACGAACCATGTCGTAAGATGCAATTTGCACACTGGCTACGAGAGAAAGAATCGTATTTTGGAAAACCAACATTAACACTGCAGCCATCGCACCAAAACCAGCGAGCAGTGTGAAAACATCTTTTTTCAGGAACGTTCCTAAAATCATTAGGCCACACACGACAAATAAGATTAATTTGACGAGTTGTAGATATCCCTTAATGGGCTTATTTCTTGATTTAGGATTACGTTGATAGATTAAGTTAAAGATGTTCAGTGCTTCACTTACCGTTAGGGCAATCGTAAGGAAAATAAATGCCTGAGCGCCCATTTGTATAAATGAAATCACTTTAGCGGGTAAATGAGGAATGGTGGTTATACCATTCATGATGACAATCGCTGGGACAATATTCGCAAATCTTCGAATAATGCTATGTTGAGCAAAAATAGATTGGTTTGGAGATTTAAGTTTAGTAACTAAATGACGAATTCCACGCACGATAATCCGCTTAGCGATAAAATTTGCTAAAGCAGCAAAGAAAATCAGCATGGCTAATGCTAATAGCATTTCGAGCCATGGATAATGGCTTAACTCACCTCGAATTTCACTAACAAACTTTAAATAATCCAAACTAAAACACCTTAAAATTCTTTGAAGGAGAATTGTAAGGTGTTAGGGGGAAACTATAATAATCTAATCACAGTTTATATACGATTTGTAAGGTGTTTTTACATTTCTTTGGTTCGGGGATTACCACATTAAATCATCTGGAATGACATATGCTGCGTATGGATCTTCTTCATCGGTTGTCTGGTCATTATTTTCAGTATTGTTATTCACAAGAATAAAACCCTGCATTTTTTGATCGATGCGTTCAGCTAAAGCTTTTGGTAGGCAAGCATAGCTTTCTTGGTCTTTGGCAATGACCAAAGATCCTGATACCAGTGCGTTGTAAACTTGCTGTGATAAATATACCTTTTTAATTTTATTTTCATCAATAAATTGATAAGCCACATCACCTTCAGTTTCTTTGATCTTGTGTTGTTTGATCATTTGAATGATTGAAGCTTTTAGTGCCTTTTCTTCTAATAGGTTTTGCTTTTCTTGGTTTAATGCTTGATCTTTAGCAAGTTTTTCTTGTTTTGCTTGGTCAATTTTTGCTTTAATTTCAGCATCATCATTCTTACCAGTACGTTGCTCATGTTGAGCTTGTTTAGTCAATTTTTTCGCTTTCTTGTTATCGACTAAACCTGCTTTTAATAGCTGAGCCTGAAGTGCATTTTTAACCATAATTTAATCCAAATTTGAGTTCTTTGAGAAGCGAAAATAAACGATCCAATAGGCCATGCACATAACAAAGCTAAGCGCTGCTGGAACGAGAAAAGCATGTAATTTTAAATAAGGATAAAGCAAACTGGCAACAATGCCGCCAAGTAAAAAACCAATAAAAATGAGTAAATGTAAAAAAATGCGTCGATTATCTACTTTTAGTCCGCGAGCTTTGTAGCCTAAGGCTAGACCTATATCAGTCAGTACACCTGACAAATGCGTAGTACGGATGATTGCACCTTTATAGTGGCTGACCATGGCATTTTGCATGCCCATTGCTGCACAAGCCCACAATAAGCTATAACGCGGAAAATAAGGGACAAGTAGCCAAGTAAGCAAGAGAAAAACAGCAACAAAACTTAGAGGAAATCCGTAATGACGACCAAAAGCCACATGACTGTTTCCTAAAATTAGACCACTATAAAAGGAGCCTACAACGAAGCAGAAGATGACAAGTGTGAGATAAATGAAGTGTTCTGGTTGCCAGTCAATTAAGCTCATCGCTAGCATACTGACATTGCCTGTCATATGAGAGACAGACTGATGTAGGACAGTGATTAAGCCAAGAACGTTTACCATTCCTGCATTCAGGGCTAATAAGAAAGCACCTAATTGAATCCAGTTCGGTAAACGTTGTAATGGCATAGCAATCTACTGATTTTCTCGGTTTCTAAAACCTACTGCAGCGGTGAATAAAACATCGGTTGATGAGTTGAGTGCAGTCTCGGTTGAGTCTTGCAACACACTAATAATCATACCAATAGCAACCACCTGCATCGCTACTTCTGATGATATACCAAACAAGCTACATGCAACAGGGATCAACAATAATGAACCGCCTGCAACACCTGAAGCACCACATGCAGAAACCGCAGCTACGATAGATAGAATCAACATTGTGCTTAGGTCAACGTGAATACCCAAGGTATTTACCGCAGCTAAAGTTAATACGGTAATGGTTACTGCTGCACCTGCCATATTAATGGTTGCACCAAGCGGAATAGATACACCAGCAGTTGCTTCATTTACACCTAAGCGTTGCGCAAGATCCAAGTTCACAGGAATATTCGCAGCTGAGCTACGCGTAAAGAATGCAGTAATACCGCTTTCTCTTAAGCACTTAAATACCAATGGATATGGATTTGCACGCATAGTGATTGCAACTAAAATAGGGTTGATCACCAGTGCAACGAACAGCATTGTGCCGATTAACACCATGAGCAAATGTGCGTAACTTGCTAAAGTCGCGAAACCTGCGCTTGCAAAAGTTACTGCAACTAATCCAAAAATACCGATAGGCGCAAAGCTAATGACTGTATGAATAATCTTATTCACGGCATCAGCAACATCCGTCAATACTTGCTTAGTTGTATCTGAACTATGGCGCAAGGCAAGACCTAAACCAATCGCCCAAGCCAGAATTCCAATAAAGTTTGCTTCACTGATCGCTTGAACAGGATTGGCAATAAAGCTAAGCAGTAGATTTTTTAAGATCTCAGCTAAGCTGCCAGGTGCTTGTAAATCTGATTGAGCTGCTAAGTGTAAGAACAGCTGACTAGGAAAAACAATACTCGCAATCACCGCACTAAAAGCGGCAAGAAGCATACCTGCTACATATAACATCATCACTGGTTTTAAATTAGAATTCTGTCCAACTTGGAAATTGGCAATCGAAGAAAGCACAAGAACAAAAACGAGAATAGGGGCAACCGATTTCAACGCTTTAATAAATAATTCACCTAATAAACTAAGATAAGGTGTAACGTTAGGAAACAGCAATGCCACGCCAATCCCTAAAATAATAGCGATAATAATTTTGCTAACTAAACTTAAGCGAGACAATACACTAAACATATAAAGGCCTTACAAACCTATGCACGGTTTAAGGTTAAACAAGCGCCGTATTCTATACCCAAGCGCTACGAATATTGAAATTTTTTTTGATGACTATTTATTTTAAAAATACTGTAAAAAATAACACAATGTTTTTAAAAGTATTTTATAAAAATCAATCATATCCTTTTGTGTAAAAAAAATACGTTCAAAATAAAAGTTTAAACAGTACTTTCTGATGAAAGGTATTGAATTGCTTGATAATGTGACAAGAAAATTTGTCCTGTGAGTTCCTTAATCAGTTTTGAGTCTACTAAGCGATCCATAACAGGACTTTTGACTTCGGATAGATGCAATTTGATATCCAAAATTAAGAGTTCTCTATTAAGTTCTTCTAACATTTCAAGTGCGCTAAGATCGATATTGCTAATGCTTGAGCAGTTAATCACAACATGTTTAACAGCCTTATTATGACTTAATTCAGTAATGATATAGCCTTTGAGCACATGCGCATTTAAAAAGCTGAGATTCTCATCTACACGAAAGGATGCGATGGTTGGAATGGTGACAACGTCATAACGAGAGACATTTCTAAAATGTTGCGTTCCTTCAATTAGACCAATGACGGCAATATGTGGGCGACTGATCCGCCACAACAATAAAATAAAAGTTAAGACGATTCCAATGATTAACCCAGTAGAAATATCAATACACGTTACACCTAAAAAGGTTGCAATCATGGCAAGTCCATCAGCTCTAGAATATTTCCATGTTTCATAAAAAGGAGTGAAGATAACCAATTTCCAAATGGAGACAAAGATCGTTGCAGCTAAAACAGTTAATGGTAAATTTTGAAATAGCCCTGTGAAATAAAGACTAACTGCAATCATAAATAAAGAAGATAAAACACCAGCCATGGGGGTTTTGGCTCCCGCATCTGCATTTACAACTGTACGGGATAAGCTTCCAGAAACGGCAAAACCTGAGTTAATACCTGCAGCAATATTTGCCAGCCCCAAAGCGATAAGTTCTTGATTACTATTTAAGTCATCACGTTTTTGCAAGGCTGTTGCTTGTGCGATTGCCAAAGACTCTACGAAACTAATCATGGCGATCATGAATGCACTTGGAAGTAATTTCTGTACTAACGCAAAATCCCAGGTTGGAAAATGAATGTTCGGTAATCCCGTTGGAATAACACCAACTGTTTTTAAACTATGCTGATCAAGACTGGTCAGATAAACCATAACAATTGAGCTTATTACCAATACAAGTGGTGTCGTTTTTGCGATAAAACTGTTTGGAACGACTTTAGGTAAGAGAATCAGCATTGAAATAGCCGCAAGGCTGAAGCTAATACTCAGAAAACTGAGTTGATGAATATTTTGTACTAGAGATAAGATAAACTCTGGAATATTGTTGGCTTTTATATGGATATCTAATAAAAACTTTAACTGTCCAAGCGCAATCAGTAATGCAGAAGCAATGATAAAGCTTTGAATAACAGGGTGGCTAATCAGTTGAATTAGAAAGCCAAAACGGAAAATACCGAGAATAAAGGAAATAATTCCCACTAATATCGCGAGTAAACAAGCGGCTTCTATATAAGCCTCTGATGCCACGGGAAAGAGCGGATTCAGTGTCGCAAATACCATCATTGATATAATTGCGACAGGTCCGATTGAGAGAGTGGTGCTACTTCCCGTAAAAGCATAAATAATCATGGGAAGAATACTTGCATATATCCCCATGACTGGAGGTAAACCTGCCAGCATGGCATAAGCCATTCCTTGAGGGACGAGCATTGCAAGTACGATCAGTGCTGCAATTAGATCGGCTTTAAAACTATTGTATTGATAGTGCTTTAACCATTGTATGGCAGGAAATATATTCGATATTTTTATATTTAATTTTTTCATTCACGATGATCTAAATTATAAAATCCTAAATACATTATGCAGAAAAAAGTGATCCAATTTTAAAATTAGTATGCAATTTCCTAAGCAATTAAATATTAGGGCAATAATTTTCATATAGTGTAGTCAAAACAACGCGTAGTTTTGGATCGCTAATAGAGTAGAAAATCTGTTTACCTTCACGACGTGTTGCAACCACATTACTTTTGCGAAGCATCATCAGTTGTTGTGATAGTGTCGGTTGGAAAATTTGCGTAAGTTCCTCTATTTGAGAAACATTTAATTCTTGTTTGGCTAAATGACACAAGATGATCAAACGATCTGTATTTGCTAGAGATTTAAGTACATTAACAATTGAGCCTGCTGACTCCCTCATTGCTTCAATCTCAAGACCCTTTTGCATGTTCACCTCCCAAAATTACGACCAAAGTGTAGTATAAAATGCTTGAAAAGAAAAAATGTAGTAAAACTGAATAATTGCAATGGTTTTTAATGAAAAGATATATAAGTAAAAATGATAATTAATCTCAATAGTGTTTAATATTTTACTTTTTCCCCATGAAGTGTGATTTACTTCAGTTTTTTGACTAACTGTTTTAAGCCGTGATGTGTTTTTGAGAAATGCTGCAATGTAACTATATTGTTAAATTTTACTTATTAATAAAATTATGTAGTTAATTTAATTAACAAATATAAAAAAATTAAAAAAGTAGTTGTGATTTGATAAAAAGGGTATATAATCAAAAACAAGACAGAACGATCTGTCTGCATAAAAAGGATCGGGATGTGCAATTTGTACGACCGCCAGAGGGTAATATTTTTTATTATTCTTTCCAACTCAGACGCAAGCGTGAGCCACAATAATAACTATAAATCACGCTTTGTTTTTTTCTTGTAGTCAGCATATAGATAAATTGATTTTTCAACAAGAAAAAAGCGTTGCTATTTAAGCTAACGCCTTCTCATAATTGATTAAATGTTCAACTCGTGTCCAGTACTGATCCATTTCAACTGAATGTCTATTTACATGGGCTTGTATCGTCATGCCATCCAAAATACTTACAATCAGTGTCGCTAAGTGAGTCGGATTCTGAATACCAAGTTGTGTTAATAGTCTTTGCACAAGTGCTGTAAGCCAAATTTTATATTGAGTCGCAGGTTCAAGCGTAGAAGGATAGATTTTAATAACTTCTTCTAATGCTTTTTGAAACATACAACCATTGAAGTCTTCGCTAAGAAACCATGCATTATACCATTCAAAAATGGCTTTTAATTGTCCTAATGGATCTTCAGGATCACATTCAGCTAAAGCGGCATTCAAAGAGGTTTGTAAATTAATATTGCGTTGTAGCAGACATTCTTCGATTAATTTTTCCTTAGATGGAAAATATTTATAGAAAGTCATTTTGGCAACGCCTGACTCACTGATAATTCGATCAACCCCAATCGAATTATAGCTATGCGAATTAAAAAGTTTTAATGCTGTGTTAATAATATCTTCTTTTTTTGACATACTTAGCCTCGAGTTTGCTCATCGTCAGCAGAGCATGGTTTTGCATCCTGTCATGCGATTTTGGCAGCGATTTTACATGGTATTTATAAAATATCCTAGGGAAAACTAACAATATTTATTGAATTGACTTTGAAATTTCCAGTCGTAGTTCTTTGATAAAATTAACAATATGAATAATTGGAAGTAATTAAAATAATGTAAAAACTGATTGTTCTAATAAAAACCATTTTATTTACATATTTTAGATGGCTTAGGCAGGTAGCTGCTATATTTATGGTGTTTATTGTGATTTTTGAGTGCTGATTTATAGTGTGCTCGTTATCTACATTAAAATAAATAACGAGCGTTGAAGACTAAAATTATTTTACTTCGCAGATTTATTAGAAAGTTCAGAAATTAAACGAGCAAAGTTTTGATAGAGCATAGATTGTTCCGTTGGCGTATAAACAGAACGTTTTATTGAGCCTTTATCCGTTGCAATCGCAAGTTCTACATTTTTAGCATTTCTAAGTTCTAGTAAAAAAGCACTTGGAAGGCTAAATGAATTAGAAGAGCGTTTTGGAATTAAACGGTTAATATACTTTTGCTCAGTTTTTCCAGCTGGAGTATAAGAAAAGGATTTACCATCAACAAAAAAAGTTAAACCATTGATGTCGTAATATTGATAAGTACTGGTTAATGCAACGTCGAGATGTAATTTATCTTTTTGCTGTTTGTCCCATTCAACAACGACATTTGGGCATAACTCATTTGATTTACAGTTCAATGAACCCGCAGTAGCAAGGTGATCAATCGTCGTCGATGGTGTTGTTGTATTTTGCATATTTGCGCAACCCGCCATCATGACGCAAAGACTTAGCAAACAAATTACATTCTTCATATTTCACTTCTCAAGTTTATTTTCAATTTAACGCTTTAATGATGTAACTGTGGCCCAAGAAATTCAAATGGTTTTGATGCTTTAAATTGATCAGTCGCATCACCAGCAAAAGTATTTTGCTGATCTTTTCCTAAATCAAGCTTACGCGTTACGCCATCTTTAAAGTTGATTTTCTTTAAATCTACCCAAAAAACATTTGGAGATACAGCAGATTCAAAGAAATATAATTGCTGTTTATGATCAGCAACCGTTCTCCAGCGTGTAGAAGAGATATTGGGTTCTTCTTCAGTATTTAATCCAAAAGGAACTGATGCATTTCGAATTACACTGAATACGGAGGCTAGTGCCTCTTTAGAGTTATCGTTTTTAGGAATGGCGTTGATATAGAATGATGCTCGTGCGAAACGGTCTGAAGCTCTATTTGTGCCGGGTAGCATGACTGTGCCACCGATTTGTTTCCAATATGTATTTAGCGCAAGTTGTTGGTCAAATATAGGTGAATTCGTCATTACCTGATATTTTTTATCATGGTGAATCACTTGTTTCCCATTAATGTATTCAATAATTGCGCTGTCACCTGTTTTATCCGAAAGTGATAAATGTAAAGTTGTTAAGCGTTGTTCACCTGGAACACTATCAGTGATGAGTGTAAAAGGTTCTTTTTCTAAAGCTGCTACAGCTTCAGCAACGGTTGCGTAATTATCAAGAACGTATTGGGCCCATGCAGAAATACTGAGTTGAGGTTTATTTGATTTTTTGGCGTCAGGATATTCAGATTCAACTAACCACAAAACATTGGCTACTAATCCAACCTCGTTCATCCCGTCTGTTGTAGAAATATCATATCCAGAGGCAATCACGCTGCCATATTTTGATTTCCATTTAAGTGATTTAGGACCAGCATTACTATCGCGATTAACGCCACTTGGCATAATCCACAAGTTTGTACCAACATCAACTTTCCAGTCCATCGATCGTGCTGTAATAATATGATTATCATTGCCTAGATAAACAGCGCGTGTACAAGCTTGGGCTGTTTGAAGAAAAAGAGAGGAAGCAATGAATGAACAAAATAATGCTTTTTTAAACACAAGCGTTCTCCGTTATTGTAAATAGAATGATGTGATGTAATTTATGTTTTAAGTTCTTGTAAATGAGTCTATAAAATTCGATATCTTATTCAATAATTAAAATGTAATCGTTGGAAAAATTTACTTCTAATATCGTATGATCGCGTTAATGTAGTGCAGCAGCTTAACCTGAAATATCGATATTAGAAGTCTCTGTAAATTTTTTATTCTTCTGGTGGTAATAACATTACAACAGCATTGTTGAGCAGCATGGCAATGTCTTCTAATACTGCATCGTCATTGAATGATTCATCTAAAGCGATATTTTCGCCATCAGCGATACGTTTTAATTGAGCTGCAAACGGCTCTGAAATACAAACGTTTTCACCATTTGCCCAAAAATCGAAAGAACCATTTTGCATGCGATAAAGTAATCTTGATGCAGGTTCAAGTATTAATTCATAACCCGTACCGATAATTTCACTTAGATCACTTGCTTCAACTTCTTCTGGTTCAGGAATGTTGTTTGGATAACTTGATTCACTCATATATGCCATGATGGCAGCATCGAACTCAGGTGCTTTGGTTAGATAATCTAATAGCTGTGTTTTTAAATATGAAAATTCAACTTCATTGATTTCGCCAAGGTGTGCAGTTTGTTGACGTGCAATATCTGCAAGTGGATTTTTAAGCAAAGTGTTCTCTGCAAATTTATCACTCACTTGATCAATCATTTCAGATAGGTTTGGCATACGAAAGCCAAATGAGAACGTTAAACAATCATCTTCAGCAACACCATAGTGAGACAGTCCTGGTGGCACATAGAGCAAATCACCCGGTGCAAGAACCTCATCAAACTGAACATCCATTTCTGGCAATAGTTTTAAAGGTTGATCTGGGATAAATTGAGTCGATTCATCACACATCTGTCCAAGTTGCCAGCGGCGATGACCATGACCCTGAACTAAGAATACGTCATAAAAGTCAAAATGCTTACCCACTGATCCGCCTTTAGGTGCATAAGACACCATAATGTCATCACGACGCCATTGAGGAATAAATGGAAATTTTTTCCAAAGTTCTGAAATGTCAAATGAGTAATGATCGACTGCTTGTACAAGTAAAGTCCAAAGATTTGGTAGCTTTTGAAAATCACCTTTGGTGAGAGGTGATGATTTGACATGCCATTCATTTGGGTTCTTATTTTTTTGACGAATCAAACGTGCAGTAACATCTTCTTCAAGTGCGAGTTCCTGAACATCTTCAGGCTCTAATAAGCCAATAATTTCAGGCATTGCGTTGCGAACGAGTAATGGTTTTTTTTGCCAATATTCATTTAAAAATTGTTCTGCGGTAATGCCGCCTAAAACCGCTAAAGATTGAGACATGGGAAATAAACCAACAACATAAAAATTAGGGGCTATTTTCCCTTGAGTTGCGAACAGGTGCAAGTCTTGCTTGATGTAAGCTTGCTGAGCAATTGTCCCTTAAAGTAATCGAATGTATTTAATCTTGATCAATTAAACATGTATTCATTTACAGCTCTTTCTAAAAAACAGTATGCTTAAGCTGCAATAAGGAGCATACATGTATCAAGTACTTGCAAGAAAATACAGACCACGTAATTTCAATGAGTTAGTGGGGCAAAACCATGTTTCTCGTGCTTTAACGAGTGCATTAGAACGTGGTCGCTTGCATCATGCTTACTTGTTTACTGGAACGCGTGGTGTCGGTAAAACGACGATTGCTCGTATCTTAGCCAAGTGTTTGAACTGTGAGACAGGTGTAACCTCGACACCCTGTGAAGTTTGTGCAACCTGTAAAGCCGTGAATGAAGGTCGGTTTATTGATCTGATCGAGATTGATGCGGCTTCACGTACCAAAGTAGAAGATACGCGTGAGTTACTTGATAATGTTCCATATGCTCCAACTCAAGGTCGCTTCAAAGTTTATTTGATCGATGAAGTGCACATGCTTTCAACGCATTCATTTAATGCATTATTGAAAACATTAGAAGAACCACCTGAACATGTAAAATTCTTATTTGCGACAACTGATCCTCAGAAATTACCGATTACGGTGATTTCTCGTTGTTTGCAATTTACACTACGTCCTTTGGCGGTTGATGAAATTACTGAACATTTAACGGCGATCTTAAATAAAGAACACATTGATGCAGATCAAGATGCCATTTGGCAAATTGCAGAATCTGCACAAGGGTCGCTGCGTGATGCGTTGTCATTGACAGATCAAGCGATTGCTTATGGTCAGGGCGCTGTACACCATCAAGATGTTAAAGATATGTTAGGTCTGATTGATCGAACGATTATCTATGACTTGATTCTCGCGATTCATCAAAATCAGCAAGCGCGTGTGAGTCAGTTGCTTTTGCAATTTAGACAGCAAGCTTTAGATGTGTCTTTAGTTCTAGACCAATTGGTTTCGACGCTACATGAGTTGGCATTGTTGCAGTATCTACCTGATTTAGCACTTAAGTATAGTGAAGAAATCAATCAAAAAATATTACAGCTTTCGAAGCTTGTTTCTGCACAAGACTTGCAACTGTATTATCAAATCGCTTGCAAAGGTCGTGCTGATTTGCAATTGGCGGTGACGCAAGAACAAGGTTTCGAGATGTGCGTTTTGCGGATGCTTGCGTTTAGACCGATGAGTCTAAATGAGGTGACTGTTCCGGCAGCACCTGTAGTGCAGATACTCGACCCGCAAAATCAGCAGGTTACTTCAGATGTCGGTCAAGAAAAACAGTTTGCAGCACCAGTAGAAGTGGCTAGTGTTGAACCTGAACCTGAACCTGAACCTGAACCTGAACCTGAACCTGAACCTGAACCTGAACCTGAACCTGAACCTGAACCTGAACCTGAACCTGAACCTGAACCTGCTATGCAAAATCAAGATAGCCATCTCATGGTTTTCGATGCGGAAGGTGGCCAGCTGATTGGTTTAGAGCAGGCTGAAGCGCAAACAGTAAGTTTTGATATCACTCAGTCAGATGATGTACTCGTTTTTCCTGTTGAGGAAAATTCTCAGCAAGTTGTGCAGGACGATGAAACGAATCAATTAGTCGATCAGTCAGAAGCTACGATGCTTTTTGAACCTGAAATAGTTGAACCGCTTCTAGAAAAGGCTGTGGCACAGGTTGCATCATCTCAACAGCAAGATGTTGAGATAAATAACTTAATGCCACAAGATATTTTGAAGCTTCCCGTGCAGGTGCTAGAAGGTGAGTGGAATTTAGAAAAGTGGGAATATTGGTTTAGAAATAGTGAACTTTCGCCAGCTGTTCAAGAGTTAGCCCAACATGGTGTGATGACGGGACAGATTGATGGTGCATCTGTATTTCATATTCCGCAAGAATATGAGGGAATGTTGACTCAGTTACAACATGCTTTAGAAAGTGCTTTGAAAGAAAATTGGATCAATACTCAATTTTCCGTGAAGTATGGGCAAGTTGATTCCACCACACCATTTGCGATGCAGGCTGTACGTAAGGAAAAAGCATTTCATCGAGCAGTGAACTTGTTACAACAAGAACCAACGTTGAAAGGTTTGATTGAAACCTTTGATGCGGAATTACATAATATTCAGTTAAAGCCCTAAGGTAAAAGCAAAGGTGAAATCGTAATTTCCCTTTGCTCCATATATGCTTATTGCGCTAATAAGTAGTCTGTAAGAACATCGCGCATTTCTTGAGGAATCCTGGTGCTCTTTCGATTCTCACGATCTACAAAGACATGCACAAAATGACCTTGCGCAGCAGCTTGGGTTTGTCCTTGCTTGAAAATAGCGAGTTCATATCGAAGTGATGAATTCCCTACTTTGCCTATCGCTACTCCCACTTCAATGATTTCTGGAAAAGATAGCTCTTGTAGAAAACTACAAGCAGAATCGACGACAAGTCCGATAATTTCACTGTGATGAATATCGAAACCTGTTTTTTGAATCAGCAATGAATTAGCGGCGGTATCAAAATAGCTGTAGTAAGTGACATTATTGACATGACCATAAATATCATTGTCAGCCCAGCGAGTCTGAATTGGAAAAAAGAACTTAAATTGTTCGCGGGTTTTTAAAATAGGTTTACTCATGCGTAAATCGCCTGATAAATGTTGAAAGCGTCCTGTTCTGTCATTTCTCTTGGATTATTTTGTAGTAGTCGAGTCTGTAACATTGCATCTTTTGCGAGTTGTGGAAGTTTAGCTTCAGGTACATCTAGCGCTTTTAATTTCAAAGTTAGACCACTTTGATCGAGATGGTTTTGCATATGATCAATGAATAGATCGCAGAGACCATCAGTGCAACCTGTACTTCTTGGATCCATGAGTTGCATCAATTCAGCATAGTATTGCTTTGCCTTTGGTGCATTAAATTTTAAAACTTCAACCAGTACTAATGCATTGGTATGACCGTGCGAAAGATGAAAATGCCCACCTAACGGATACGCGAGGGCATGTACTGCACCAACAGGTGCATTTGCAAAGGCTTGTCCTGCCAACATTGATCCCATCAACATGTTTTGACGAGCTTCAAGATCACTTCCATCTTTTAAGACTTTTGCTAAGTTGTTGTTGAGTAGTTTTAAAGCATTCTTCGCCAGCATATCAGCATAAAAGTTCTTTTTAATATTTGAGGTATAAGCTTCAATTGCATGTACCATCGCATCAATCCCCGTCGATGCTGTGATATGCGCCGGCAAGCCTTGGGTAAAAGTTGCATCTAAAATAGCGACATCTGCGTATAAAATAGGTGAAACAACGCCCATTTTGGTTGTTGCACCAGTTGTGACAATTGAGATCGGTGTGACTTCTGATCCTGTTCCTGCCGTTGTCGGAATGAGAACGAGAGGCAAACGTGGTGCTTTAGCTTGGTTTACGCCGTAAATATCAGTTAAAGCCTGCTGTTGTTGCGGGTGCGCGAGGAGGGCGATGATTTTCGCAACGTCCATAGAGCTGCCACCACCAAAACCAATAATGACATCAATTTTTTCTTGTTTTGCAAAATCGACTGCTTCTAAAACAATATGTTCTGGCGGATCGGCTTGAATATCTGAGTAAATAATATGCTCAAGACCAATTTGATTCAAAATATCAACAATTGGCCAGTGAAGTTGATGTTGAATCATGCCAGCATCAGTCACTATCAGGGCTTTATTATAGTTTTGTTGAGTTAAAATATTTTTAAGTTCTTGTATGGAACCAAGCCCCGAGATGATATTGGGAACAGTTTGAAATTGAAATGGGTTCATACATACATCCTTATGTTTTGAATTTGTTCACACTTTATAATTGATCAATTACATCATGAGATAAAATGTTAACAAACCCTAATAAATACAACATTTTTATATGAAGTGACTATAGGTTTCATTGTGCAAATAACTTAACATAAGACGCTGTAAAAAAGTGTAGATTTGAGGTGAATATGCCATCCAAAACGCCATATAAGGTGTTGTGTGTTTGTTTGGGAAATATCTGTCGTTCTCCTACGGCTGAGGCCATTCTTAAACATTATTGTGATGCGCATGGTTTAGATGTAATCGTAGATTCGGCAGGTACAAGTAATTACCACCCGAACAAAGCACCTGATATTCGTAGTCAAAAGCATGCTGCGCAACGTGGTTATGATCTTTCGACACTACGTGCAAGACAAATCACAGCTACAGATTTTACTGAGTTTGATCTGATCCTTGCGATGGATCATGAAAACTTTGATGATATTCAGACTTTATTACGAAAAGCAATTCATCAGTATGGTACACATCAAATCCGGGCGAAAATCGCTTTGATGAGCGAACATGATCCAAACTTTAAGCAACAAGCCATTCCAGATCCATATTATGGTGGCGCTGATGGATTTGATCGGGTACTGGATCAGTGCGAGTCAAGTAGCCAAGCATGGATTGAAGTTTTTAAACAACATTTGAATGTAGGGCAATAGGATTCTATTTACATGCATGTACAACAGCAGGTTCAGCTTAAAGCGTTAAATACTTTAAATCTTAATGCCATCGCTTCACATTATATCGAGATTCACCATCCAAATGATGTTGTTGATGCCTTAGCCTTCGCAGAACAACAATCTTTGAATGTTTTAGTGTTGTCTGGCGGTAGCAATGTGCTATTGCCCAAACATATTGATGCTTTAGTCCTGCATCTCAATATTCAGGGTGTTGACGTTATTGCCGAAGATGAGCGTAGCGTAACTGTTCAAGTTGGAGCAGGTCAGGTATGGCATGATTTTGTCTTATACAGTACGCAGCAGAATTGGTTTGGTTTACAAAATCTTGCGTTGATTCCTGGCTTAGTTGGTGCATCGCCTGTGCAAAATATTGGTGCCTATGGTGTTGAAGTAGGCGAATTCATTGACTCAGTACAAGTATATGATCGTGAGCTAAAACAATTTAGCTCGATCCTTGCTCAAGATTGCCATTTCTCTTATCGGCACAGTATTTTCAAAGATCATCCGAATCGCTATATCATTGTTGCTGTGACTTTTAAATTATTAAAGCATCCTGATTTGAAGTTGAATTATGGTGATTTAAAGCAAGCAGTAGGTGATCTCCTGACTGCTGAAAATTTGCAGAATCAAGTCATTCATATCCGTCAGAGCAAACTTCCAGATCCTAAAGAATTTCCAAATGTCGGGAGTTTCTTTAAAAATCCAATTGTTACGCAAAGTGACTTTGACAAAATTGCACAACAATTTCCAAACATTCCTCATTATCCACAACCAAATAGCAATGTTAAAGTGGCTGCGGGTTGGCTGATTGACCAAACTGGATGGAAGGGTAAACAGTTGGGTTCAGTAGGTATGTTTCATAAGCAAGCATTGGTTTTGGTCAATTATGCTGATGCTACACTGAATGATGTTCGGAATACCTATCAAGCTGTACAAAGTGATGTAAAACAAAAGTTTAGTATTCGTTTAGAGCCTGAACCTGTGTTATATAATGAGCAGGGTTTAATTCAAGCTCATGGTGAATGAGGAGATTTATGGCTAAAGTACATTGGATGGTCAGTTTAGTACGAGTAATTACCATTTTATTCGTACTTTTAGGCTGTTTTGTGCTTTTTTTATATTCACCATTTTACTCACAGTTTGTCGTGAAAGGGTTGAATTATTTTGTCCCTGTAGATGTAAATGAAGTTGCTGCTGAAAGCCAAAAATCGGCAGCACTAAGTGAACATGAGACCTTAGAACCTGGTTCAGATCTTTGGATTGCGCGTCAGGCTTATCTCAAATTGATGGAAAAAACTTTTCAGTCAGAGAAACCAGAAGATTTAAGGTTTATACAAGCTCGTTATAAGTTGCTACAGCAGCTTATTAACGAAGAGCAAGAAAAAGAGAATGAAGAAGCTGAAAAGCTTAATATTCCGATGATCAATCAACCAGCTGAACAAGACCAAGAAAGCTCAGCGGTAGCAGCAACTACACCACTTGATTTCTTAAAGTGGAATACACCAGATAATCAGGCTTTGATGGAAAAATATGTTTCTTTTTTGGAAACATTTCCAATCGAGTTACCTGTTGAAGATGCTGAAAAAGATGAAACTAATAAAGATTTAGTCGAAATCAAAAAAAATAAAGATGGTGCAATCGAGACCAATAGCTCATCTAAGCCTTATGCAATTGTTGTGTTGGGTGGTGGTTTAACGCTTGGTGCAAATGGTAAAGACATCGTAGTAAATAATTACACTCGGTTACGCTTAGAAAAAACACTTGAAGTTGAAGAGAAATATGATTTACCGATTGTGCTGAGTGGTGTCGAAGCACCATATATGCAGGCGTGGTTAAAAGAGCGTGGAATAGAGGCAAAATTACTTGAAAATCGAAGTATGAATACCTGCGAAAACTCAAGATTTAGCTCTTTATTACTTCAGAAAAAAGGTGGTGCGCCAACCGTGATCTTGATTACTGATGAATACCACATGCCTCGTACCCGTCGTTTATTTGCATTGAATGGAATAGAAACGGTGCCTGTGATCGCACCAATGCCTACGACTTTAACTCAATGGCGTCCAAGCGAGCAAAACTATGATCATAGCCGCCGTGCGAACTATGAAATGCTCGCAACGATTCGTGATATGTTGTTTGGATCAAGTGATTGTCGGGAGGTACCATAATGTCGAATATTCCTTTTTTAAATCCGACAATTTTAAAACAGCTTGATTTACCTGTTCCTAATCGTGAAACGACACCTCAAGTGCTCGAACCTTTAGATTTATCAAAAAAAAGTGAGGTTTCATTAGCGCTACAAGCTTATCGCAAACTTTATGGTTTGCATTTATTGGATTGTGAACATTGGCAAGGTTATGTAGAAATGCCTTTGTTTCGTCTCCATGTACAAGTATTTCAGCCAAAGCAACAAAAAATTCAAGGTACCGTTTGTTTATTACATGGTTATTTAGAACATAGCGGAATTTATCAGCCGATTATCAAAGAAATATTAGATCAAGGTTTTAGTATTGTTACTTATGACCTTCCTGGGCATGGTTTAAGTAACGGTTCACCTGCGAGTATTCAGAATTTTGATCATTATCAACAAGTATTACATGCTATTTATAATGCGGTTAGAGGTGCAAAACAGTTACCTAAGCCGTGGTTAGGCATCGGGCAAAGTACAGGTGGTGCGATTTGGATGCACCATTTGTTAGAGTTTGCTGAACGCAGAGAAGACCCGATAGTTGATCGTGTATTGTTACTTTCTCCCTTGATACGTCCTGCGAAAACGGCATGGTGGCATAATTCGGTTGGTTTGGGTATTATCCGCCGAATAAAAAGCCAAGTTCCGCGCCATTTCCGTCGTAATAACCATAATCCTGAATTTCTACGTTTTGTTCGCTTAAAAGACCCATTACAGCCACGGATGATGGGGATGGATTGGATTCTAGCAATGTCAAAATGGATGCTTGAAATGGAGCATCGGCCAGCTTGTAGAATTCCTGTCTGGTTAGCGCAAGGAGCGTTAGATCAAACTGTAGATTGGCGCTATAACATCGAATATATTCGCCGAAAATTTAGATTACAAACATTGTTGATGTTAGAAGAAGGTTCGCATCAATTGATTAATGAGCGTGCAGATATTCGTGCGGCATTAACTGGTTTAATCCCTGCATTTTTACATGCTAAACCAAATAACTATTATTATTAGACTACTTTTTAACTGAATATCAAAATGATAGAATCCCTAACATTATAAAAATTATCAATAAATTATATGTTGGGGTTGTCATGTCAAAATCGATAGCACAGATCATTTATGCTTTTTGCTTTATGAGTTTCTGTTATTCTGTCCATGCGCAAGAATTATATAAGTGCGTTACCAATCAAGGGACTTCGTATCAAAGTAGCCCTTGTTCAGCAAAAGCAAGTCAAAAAATTGCATGTACTGGTTCTGCTGCTGATGGATTCAATGGGGAGTGTGAATCGCTTGAACAGCGACGTATGCAGGCAATTTCAAATGAAAAAAATGCATATACGCAAGATTTAGCAAGTAACAACACTAAAGTTTCAGCAAAGCGATCTGAATTTCAAAGAGCTATGGTACAGTTCCCAGAGTGTAAACAACGTATTATGTATATGGAGCGTCTGGCTCGTTATTCTAGTCATCCGACGCAAACCCTTGAAAATAATAGTCGATTATATGCTGCAAGAATTTGCACTGATGATGGGAGTGTTTATTTGAGCTGTAATGCGGCGACAAATACATTGCTTACTCAAACTAACCCGACATGTTCTTTGAAACGTAAGAGATAAATATCTACAAGATTTATTTTCTAATCAACTCAATCCTCATTAGAAACTGAACAAATAACCTAAAAAAGCCATTCTAAATGAACGGCTTTTTTCTTTAATTAAAATTGATTCGCGTCAGCCAATTTCCACATACGATAATAAAAATTCTCATCATCATCTAAATTACCTTGCAGTAATTCATTGTCTTTAAGGAAGAAATGAATTTGTGCATAATTTTTGATTTCACGATCATTCATACGTTGGGCAAGATGGTGGGCTTTAATATCAGAAGGGTGATTTAAGCCTGCTGCTGCAATCATTTCAGACAAAGCATGTAACGTGTTTTTGTGAAAGCTAAACACACGTTCAGCTTTACTTGGAACATCAATTGCTTTTTGTCGATCTTTATCTTGAGTAGCAACGCCAACAGGGCATTGGTTGGTATGACAACTTTGGGCTTGAATACATCCAACAGCGAACATAAATCCACGAGCAGAGTTCACCCAATCAGCGCCGAGTGCAAAGGTGCTAGCAATATCGAAGGCGCTAATGATTTTACCACTTGCACCGATTTTGACCTGACTGCGTAGACCAGCTCCAACTAAAGTGTTGTGCACAAAACGTAGCCCTTCTCTTAATGGAGTACCAATATAGTCACTAAATTCAATAGGTGCTGCACCAGTACCACCTTCAGACCCATCCACAACAATAAAGTCGGGAATGATTTTTGTTTCAAGCATCGCTTTTACGATACTCATGAACTGCCAAGGTTGACCGATGCATAGTTTGAAACCAACTGGTTTACCACCAGAAAGCTCTCTTAGCTTTTGAATAAAATGCATCATTTCGATTGGGGTGTTGAAGCTTGGATGCTTAGATGGAGAAATACAGTCATGGTCACGAGAAACACCACGAATTTGAGCAATTTCTTCGGTAATTTTATGTTTAGGTAAAATACCACCATGACCAGGTTTAGCACCTTGAGAAAGCTTAAGCTCAATCATTTTGATTTGAGGTTGTTTCGCTTGTGCCGCAAATTTTTCAGGATCAAATAGTCCTTCTGGTGTACGGCAGCCAAAGTATCCACTCGCAATTTGCCAAACAATATCGCCACCGTTTTCTAAATGATAGGGACTCAGACTTCCTTCACCTGTATCGTGGTAGAAATGTCCCAGTTTTGCACCTTTGTTCAAAGCGCGAATTGCATTGGCGCTCAAGCTTCCAAAACTCATCGCTGAAATATTCAGAATAGAAGCACTATAAGGCTGGCTACATTGTAAATTGCCAATTTGAACTCGGAAGCTTGCTGGATCAGCAGGTGGGCAAGGGGCAATTGAGTGAACAATAAACCGATAATTTGGCTCATACACATCTATGATTGATCCAAAAGGTTTATCCGCATTTTCATTTTTTGCACGTTGATAAACGAGACTACGTTGCATACGTGAAAATGGTAATGCATCTTGATCTGCCTCAATAAAATATTGGCGAATTTCAGGGCGTACATCTTCAAAGAAAAAACGGAAATGTCCCAAGATTGGATAGTTTTTTAAGATGGAGTGTTTCTTTTGCAGTAAATCATGAAGGCCAACAAGACTTAGTAGGCTAGTCACTAACCATAGCCCATTTAATAACGTATCTGAGATGAAATAATAAATGGTCTGTGGCGTATAAATTGTTTTAAACCAAGTGATTGTTAAAGCAATAAAAATACATAGGAACCAAACGGAATGTCTTGAAAAAAAGGTATTAAGTAATTTATGTCGTATAGCTTGTGCTGGACTAGCCATTGGCAAGGGATTCCTAAATTAAGTAATGGGTTCACGATGCCAAGAACGATGTATAACTACAAGTAATGAATTGTTAGATATGAGAATTATTCTCCATTTAAAAGTTTATCATTTGTTATATTCAGACCAATGTCGAGTTTAGGTTTAGTCTTATTTCTCTTCTAATATCGGCTTTACATGAAGCATATGCAGATATGTAAGTGACTTCTAAAAGATTATAAAATTACATATAACATAATTTAATTATGTATTGCATAAATTAAATCTTTCTTGTAGCATGAATGTCATGGTTGAGAGCCAAAGCAAAAAACTGTATTTTTCACGTTTGCTTTGGTGAGCTCATGGAAGGAAAAGGCAGTACATGGATGCTTTTACATATTTATAAAAACACCTGTTACCTTTCCTAACAACGTGCACAAGCGTTAATCATGCTAGAGGGTTTATGATGACTATAGTGATTGACATTGTGTTCAGCTTAAAACGGATGAATTTATCTAATATAAGATAAGGGAAACTAGATGGACATTTTAGATAACCCATTAGAACTATGTGGCTTTGCTTTTATTGAGTTTGTTTCGACGGAAAATGGATTAGATCAGATCTTTGAAACAATCGGCTTTACAAAAGTTGCAAAGCATAAATCTAAAAAAGTTTATTTATGGCGCCAAGGTAATATCAATATTATCTTGAACTATCAGCCAGAATCTTATGCTTCATTCTTCTACAAGGAACATGGTCCTTCGGCATGCGCAATGGGTTTTAGAACTCGTGATGCTGCGAAAGCATTCAAAAATGCAATCGAATTGGGCGCAGAGCCTATGTATTCACAAGCAGGGCCGATGGAGTTAAATATCCCTGCGATTAAAGGGATTGGTGGTATGCCAATTTTCCTTGTAGATCGTGATATTTATGAAAATGATTTTATTTTCTTTGACGATGTTGAAAAAAATCCGCGTGGCGCGGGTTTAAATGAAATCGATCATTTAACACATAATGTTTATAAAGGTCGTATGGATTACTGGGCTAATTTCTACGAGAAAATCTTTAATTTCCAAGAAATTCGTTACTTTGACATCAAAGGTGAATATACAGGTTTAACGTCTAAAGCGTTGACTGCACCAGATGGTATGATTCGTATTCCTCTTAATGAGGACTCTGATAAGGGCAATGGTCAGATTGCTGAATTCCTTGCTGATTTTAATGGTGAAGGCATCCAACATATCGCATTTATTACAGATGATTTAGTTTCAACGTGGGATAAGTTAAAAGGCTTAGGTCTTAAATTTATGACACCACCACCAGAAACCTATTATGAAATGTTAAATGAACGTTTACCTGAACATGGTGAGCCGACGGATGAGTTGAAGAAACGCGGCATTCTCTTGGATGGTAATACCAAAGAGGGCGAGAAAAAGCTGTTGTTACAGATATTCTCTGAAAATATGCTTGGGCCTGTATTCTTTGAATTTATTCAACGTAAAGATGATGATGGTTTTGGTGAAGGTAACTTCAAAGCGTTATTTGAATCAATTGAACGTGATCAAATCCGCCGTGGTGTGCTAGAAGCTAAGTAAGCAAATATCAAATCAAAAAAGCCAAGATCAATATCTTGGCTTTTTTATTGAATAAGAAAAATAATTAACGTGTTTTGATATATTGATTAATTGCAGCTACTTCGCGCTTAAATAGTTCTAGCTTTTCACTACCATCATGAACAGGTAGGAACATTTCACTATCTAGTGCAACGATACAAAATTCCATTGCTTGATGTGCATTAAAGATTGGTAGACCAACAGCATTGATCCCAACCAATAGATCTCCTTTCGCAATAGCCATGCCTTGTTGCAGGATATTCTCTTTTAAAGGCAAAAACTCACCCCAGCTTGACGGCTTAATTTGATAATGATTTTGAGCTGCTTTTTCCCACTCTGCAGACATTAAGGGCTGAATGACTGCTTCAGGTAAATAAGAAGCAAATACACGACCAGCAGCAGAGTTTACTAAAGGCATGATTGAACCAACTTTGGTCACAATCGAAATAGGATGGTTAGATTCAATAGATTGAACGACTAAAGGGCCTTTAGGAGACCATTTGCTAATTTGAATACCACAACCAATCTTGCTTTGCAGATCATAAATCAGATGTTGTACAAGCTGTAAAACATCCGTGTGTTGAATACAATTTAAGCCTAAACGCCAAGCTTGATCTCCAAGCGCATACTGGCCTGCATCGAGTTGCTTTGCGTAATTCATGCGGATAAGACTCACTAAATATCGATGCACTTTGGCTGGATGCATATCTAATTTGCTTGATAGGTCTTTTAAAATAATCGGTTTGTTATGCTCTAAAAGTGCATTAAGTACAGATAAACCGACCTCGAGTGATTGAACGCCACCAGATAATTTTTCTTCAATCATTCACTAACCCTTAATCCGCATTTATCCAGTTGTATTTGTTTCAAGTAGATATTCAATGTTACACATGATGCCTGAGCATGTTTCAAAATAGAAATCATCTTTTTGAATGATGCAAATAGGCGAATTCTATAAGTATATAACGACTCAAAAATGAGTTTTTACTTTTATTCATATAGCAGCAGAATACAACAAAAGTTTGCTTATTGATCATTTTTGAGCGATAAAAAATCGGCATTGAAGACAATCTGTTCCAATGCCGATGCGCTGAAAATGGTTAAGCAGCAATTCGGTTTCGAATCTGAATATCCTTTGCTGCTTGAATGTCATAAAAAACCTCAAGCGGCAATGATGTATTCATCTTTGACAATACCATGCTGCGATGTTTTGACTATACTCCTAACTCTTCTTCATGAAGGAAATGAGTATGGTGAGGCGCACGTTTAGTACGGCTCCATTCATCTAACATCTCGAGTTTCATTTCTTCGGTAATACGTGCAATTTTCGCATCTGCGTGAACATCATTATAAGTGAGTTCTAGGCGATGACCGTTTGGATCGAAGAAATAAATAGAGTGGAAAATACCGTGATTGGTTACGCCTAATACTTTCACACCATTTTCTTCTAAGTGTTTTTTTGCACGTAACAAAGCGTCTTGGTCTTCAACTTCAAAAGCAATATGTTGTACCCATTGCGGTGTATTCTCATCACGACCCATTTCAGGTTGCGTTGGCAGTTCAAAAAATGCTAGTACATTGCCTTGTCCAGCATCTAAGAATAAATGCATATAAGGATCAAAGGCTTTGGTTGAAGGAACGTGGTCTTCTGCAAATGCCAAGATGAAATCCATATTGAGCATTTTTTTGTACCACTCAACCGTTTCTTTGGCATCTTTACAGCGGTACGCGACGTGGTGAATTTTTTTAATTGCAAAGCTCATCATAAAACTCCTTTTTCTTTATTCCCAATCTGGTTGTTGTTCTGGTGCGGCATGTAAAAATGCTGGGATGGTAAGACAGTGTTGATAAATTGATTCAATCTTGGGAAATGGGCTCAAATCTACTTTGAAGCGTTTTGCGTTGTAGACTTGGGGAATCAAGCAACAGTCAGCAATTGTGGCTGAATTTCCGAAACAGAATTGACCATTTGAACGCTGCAATTGCACTTCAAGACTTTTAAAGCCTTCTAAAATCCAATGTTGATACCATTGGCTTTTTTGTTCGTTGGTTAAGCTCAGTTCATCTTGTAAGTATTTCAGCACTCTTAAATTGTTGAGTGGATGAATATCGCAAGCGATTGCTTGAGCAAAGGCACGAATTTTGGCACGCTCAATCAAATTTTTAGGCAATAAGGCTGTTGCTGGATAGCGTTCTTCCAAATATTCCAAAATGCTTAGAGATTGCAGCAAACTTTGCTCTTCATCAATCAGGGTTGGAACTAGTTGGCTAGGATTCAATACGCTATATTCGGCTTGCTGCTGTTCATTTTTAACCAAATGAACTGCTTGAGTCGCAGAATCGAGACCTTTGAGATTCAAAGCGATCCGTACTCGATAAGCTGCGGAGCTACGAAAGTAACTATACAGTTTCATAGCTTGCTTCCTCTTTTTCAGTAAAGCGAAAGCTTTTTGCAGCTAAGACCTTATTTGAAACTTCGCCGAAGCCAACACGAATACCATTTTTTTCACAATAACCTTTCATGATGACGCGGTCGCCGTCTTCCAAAAAGCCACGCTTTTCACCATTTGAAAGGGTTAATGGTTTGGTCGTATTCCACGTTAATTCAAGCAAGCTGCCATACGAGTTTTCAGTTGGACCTGAAATCGTACCCGATCCCATAAGATCACCAACTTGAACATTACAACCTGCAATGGTGTGGTGAGTGAGTTGTTGAGCCATCGACCAATACATATATTTGAAGTTGGTTTCGCAGATCACATCAGTTTGTTGCGATTTAGGGCTTTGTACTTCTACGCTGAGATGAATGTCATAGCTATTCACAACGTTTTCTTCTAAGTAGCACAGTGGTTTTGGTTCTTGAGTTGGGCCTTTTACTTTAAATGGTTCAAGAGCTTCCATCGTAACAACCCAAGGCGAAATAGCGCTCGCAAAAGTTTTTGCATTGAAAGGGCCAAGAGGCACATATTCCCATTGTTGAATATCACGTGCTGACCAGTCATTGAGTAAAACCATACCGAAGATATGATCCCATGCATCTTCAATGGCAATTGGCTGACCCAGTTCAGTTGCTTTACCGACTACAAAAGCTGTTTCTAATTCAAAATCCAGCTTGCGTGTTGCAGAGAAAATTGGACGATCTTCATTTGGTAGTTTGATTTGTCCAGATGGGCGGATAATATCTTTACCGCTGACGATCACTGAGCTTGCACGACCATTATATCCGACAGGAAGTTCACTCCAGTTTGGTAAAAGCGCATTCTTTGGATCTCTAAACATCGTACCTACATTCGTCGCATGTTCTTTAGACGAATAGAAATCGGTATAGCCAGGCACTTGTAGAGGTAAGTGTAAAGTTACCGTATTTTGCTTAAAAAAAGCTTGTTGGCGTAATTCCGTATTATCACGAAGCGTTGGATTGTCCGCTGAAAGTAGACTTTGTAATGTTTGACGTACTTTTTGCCAGTTTGCTTTACCTGAATCGATAAATTTATTGAGTGTTGGCTGATTGAAATAGCGAATATTTTCATTGAGTTGTAGTAAACCATGCGTTTCTAAAGCAGCAAGGTCAAGGACTAAATCACCAATTGCAACACCAACACGTTTGTTACCGTCAGGTGTTTCACTAAAAATACCATATGGCAAATTATGCATTGTGAAATCTGATAGAGCTTGAATCTCAACAAAAGAGCTTAAATTCTGTGCCATGATTTACTTTCCTTGTCTTTAATTCTATCTGGACGAAGCCATAAATTTTACTTTTTCCTCATCATCTTATTGAAAAATATGTAGATACTCTCAGTTGAGTAGTAATAATTTCCTGTGATCAAGAAGAAGGATTAACCGTTATGAGTTCTATCATACTTAAATTTGGTAATTACGCAATACATAATTTAATTACATATTTCATAATTATTGTTATTTGTTGAATTTTCTGCTTATATGCGCGGTTATGAGAAAAGTAAATTAATTATTTTTCGATCAACTATAGGCATTTTTGATTAATTTATGATATACGTAATTTAATACAAAAAAATTACGTGACAAGGATGAGAATAATCATATGTCAAAACCAGAGCAAGGAAATCTGAAACACGGTTTGAGCAATCGACACATCCAGCTTATCGCGCTAGGTGGTGCAATTGGTACAGGACTGTTTCTTGGTATTTCACAATCAATCAAGCTTGCAGGACCTTCAGTTATTTTAGGTTATGCAATCGCAGGCTTTATTGCATTTCTAATGATGCGTCAGTTAGGAGAAATGGTTGTACAGGAACCAGTAAGTGGTTCTTTTAGTCATTTCGCATACAAATACTGGGGTTCATTTGCAGGCTTTATGTCAGGCTGGAACTACTGGGTACTCAATGTTTTAGTGTGTATGGCAGAATTAAGCGCAATTGGGCTTTATATACAATATTGGTGGCCAGAAATCCCGACATGGGCTTCCGCTTTAGCCTTCTTTATTTTGATTAACGGTATCAACTTATTACACGTCAAATTCTTTGGCGAAATGGAATTTTGGTTCTCTATTGTTAAAATTCTTGCAATTTTGGCGATGATTGCCTTCGGTTCATATTTACTTGCGACAGGAACAGCAGGACCTCAAGCAGGCATCAGCAATCTTTGGGCACTCGGTGGATTCTTTCCATTTGGTGTAGAAGGTTTAGTCATGGCAATGGCTGTGATCATTTTTGCTTTTGGTGGTATCGAACTATTTGGTATTACGGCTGCCGAAGCACGTGATCCTGACAAAACCTTACCTAAAGCTGTAAATCAAATTATTTATCGTATTTTGATTTTCTATATTGCGACTTTGTTTGTTTTATTTGCACTTTTCCCATGGAATCAAATGGCAGAGGGCGGTAGTCCATTCGTGATGGTCTTTGCTTCATTAGACAGCCAAGGTGTTGCGACGCTTTTGAACTTTGTAATATTAACTGCTGCTGTGTCGGTTTATAATGGTACAAGCTATTGCAGTAGCCGCATGTTGTTAGGTTTGGCTCAACAGGGAAATGCACCAAAATTCTTAAACAAAATTAATAAACGTGGTATTCCAACTAACGCCGTATATGTATCGGCATTTGTAACGGTGCTCTGCGTATTGTTGAATTATGCGTTCCCTGATAAAGCATTTGGCTTGCTAATGATGTTGGTGGTTGCAGCGATTGTAATTAACTGGATCGTTATTTCGTGGACACACTTGAAGTTCCGTAAGGCGATGTTAGCAGAAGGGCAAACGACTAAGTTCCCGAGTATTGCTTATCCATTTAGTAACTACCTTTGCATCGTATTCATGTTGGGTATTCTTGTGGTGATGTCATTAACTGCGGATATGCGTATTGCGGTGATGATGATTCCAGCTTGGATTCTGTGCTTGATGTTTGCTTATTACATGAAGCAACGTAAGTTGAAAAATACACAACCAAGCGTTGCATATAATGCTGATGTATAAGCTTTAGATTTTCACTCTAAATTTTGGATAGGACTGAGTTTATCCTCAGTCCTATTTTATTTTTATCTTTTGTTATAAAAGAACGGTGGAAGTGATGACCGTTCAAGAAAGGACTTTTTTAATGTTTCAACATATCCCACCTTATGCAGGTGATCCAATCCTCTCTTTAATGGAACAGTTTAATGCTGATTCTCGCGCTGAAAAGGTTAACCTGAGTATTGGTTTGTACTATAACGAAGACAGTATCGTTCCTCAGCTTGATACCATTATCGAAGCTCAAAAACGTATTGCGCCTAAAAATGATAAAACCAAACTTTATCTCCCAATGGAAGGCTTCAAACCTTACCGTGATGCGATTCAAGCATTATTGTTTGGTGCAAACAGCCCAGCAATTCAACAAGGTCGTGTTGCTACCATTCAAACTTTGGGTGGTTCAGGTGCATTAAAAGTCGGTGCAGATTTCTTAAAAACTTATTTTCCAAATTCAGAAGTTTGGGTGAGTCAGCCAACTTGGGATAACCATGTTGCGATCTTCAACGGCGCTGGAATCAAGAGCAACTTCTATCCATATTTTGATGCTAAAACACGTGGTGTTGATTTTGATGGCATGTTGTCGACATTAAATACGCTACCTGAACAAAGCATCGTGTTATTACACCCTTGCTGCCACAACCCAACAGGTGCGGATTTAAATCCAGCACAATGGGATCAAGTGATTGCAGTATTAAAAGAGCGTAATCTGATTCCATTCCTCGACATCGCTTATCAAGGCTTTGGCGATGGTATGGAGCAAGATGCTTATGCAATCCGTGCTCTAGACCAAGCGGGCTTGAACTTTATTGTCAGCAACTCGTTCTCTAAAATCTTCTCACTTTATGGTGAGCGCGTTGGCGGTTTAACTTTCGTTTGTGACGATGCTGAAGCCGCACAATGTACATTCGGCCAGTTAAAAGCAACAGTACGTCGTATCTACTCTAGCCCACCAACAACAGGTGCATGGTTGGTTGATCAAGTACTCAATGATGCTGATTTAAACCAACAATGGCAGGGTGAAGTGAAAGAGATGCGTGAGCGTATTATTAAAATGCGTAGCATCCTCAAAGATGAACTAACCAAAGCCTTACCTGATCGTGACTTTAGCTATCTTGTGAATCAAAAAGGGATGTTCAGCTATACAGGTTTAACGGCTGAACAAGTGGACACGCTTCGTGAAGAATATGCGATCTACTTAGTCCGTAGTGGGCGTATTTGTGTGGCTGGTTTAAACATGAACAATGTTTATAAAGTTGCCAAAGCAATGGCTGAAGTATTGGCGAAGTCAGCTTGATACTATCAAGAAAATAGAGCCGAGAGGCTCTATTTTTTTATAAAAATAAAGAAAATTATTGATCCTTCTCTATCTAGAGTTAAGAACTCAATGTTTAAATACGATAGAATTATAAAAATATCTCATCTCTTTTCAGCTTGGCATTAAGCCACCAAAGGGTTTCTTAAATTGTTGCAATCATTGAATATTAAAACCCGACTTGGTGGTTTTTACTTTTTCTACTATTCAATTGTTGGCACGTTCATGCCTTATTGGAATCTTTATCTACAAGATCAAGGTTTTAATTATCAAGAAATCGGTATTTTATCTTCGATTGCAATCATTACTCGTTTTTTTGCGCCATTTATTTGGGGTTGGGTTGCAGATAAATCAGGTAAAAGGATGCTTTTGGTTCGAGTTGCAACTTGGATGGAAGCTTGCATTTGGTTTGCGATTTTTATTATTCCAAATAGTTTTCAATCCGTGGCTTTGCTGATGCTGATTTTTAGCTTTTTTCAAAATGCAATTTTGGCACAATTTGAAGGGGTCACTTTATTTTGGTTAGGCGAAAAGAGAGCTGAGCTGTATGGAAAGATACGTAAATGGGGATCTGTGGGTTTTATCGTAGGTGTGTTTGCGATAGGAGCATTGTTAGAAGTTATTCCGATTTCTATGTTACCGATTTTACTGTTATCCGTTTCATTTTTAGCCTTTTTATGGTCTTTTAGCATTAAAGAGCCAGAACATGCACCAAGCTCACAAAGAAAATTAGAACCGTTATTGCCGATTTTAAAAAAGCCGATGATTGCGGCATTTTTCACAATTGAATTTATTTTGCTTTTTTCACAAGCACCATTTTACAGTTTTTATAGTAATTTTCTGAAAGAAATTGGGTTTAGTACTACACAGATCGGCTCATTATGGGCGACAGGCGTTATTGCTGAAATTGTCATGTTTGCGATCGCTCAAAAAGTCTTTTTTACTCGATTCTCATGGCGATCACTGGTCATCATTTGTTTGCTATTTACGAGCTTGCGTTGGTTTTTAGTGGGAATGCTTGGAGCTAATTTTATAGGACAACTTCTTGCACAATGTTTACATGCATTTAGTTTTGGCTTATTCCATTTGATTGCAATGAAAGTTATTTTCCAAAACTTTTCAGCAGAACAGCAGGGACGTGGTCAAGCACTTTATAGCACGATGTGGGGATTAGGCGTTGCATCTGGTAGTTTGTTGGCAGGACATTATTGGCAGGTTCTTTCGGGTTCGACAATTTTTCTCTGTGCAAGTGTTGTTGTGCTGTTGGGCTTAATTTTGGTGATTTGGCTGCCGAATCAAGTTGAAACAACAGCCAAATGATCATTTAGATTTTTATCTTTCGATATTCTGGCATCCAGGGTTGTGCCTGTTCAAGCTGAGCAGCAAGTTGCAGTAAAAGATCTTCGCGACCAAAAGGTGCAATGAATTGACTTCCTAAAGGTAAGCCATTTTTATTCCAATAGAGTGGGACAGACATAGCAGGTAAACCCGTTACATTGGCGAGTTGAGTAAACGGAACCCAACTTAAATTATCTCTCACCATTTGCTCAACAAGCTTTCCTTGAGCTAAATAATGTGCTTTTCCGACTTTTAATAGACCTTTTAAAATTGGCTTTTGCCAAGCAGGGGTTGCGACTTCTCCATTTTTCGGGGCAACCGAAGCGGTGGTTGGTGTTAAATATAAATCATATTGCTCAAAGAAAAGATTCATTTGAGTACTGTAGTGTCCCCAATTATTCAAAGTATGAATATATTCTGTTGCGGTGGTTTTAGCTCCAAAAGCAGCCAAGGCAACAGAATCAAGTTCAAAATCATGATCCGTTGCACCTGACATTTGCTTAATTTGTGCTTGCATATAAGAGAATTGACTAAACCAAGTTGTGACGAAATCTTTTGCTAATGCCATTCCATCAATTTGTGGGCGATCTTCAACCACAATATGTCCTAATGATTCCAAAAGCTTTGCTGTTTGATGAACGGCTTGAATCGCATCCTTAGATACTTTAGTGCCGATTGGTGATGCAGTATTAAATGCAACTCTTAATTTTTTAGGTGTTTGTTGAATAACATCTAAATATTTCTGGGTTGGTGCTTCAATTTTAAATAGCGAAGTTTGTTCTGGACCTTGTACTGCATCTAACATAGCAGCACTGTCTCGAACGGTTTTACACAAGACATGCTGCATTGCAGCACCATGCATCGCTTCACTATATTGTGGCCCCCAAGGTGTACGTCCTCGGCTCGGTTTCAAACCGAATAAGCCACAATAAGAAGCTGGAATACGAATTGAACCGCCACCATCACCAGCGCCTGCAATTGGAACTAAACCACCAGCAACAGCCGATGCTGAACCGCCAGAAGAGCCACCACTATTATGTTTTAAATTCCAAGGGTTATGACAAGTACCCCAAGCATCAGGTTCAGTAATGCCTTTGATCCCAAACTCAGGCGTATTGGTACGGCCGAATGTAATAATACCTGTTTCTTCCCAACGATTGACAATTTCAGCATTAAAATCAGGCGTATAGTTTATATTTTTGAGTGCTTGGCTTCCGTACGAGGTTGGAATACCTTGATATTCTTGAAATAAGTCTTTGACCAAAAAGGGAACACCAGCAAACATACCTGATTTAGGTTGATGAGCACGATGTTTTGCTTGCTCGCACATTGGAATAATGACTGCATTAAGCTTTGGGTTAACCAGAGCTGTACGTTCTAATGCGATTTCCAATAATTCAGAAGGATGAACTTGCTTTTGTTTGATCAACTGAGCTAAACCTAAACCGTCGTATTGGATGTATTCAGAAAATTTCATAGCCTTTATCCCTTCAGCTAAATTTTTATAAAGTACAAAGAAATAATTTTAATCATCAAGAATACCTTAAAAAAATTAGATCACAATCAAATAAATCGTCCGACAAAAATATTGTGTTTATATGGTTATGATTAAGTGTTTTTCTTAAAAAATATGCTAAGTTAAGGCCATGGAACGTTTTAGAAGACGACTTAATTAAATCTATGAAAAATATTTATATTATTGGATTATTATGTGCCTGCTCGACATGGACGATGGCAGAGACAGTGACAAATACAGCAACAGCGCAACAAGCAGCTAAGGCAAATGCAATTCGCGTCATTACTCGACCTGAAATTATGGGGCTGTGGGGAATGGAAATCGCAAATAATAAAAAATGTGTAGAGTACTATAACTTTCGTGGTATGAGCGATGTCGTTATCAAGAGTGGTAAAGAATGGACTTATGGTCTTTATGATTATCAACCTTCTGACGATCATAAAGAGCGATTACCAGCTCTGATTTTACAGATCAAATATGACAACAATGAAGTTGATTGTTCAGGTCAACAGCAAGATCAAACTGGTGAAGTTTCACAATATTTCGTGAAATGGGAAAATGAGCATACGATTGATTTCTGCGCTAATGAAAAAGGCGACAAGTGCTTTGCAACGCTACGCCGAGTTTTACCATAAGATTTTATCGATATAAAAAAGCCTCTTAAAATTAAGAGGCTTTTTTATTTATGCTTTCTCAGCTTGTGGTTCGAGCTGTTTGAGCAAATGTTTTTCTAGGTAGTGAATATCCATTGCTTGTTCACAAAAGTTTTTATCTTTTAAGATTAAGTCTTTGTGTAATGGAATATTAGTTTTAATACCTGTCAAAATCATTTCATCTAAAGCTTGACGCATACGAGATAAAGATGTTTCGCGATCTTTACCATATGAAATCAATTTAGCAATCATCGAATCGTAGTATGGTGGAATGCTATAACCCTGATAAATATGAGAGTCTAAACGTATGCCAGCACCGCCCGGAGCATAGAAGCTCTCGATTTTACCGGGTGAAGGTAAGAACGTCGTTGGGTCTTCTGCATTGATACGGCATTCAATCGCATGACCTTTAACTTCGATTTGATCTTGTTCAAGTTCTAAGCCTAAACCAGCAGCAATACGAAGTTGCTGTTCAATAATATCAACACCTGTCACCATTTCAGTGACTGGATGCTCAACCTGAACACGTGTGTTCATTTCAATGAAGAAGAATTCACCTTCTTCAAATAAAAATTCAAAGGTACCTGCACCACGATATTGCATCAATTTACAAGCATTTACACATGCTTCTAAAATGTCTGCACGCGCTTGTTCTGGTAGGTTTGGTGCAGGCGCTTCTTCTAACACCTTTTGATGACGACGTTGTAAGGAACAGTCTCGATCATATAAATGAATCGCATGACCATTACCATCACCTAATACCTGTACTTCGACATGGCGAGGCTTCTGTAAGAAGCGTTCCATATACACGGTATCATCACCGAACCACATTTCAGCATCGCGTTGAGCAGCTTGAACTGACTCGAGAAGTGTGTCGACACGTTCAACAATACGCATACCACGACCGCCACCACCAGCGGCAGCTTTAACGATTAATGGGAAGCCAATTTCTTTGGCTTCAGCAAGTGCATTATTGATCGTTACGGCATGGTCACATCCAGGTACTGTCGGTACGCCTGCCTTTTTCATAGCAATAATCGCTGATACTTTATTGCCCATAAGACGAATATGTTCAGGACGTGGACCAATGAAAATGAAACCTGAATTTTCTACAATTTCAGCAAATTCAGCATTTTCAGATAAGAAGCCATAACCCGGGTGGATGGCATCAGCACCTGTAATTTCTGCAGCAGTAATAATTGCAGGAATATTTAAATAGCTTTCGCTACTTGCACCCGGCCCGATACATACTGCTTCATCAACAAAGCGTAAATGCATCAAGTCTTTATCGGCATCAGAATAAATACCAACAGTTTTAATGCCAAGAGTTTTGCAAGCCCGCGTAATGCGTAAAGCGATTTCACCACGGTTTGCAATTAATACTTTTTGCAACATAGAAATCCCCAAACTGATTAAGCACGGTAGCGGAAAAGTGGCTGACCAAATTGAATGACTTCGCCATTTTTCACTAGAATCTCTTCAATTACGCCACTTTGAGTTGCTTCAATTGGGTTCATGATCTTCATTGCTTCGATGATACCAAGCGTTTCACCCGCTGAAACAGTTTGACCTACATTTACAAACGGTGCTTCACCAGGGCTTGGAGCTGCGTAGAACACACCAACCATTGGTGAGGTTTCTACTGCGCCACGTGGTGTTTTTGCAGCAGGTGCAGCAGGCGCTGTAGCTGTAGGAGCAGCAGCGACTGGAGCAGCATAAACTGGTGTTGGACGAGTTAATGAGATGGATTGATCACCTTCCTTAACTTCAATCGCCTGTAAGTCAGATTCAATCATCAAGTCGATGAGTTTCTTGATTTTACGGATATCCATGAGTGAGCATTCCTGCAAATGTATAAATTAGTTAGAAGATTGAATTTTTTCGATAGCGTAATCGAGTGCGAAGGAGTAACCCTTAGCACCTAAGCCACAAATCACGCCGATGGCTTTATCTGATAAATATGAGTGATGACGAAATGCCTCACGTGCGTGAACATTCGACAAATGAACTTCAATAAATGGAATCGCAACGCCGAGAAGGGCATCACGTACAGCAACTGAGGTATGTGTTAGCGCAGCAGGGTTGATAATAATAAATTTTACCCCATCGTTTTGCGCTTGATGAATGCGATCTACAATCGCACCTTCCCAATTGCTTTGAAAATTATCTATGGTTAAGGATGCATTTTGAGCTTGAGCAGTGAGTTGTTGGTTAATATCATCTAAAGTGAGATAACCATATACCTCTGGTTCGCGCTTTCCTAGCAAGTTCAAATTCGGTCCGTGAATCACCAAAATGGTTGAGCTCATTCAGCCTGCTCCAATTCTAAATCTGCAAAAGTTTTTTGCAAGATGTCTGCAAAGTTTGCTTATTATGGCACAAAATTCTGCATTTTTTTTATAATTTGTTTTAATCAGTGAAGAAATTTGCATACCAAGCATGGTGCATATAATGAAAACTTTGCAAGGAATTGGCAATGTTAAAAAATGACAAATTTTTAGATATTTTGCTTTTTGAATATTTTAAACTGAAATCCCTTATTTCGTAGAGGTGATTTGTGTAACTCGGAAGTCAAAAAAAATGAATCGCTATTTTTAGTGATGATTAGGCCTACTCACTGGCGGACTAAATTATTCATTTTGTAAAAACAATGGAATAGGTAATTAGTCGAATGATTTAAGCATAAATAACTGTTTTTTATGTTTTTAGTTGATGCTTCTAGTTGGCGAGTGAGCATTAGTTTTGCACGAGTCATTCTGTTATTTGCGCTCGAATACATGAAATATCCTTATAGTCTTTATGGTTTATACAAGTCTTTATTGTTAATCATTTTCGATTCAGGCTGTTGTTTGCTCTTTATTCAATTTGCTGTGCTTAGCGATTGGCAAAAAAGCATGAATTGTGTCATTTCGGGTGGCGATTAATGACATAAAATTGTCTGAAAAAGTTAAGTTTAATCATTTAAAATCATTATTACTCAGGACTTGTTGATGATGAATGCACGTCATTCTTGATTTTTGAGCTGTCTTTTACAAAGACAGCTTTTTTTTATTTTGTCATTGAAAGTGCAGCAGTGTAAGTATCTAGCAAAAGACAACTAGATGCTTGAATTTCATAGGATGCTGCTCGGTCATTTGAACTGTTCCACTTTTGCATTTGTTGAAAAAGCCATTCGAAATCACTTGTTCTAGGTTCAGCCGTATTTTGCACAAAATTCCGAATGATATTTTGGATGGTATAAAACTTTTCAACATGGACATCGGCTGAGCAATTGAATTGTATGACATCGAACTCAGTCAAAAGATCCCAAACAGGACTGAAATCCTCTAAGACTTGAAGTTCTCGTTGAGCTTTCAAAATGGCGCTGCTTAATGCAATGAGTGTATTTGGATGCTGAGCAGCCCATTCTTGAGTCACAGCAAGTACTTTATCAGCGACATTTGGCGCAACTTGTTGACTCGAACAAACGATATGGCTGAAACCTTGTAACTCAGCTTGAGTATTCCAAGGTTCTCCTACACAAAAGCCATCAATTAAATGATTACTCAGTGCTTCAACCATATACGGAGGTGGTAAGGTTTTCACTTTGATCATATGGGCAAGTTCTGCATCAGCAAGTGCTAACCATTCTCTCAAACAATAATGATGGATCGAATGTTTGAATACATGCGCTAAAGACACTGGATTTTGCTGTTTGATATAACCAACCAATTTGTTTGCAGTAACTTGTGCAGAGTCTTGCTTTTGTATGTCGAGTTCAAAACATAGTTTTTGACTTAAGCTAATAAATGCACGGTTTTCACTTAAAACCAAAGGTGTCTGTAAAGGGATGCCAATTTGATCTGCACCGATTGCAGCAGCAGGTAACATTGCGGATAAACAATGTGCAGCATCTAATAAGCCAAAGGCAAGACGGTCACGGAGACTTGCCCATGATGCTTCTTTGACTAATGTGACCTCTAGCCCAACTTCCTGGAAAAAGCCTCGATGTTTTGCCCACAATAACGCGGCACAATCAAGCAAAGGAATATAACCAAGTTGCAATTCGGTTTTTTCTAAGTTTCCTAATTCAACTGAATGGCTCATCTATTCATCCTTTATTTGATTATTTAACAATTCTTGGGCATCAAGCAGACGACGTGCCATTTCACCAATCGTCATACGATGACTCATTGCATTTTTGCGTAGTAACTGGAATGCAGTGTCTTCAGTCAATCCATGCAATTGCATGAGTAGAACTTTGGCTTTTTCTACATCTTTACGATCTGCAAGTTTAGTTTTTGCATCTCTGAGATCACATTCGAGTTTCTTGTGCTTTTTAAATTGTTCAATAGAAATATCTAAAATGGTATGCAAACGACTTGGGTCGATACCATCAACGATATAGGCTGTGATCCCCGCATCGACAGCTTGTTTGATGGTATCTTTATCTGTGTTTTTGGTGAAGAGGACAGTAGGTAAGTCAAAGTTACTCACACAGCTTTCAATGACATCACGATGTGGGTGATCCATATCAAGCAGAATTACGTCTGCTTGAAGATGTTCTAATTTAAAAATATTCAGGTGATCGAGTGTAAAGCAAGCAACTACATCAAAGTCATGTTGAATTAAACTGGTCTTAATGTATTCCGCTCGAGCCTGATCATCGTCAATGAGTGCGATTTTGAGTTTCGGCATAAGTATAAAGGTCAATCTATAGATATGAGCACATGAATGTGCCGTAAGCATTGTTTTTGAAGCAATATTAGTGCCATAAAGAAATTCTTAATCGGTGCAATTCCTTTATAGACTTGTTGTTTATGCGCTTTATTGTATCGCTGCTTTTGTAATGATGAAATGAAAATCGATGTTGGAATCCTTAAAAGATGGATTGTGTATCTTTATGGTGCAAAAAAAGAGTTTTTTTGAAGCATAGATGAGGATGCAATAAAACAGGTCATTATTCATAGTGCATGATGTTAAAGCATGTTTTAGCATTTGTAGAGACGATGATATTTTAAAAAAATATAATAAAAACAATTCTTTAATATTTTAATTAAAAATTAATTGTGAGTTGGCATAACACTTGCTTATTTAATCTCAGTCAAAGACGACTTTTTAAAATTGTAAGACGGCCAACGATGTCCGATCTGATCGGTTTGTTAACACAGCTTGATGTGTCGACAAAGCAGTATACGTTCAGTATGGGAGATGGCAATGTCTTTAGATTTATCGGCGAAAAAAGCCACATCAATTAAGCTCTTTAGCTTTTCCGCACCAGCGATGCGAGCGTTTCACCTCAGTTGGCTTGCATTCTTTGTTTGTTTCTTTGCTTGGTTTGCTTGCGCACCGTTGATGCCAGTCATTGCAGGTGAATTTCATTTAACCAAAGATCAAATCGCGAATATCAATATTGCAGCAGTTGCGATCACGATTCTTGTTCGTTTGATTGTTGGACCGCTGTGTGACAAATATGGCCCACGTAAAACGTATACCGCTTTATTACTGATTGGCAGTATTCCTGTCTTTGGTGTTGCAGCAGCGAATAGCTACGAGTCGTTCTTATTCTTCCGTTTACTCATCGGCGCAATTGGCGCGAGCTTCGTAATTACTCAATATCATACCAGTGTCATGTTTGCCCCAAATGTTGTGGGCACTGCAAATGCTGCGTCAGCAGGTTGGGGTAATGCGGGTGGTGGTGCGACACAAGCGATTATGCCGCTATTGCTTTCTGCTTTGGTGATGTTTGGTGTTGAGCAAGCGATGGGTTGGAGAATTGCACTGCTTGTACCGGGTGTGATGATGCTGATTGTCGGTGTACTTTACTGGAAATTTACTCAAGACTGCCCTCAAGGTGATTACAAAGAGCTTCGTGCCCAAGGTGTTGTGGTGGGTAGCGACAAAAAAGGTGGTCTTGCAATCTTGATGCATGCAGCACGTAACTATCGTGTATGGATTCTTTTCTTCTCTTATGCAGCATGCTTTGGCATAGAAATCTTTATTCATAACATTATTGCGATGTACTACGTAGATCATTTCAGTTTTGGTTTAAAAGAAGCAGGTCTAGCGGCGGGTATCTTTGGTTTACTTGCACTATTTGCTCGCGCGCTTGGCGGTATCCTTTCAGATAGAGTCGCACTTAAAAAAGGTTTGGATGGACGTACTAAAGTTCTATTCCTTCTCATTTTAGGCGAAGGCTTATTCCTCATGCTGTTCTCTCATATGAATAGCGTAGCACTTGCAATCTTGAGCATGACCGTATTTGCACTGTTTACCCATATGGCATGTGGTGCAACCTATGCATTGGTTCCTTTTATTGATCGTGAAGCACTTGGTGGTGTTGCAGGCATTATCGGGGCAGGTGGAAACGTGGGAGCAGTTGCAGCAGGTTTCTTATTGAAAGGAATGCTCGATATTCAAACTTGTTTAATGGTTTTAGGTGGCTTGGTGGTGGTAGCAGCGAGTTCTGTCATGCTGATCCGATTTTCGGTAGAGCATAAAGAAAAAGAACAACGCTTATTCGAACAAGCAGTGTTAGAACGCGGCACAGAACAAAACAGCGCAGCTTAACCCAGATTAGATTTTAGGAGAAACACAATGAAATTAGTGATGATTGGTCACGGTATGGTGGGGCATAAATTCATCGAAGCCATCTTAGAAAAAGCTGATGATGAATTAGAAATCACAATTCTCGCTGAAGAACCACGTATCGCATACGATCGTGTACATTTGACTGAATACTTCTCTGGTAAATCAGCAAAAGATTTGTCACTTGCTCGTTTCGATTTCGCGGATGCACATGGTATTGATTTAAGACTAAATACAAAAGCGATTGCCATTGATACAGCAGATCAAACGATCACGACTAGCATGGGTGATGTGATTAGTTACGATAAGTTGGTTTTAGCAACAGGCTCTTATGCTTTCGTTCCTCCAATTGATGGTAATGATCGCGAAAACTGTTTTGTATATCGTACCATTGAAGATTTAGACGCAATTCGCGAAGCGAGTTTGAATGCTAAAACAGGTGTGGTAATCGGTGGTGGTTTGCTCGGTCTAGAAGCAGCAAAAGCATTACGTGATTTAAACTTAGAAACACATGTGGTTGAGTTTGCACCGCGTTTGATGGCTGTTCAAATCGATGATCTAGGCGGTAAAGTTCTACGTCGTAAAATCGAAAACCTAGGTGTTAAAGTTCATACTCAAAAAGCAACTTCATCGATTGAGGCAGGTAGTGAAGCGACGCATGTGATGAAGTTTGCTGATGGCAGTGAACTTGAAACTGATGTGATTTTATTCTCAGCAGGTATTCGTCCACGTGATGAGTTGGCACGTTCTAGCGGCTTAGCAATTGGTGAGCGCGGTGGTATTAAAATCAATGATTATTGCCAAACTTCAAATGACAACGTGTATGCCATTGGTGAATGTGCGCTTTGGGATAATAAAATTTATGGTTTAGTTGCGCCGGGTTATGACATGGCCCGTATCGCAGCAAAACATATCCTTGCCGAAGAAACACATAGCTTCGCGGGTGCCGATATGAGCACCAAATTGAAGTTAATGGGCGTAGATGTAGCTTCGGTTGGTGATGCGCACGGTATGACACCAAACTCACTAAGCTATTTCTTTGCTGATGAAGATGCATTGATTTATAAGAAAATTGTTGTTGATGCTGATAAGACGAAACTGTTAGGTGCTGTACTGGTTGGTGATGCGAAAGAATATAACGACCTTTTGCAAATGATGTTGAATGGTTTGGCACTGCCTGAAACACCTGAAAGCTTGATCATGCCAGGCTTTGCTGATTCTGGTGCGAAAGCAGGCGGTAGTGGCGTTGATTTACTTCCAGACAGTGCAACGATTTGCTCATGTAATAACGTATCTAAAGCGGATATTTGCCAAGCGATTTGTGATGGTTCAACTTCACTCGGTGCTTTAAAGAAATGTACTAAAGCTGCAACAGCATGTGGTGGTTGTGCGCCGTTGGTGACACAAGTTTTAAAATCTGAGTTACAACGTCAAGGTGTAACCGTTAATAACCATGTGTGTGAGCATTTCCCATATTCACGTCAAGAGATTTATCACTTAGTACGTGTCAATGAAATCAAAACATTTGATGATTTGATTCAACAACATGGTCATGGTCTAGGTTGTGATATTTGTAAGCCAATGACTGCCAATATTTTAGCATCATGCTGGAATGACTTTGTGTTAGAGCCAAGCCACGCGGGTCTACAAGACAGTAACGACTACTACTTGGGGAACATTCAAAAAGATGGTTCTTATTCAGTTGTTCCGCGTATGGCGGGTGGTGAAGTCACACCAGATGGCTTGATTGCTGTTGGGCAAATTGCCAAAAAATATAACTTATACACCAAAATTACAGGTGGTCAACGTGTCGATTTATTCGGTGCGCAACTACACGAGTTACCATTTATTTGGGAAGAGTTAAATGCCGCTGGCTTTGAGTCTGGTCATGCTTACGGTAAATCATTACGTACGGTGAAATCATGTGTCGGTAGTACGTGGTGTCGTTATGGTGTGGATGATTCTGTCGGTTTAGCGATTGAATTAGAAAATCGTTATAAGGGCTTACGTTCACCTCATAAATTGAAAATGGCGGTGTCAGGCTGTACACGTGAGTGTGCTGAAGCACAAGGTAAAGATGTTGGTGTGATTGCAACTGAAAAAGGTTGGAATTTATATGTCTGCGGTAATGGTGGTATGAAACCGCGTCATGCAGAGCTTTTGGCTTCTGACTTGGATACTCAAACTTTGATTCGCTATATCGACCGTTTCTTTATGTTCTACATTCAAACCGCGGATCGTTTACAACGTACCAGTGTATGGCGTGACAATATGGAAGGTGGCTTAGATTATCTCAAAGCGGTGATTGTTGAAGATTCTTTAGGACTTGCTGAAGAACTTGAAAACCGTATGTCGCATGTGATCGGTACCTATCAAGATGAATGGCGTACTGCCGTTGAAAATCCTGAGATCCGTAAACGTTTCCAAACTTATATCAATGCAAGTGCGGAGCAACAAGCCGATCCATACATTCAATTTACAGAAGTGCGTGATCAAATTCGCCCACTAAATGAAGCTGAACGTTCAGTTGATCGTATCCCAATGGTTGAAGCATAAGGAGAATCAAAATGACCAATTTAAAAGACTTAAATATGCTTCCAAATGATCAATGGGTAGATGTATGCCATTTGAGCGACATTACACCGAATACAGGTGTAGGTGCTTTGATTGAAGGGCAATCCGTTGCTTTATTCCGTGTTGGAAATGAAAACCGTATTTACGCATTGAGTAATAAAGATCCATTCAGCCAAGCGAATGTTATGGCTCGCGGTATTATTGGTGATCTACAGGGTGAGCGCGTGATTGCGTCACCGATTTATAAACAGCATTTCAGTCTAGCAACTGGGCGTTGTTTGGAAGATAAAGATCAAAAACTTTTAGTGTTCCCGACTAAAATTGAAAATGGTCGTGTGTGGGTCAACCCGATACCACAAAAGACTTACATCACCAATAATGGAACATCACAAGATAAATTAAAATTGGTGTTGATTGGCAATGGTTTAGCAGGTATGCGCTGTCTTGAAGACTTGTTAGATATGGCACCTGATCGTTATGAAGTGACCGTGATTGGTGAAGAACCATGGGGTAATTACAACCGTATCATGTTGTCACCAGTGCTTTCAGGTGAAAAAACCATTGATGACATTATGTTGCATCCACATGCATGGTATAGCGACAAAGGGATTAAATTTATTGCCGATGATCCTGCGGTGAAAATAGACCGTACCCGTAAGATTGTACATACAAAGCAAGGTGAAAGTGTTGATTATGATCGCTTGATTATTGCAACAGGTTCATCACCATTTATTCCTCCAGTCCAAGGCGTGGATTTAAAAGGTGTGATTAGCTTCCGTGATATTTACGATGTTAATACCATGATCGAGTATAGCCAAAGCAAGAAAAATGCAGTGGTGATTGGTGGAGGTTTACTCGGTCTCGAAGCGGCGTATGGTTTGGTACAACGTGGTATGAACGTGATTGTATTGCATCTGATGGATCGCATTATGGAACGTCAGCTTGATAGCCGTGCGAGTGGCATGTTACGTCATAGCATTGAACAAAAAGGCATTAAAATCATGACTGAAGCGAATACTGAAGCTTTGATCGGTAAAGATGGTCATGTCAGCCAAGTGCGTTTGAAAGACGGTACGGTACTAGACGCAGATTTAGTGGTGTTTGCGGTAGGTATTCGTCCAAATATCGCATTAGCACAAAGTGCAGGCTTACGCTGTAACCGTGGTATTTTAGTTAATGACACCATGCAAACTTTTGACCCAAGTATCTACGCGGTAGGTGAATGTATTGAGCACCGTAATCAAACTTTTGGTTTGGTTGAACCGTTGTGGGGACAAGCATTTATCTGCGCAACACATCTTGCAGAGCATGGCAGCTTGACGTTCAAGTCTCCAACCGTACCGACACAGTTAAAAGTCAGTGGTGTGGATGTATTCTCGGCAGGAAATTTTGAGCCGAAAGAAGATTATGAAGACATCATTTTGAACGATGAAAAGCGTCAAATTTACAAACGAATTATCATTCAGAAAGATCATGTGATCGGTGCGGTGCTGTTTGGTGATACAGAAGATGGTATGTGGTATGCCGATCTGATTGCCGATCAAACACCGATTTCAGGTTTTAGAAATAAATTATTGTTTGGTAAAGATTTTGCAATGAAAAAAGCAGGTTAGTCATCTTTGGTTTAGGGGAGTCATCCCCTAAGCTGAAATCGAATACGAAACGCAGTCAGAGATGAAAATAGGTAGAGGGGCAGTCATGAACAGTATTCAAAATTTAGAACACAGTCGCTCCGATCATGTAGAAAAAATCATTACAAAAACGACTTGTCCCTATTGTGGCGTGGGATGTGGTGTCAATGTTGAGGTGCAACATAAAGCACATGGCACAACGGTTCAAGTGTCTGGTGATGCCGAACATCCATCTAATTTTGGTCGACTTTGCATTAAAGGCAGTCGTTTAGCCGATACTTTGGGTTTAGAAACACGTGTATTGAGTCCAATGTTTGGACGTAAAAATCATCGTGAAGCAACCACTTGGGATGCTGCGGTGGAAAAAATTGCGACACAATTTCAAGCATGTATTGATCATTATGGTCGTGATAGCGTTGCCTTTTATGTCTCTGGGCAGTTGCTCACAGAAGATTATTATGTGGTAAATAAGTTTGTTAAAGGCTATTTAGGCACTGCCAATATTGATACCAATTCACGCTTATGTATGTCTTCTGCAGTTGCAGCGCATAAGCGTGCTTTTGGCGAAGATATCGTTCCAGCCAGCTATGAAGATTTTGAATATGCCGATATGGTGGTCTTAGTTGGTTCTAATACAGCATGGTGTCACCCTGTGTTGTACCAACGCATCATGCAGGCTAAAAATAAAAATCCAGATTTATTTGTTGTGGTTGTCGACCCACGTTTTACCAGTACTTGTGAACAAGCTGATTTGCATTTGCCAATTTTACCTGGGCAAGACGTTGTTTTATTTAATGGTTTGTTGCAGCACTTGCATCAGAACGATCATGTTGATCATCATTTTGTTGAATCCTATACAGAAGGTTTAGAAGCACTATTAGACGCAAGCGCAACCGAACAAGATTTTGAAAGTATTGTAAAACGTACAGGGATTTCAGCTGAAAAATTACAACTGTTTTTTGAGAAATTTGCTGAAACAGAAAAAGTAGTCACGCTATTTTCGATGGGCGTGAATCAATCTTCTCAAGGAGTCAATAAAGCAAACAGCATTATTAATTGCCATATACTGACGGGGAAAATCGGTAAGTTGGGCGCAGCGCCATTCTCAATGACAGGTCAACCGAATGCCATGGGCGGGCGTGAAGTTGGTGGCTTAGCCAATATGCTTGCGGCACATATGGATTTGGAAAACCCATCGCATCAAAACCTTGTGCAGGAATTTTGGCAAAGTCCAACCATTGCCACACAAGCAGGATTGAAAGCGGTCGACTTATTCAAAGCAGTCGAAAGTGGCAAAATTAAAGCTATTTGGATTATGGCGACCAACCCTGTGGTCAGTTTACCTGATGCAGATCAAGTGAAACGTGCTTTAGAGCAATGCGAGTTTGTGGTTGTTTCTGATATCTGTGCCGAAACGGATACCGCAGCGTATGCGGATGTGTTGTTACCCGCGCTTGGTTGGGGAGAAAAAGATGGCACAGTGACCAATTCTGAGCGCCGTATTTCACGTCAACGTGCCTTTTTAGATTCACCGAAACAAGCCAAAGCAGATTGGTGGGCAGTTTCTGCGGTTGCGAAAAAACTGGGATTTACAGGCTTTGACTTTAATCATGCATGTGACATTTTTAATGAACATGCAGCTTTGTCGGCGTTTCAAAATGCAAGCCTTGATCAGCGTGATCAAGTTGAAAATTTTCGCTATTTTAATTTAAAAGGTCTAACTGAATTATCAGTTGAAGCCTACGACCAATTACAACCGATACAGTGGCCTGTATGGGAAAAAGGACAAAGTATTGCTGTTGAGCAACTTTTTGATCAAGGTCGTTTTAGTCATAAAAATAGCAAGGCGAAATTGATTCCAACGGTTGCGATTGATCCTGTTCATTCGATTTCGGAAGATTATCCGCTTATTCTCAATACAGGGCGGATTCGTGATCAGTGGCATACCATGACACGCACAGGATTATCAGCAAACTTAACCACGCATCGTGCAGAACCATTTTGTGAAATCCATCCAAATGATGCTTTAAAATTTGGTATCCGTGACAAAGCGCTCGTCGAAGTACGCTCAGAATGGGGCAGCTGTGTGTTACGAGTGACTTTAGCGCAAGGCGTGCGCCGTGGTCAAATTTTTGCACCGATTCATTGGACTGAGCAAGTCGCTTCTGATGCTAGAATTGGCAAAGTGGTCAATCCAGTGGTCGATGCCATTTCGGGTGAACCTGAATTCAAACACACACCTGTTGCGATTCAACCGTTCCATACGACTTGGCAAGGTGTACTCTATGTTCGTGATGGTTTTGAGCATCATATTAAAGCTTCACTGAATAGCTGTGCTTGGTGGGCTAAAGTAAAAATTGCTAAAGCTTTACGTTATGAAATTGCTGATCGTCATCACTTTGATGAAACGCAGAAAAACCTGAAAAGTTTTTTACCTTTTATTGATGAAACCTATGAATGGTTGAGTATTGAGGATATTTCTGCTCAGATGAGCCATAGTGTGATCCTGAAAGATGGTATTTTGATCGCAAGCCTCTATATTGCGCCATCCGATATGTTGCCTGATCGTGATTGGGTCGCAAGTTTATTTAAACGTGAACGTTTGAGTGCTTTACATCGCAAAGCTTTGCTTGCAGGCATGCCAATGTCTGCAACCAATAATGATGGTCCATTGGTGTGTAGTTGCTTTAAAGTTGGAAAAAACAAAATTATTGAAGCAATTAAAACGCAAAATATGACACATGAGAAACAAGTGACTGCATGTCTAAAAGCAGGTGGAAATTGTGGTTCATGTTTACCCGAAATTCGTGGTTTGATTAAAACCTGTCAAGTGGAGGCTGAGGCATGAATACCGATTTTCCCGCTACAGATCTGGTGATCTTGGCGGGAGGGCAAGCACGTCGTATGAATGGGATGAACAAACTATTGCAGCAGTTTGATGATCAGATTCAGCTCTCCAAAATTTGTCAAAGGTTCAAACCTGAAGTCCAACATATTTGGGTAAATAGTCATAGAGACAATTCGATTTATAAAAGCATAGAACCAGATATTCAGTGTTTTTCTGATGATCAGAATGGTTTCTTTGGCCCATTAATGGGAATGAAAAGTGCTTGGTCACATGTACAAGCGGATCACGCGCTGTTTATACCATGTGATGTCACTTATATTCCGAATCAAGTTTTGACTAAATTGCATCGGATGTTAGAGAAAAATCCGCAAGCAGCGGCAGTTTACGTTTCTATGAATGGTGATGCACTTTATCCATTTTGTCTCTTAAAAAGGGAAAGTCTTGCAGTTTTAGAACAACAAATTGCAGTGAATAAACTCAGTTTGCGTGATTGTTTCAAGCAGTTGCATGCGCAAACTGTGACATTCCAAAAACAAAGCTTGTTTTGCCACAGTATTAACTCTTTGGATGAGTTGCAACAATACCGTCAAATGAAAGCATTTAAACAGATATTCAGCCCTTAATTTAGATTATGCAGAAGCTTTGCTAAGGTAGTTTTGCATTTCCTCTACTGGTACCATACCACCGCCAGTACCCCAAACAATATGATTTGCATTCTGAAGTTGTTGCTCAGTAAATTGATGTAAATCAATATAGTCTGAATGTGAATGCACCAGAACTGGGCCAAGCATTCCAGCCAAAGCAGAAGGTTCTAGCTTTAAACTTTCAGACTGATTGAGCATCCCGAGCAGGTTGTACATGGTTTGGTCATCCAATGTATAAAAACCATCCAATAACCGTTGCATTGCTCGTCCAACAAAACCTGATGCACGACCTACAGCTAAACCATCGGCAGCTGTGATGTTGTCAATACCGATATCTTGAACAGATATTTCATCATGTAGACCTGTTGCTACGCCGAGTAACATGCACGGTGAATGAGTGGGTTCTGCAAAAATACAATGAACGTTATCTCCAAAAGCCATTTTCAAACCAAAAGCAACGCCACCAGGCCCACCACCAACGCCACAAGGTAAATAAACAAATAAAGGGTGTGCTTGATCAACAATGACACCTTGTTGAGTCAATTGCTGTTTTAATCGTTCACCAGCAACGGCATAACCTAAAAACAACGTTTTTGAATTTTCATCATCGATAAAAAAGCAATTTGGATTTTTTAACGCCGCTTTTCGACCTTCTTGTACAGCTATGCCATAGTCTTGCTGGTATTCAACAACGGTTACACAGTGTGAGCGTAATTTGTCTTTTTTCCATTGGCGCGCATCAGCAGACATATGAACGGTGACATCGAAGCCCAATTTTGCACTCATAATTCCAATGGACAATCCGAGATTACCTGTAGAACCAACAGCGATGCTGTATTGACTGAAGAAGGTTCTAAATTCATCACTATTCAGTTTTGAATAATCATCATTCAGATTGAGTAGATTTGCTTTTAGTGCAAGCTGTTCTGCGTGATAAAGCACTTCATAAATACCACCACGTGCTTTGATTGATCCTGAGATGGGTAAATGGCTATCTTTTTTTAGCCATAATTTACCTTGAATGTTTTGATTGAAATGCTGTTGTAGATATTTTTGCATATTTGGAATGGCTGTCAGTTCAGATTCGATAATGCCATTCGTCGTACTTGTTTCTGGGAATACAGCGATTAAGTAGGGTGCAAAGCGTGCTAAACGATCACGCGCATCATCCATATCTTTTTGAGCTAGACCAACAAATGGTAAGCCTTCAGCCAGTGTTGTGAATTCAGGATTAAACCAAACAGTTTCTTTGAGTTCAATCAAATCTTTGACGATAGGATGCTGATTAATAAGGTCTTGAATTTGCTTTGAATCCATTCATTTTCTCTTGAAATTTATTTAACCAATAGTGATGTAAGCTTGAAGGAGTTTTGTTCTTTCAAAGCCTTTTTTCAATATCCTTGAGATTAAACCAAGAATAGTGATTTTTCACGTTTTAAAAGCGCTTATTTTGTATGAAGTGCATTTTTGATTGATAAATTGTTTTTATGAATTTCTGATAAGAGCTATTGACCTTTAAATTTATAAGTTCTATTTTGGAACTAATATGTTTAACATTGTGCTTCTTATTTTCTGTTCATGTCTATATTAAGATTGATCAAAATAAGAATGCTAGAAAAATAAAATCAACAGGAGCGCCAAATGGTCGCCTTACGTTATCAGCAGATACCTCTGCAATTTCTGTTTGAACATCAAGCAACGCTAGTAGGATTGGGTAAGATCGGGTTGCGAAGTATTGCTAAAAAGAAACTAGCCACAGTGAATTGGCAAGCTTTAGCTCCGATTACGGAAATTATTGATCCACCAAGTACTAAATTGATTGAGCACTATATTCAATGGAGTGATGCAGCACCTAATAAATATAACAACTCAATCCCCGCGCATATGGTTTCACAATGGGGATTTTCTTTTGCGACACGATTATTATTGCAAACCAGTTATCCATTGAGCCAAGTGATCAATCAAGGAGTAAGTTTGACGATACATGGTGAGCTTCCTCGAAACGAAAAGCTCATGGTTCAAGCCAAAATTTCACAGGTTGACGAACGCAATGGTCTCGCTAGAGTTTCGGTGCAGATCAAAACAGGGACAGTCATCGAACCAGAGTTGATTGAAGCCGTATTGCATATGGCATTTATTTTGCCAAATTTCAAAAAGATGAAACGTACTGAAAAGGTAGATCAAAAAAATTGGCAAACTTTAGGGCAATGGTCAGCAACAGCTGATGATGGCTTTAAATTTGCGCTATTAACGGGTGATTTCAATCCAATACACTGGGTTGGACCACTTGCAAAACTATCGAGTTTTGGTCAGAAAGTTTTGCATGGTTTTGGCGTATTTGCTCGTAGTTTTGAGTTTCTGCCTGAGTCTAGAAAACAAATCGATATCCGATTTTTAAAACCTGTGAAATTGCCGTCTAGGCATAATCAAGTTGAGATCAGTACGGAGCAAGATCAATGTTTTGTTCGAGTTGTTGGTTCTGAAGGTCAGATCTGTTTAATGGGACAATTTCAATAAAAAATTGGGGAAATAAAAATGACAAACTCAGCCGTTAGACAAGATGTGACAGCATGCATTCTATGTTCACGAAATTGTGGTTTAAGTGTCGAAATTGAAAATAATCAATTCAAAAAAATTAAGGGGGATGAACAACATCATTTTTCCCAAGGTTATATTTGTCAGAAAGCCGCGAGATTACAGCATTATCAACAACATGCTGATCGCTTAACCTCACCATTAAAACGACAGGCAGATGGTTCATTCACAGAGGTTACATGGGAACAAGCGATTCAAGAAATTGCTGATCAGCTTGTCCATATACGAAATACCTATGGTGGAACTGCATTTGCATCGGTGGGTGGCGGTGGTCAGGGCAATCATTTGGGTGCTGCTTATGGTCGTCAATTGCTATATGCCATGAAAAGTTTTTATGCGTATAACTCTTTGGCGCAAGAGAAAACAGGTGATTTTTGGGTCAATGGTCGTTTGTTTGGTAGTCAGGCATGCCATACCACTGAAGATGTCGAGTATGCAGATTATGTGCTCTTTATTGGGACAAATCCGTTTCAAGCACATGGCATTCCTAATGCACGAGATACGCTAAAACATATTAAGAAAGATCCAAATCGTACCATGGTGGTGTTTGATCCGCGTGTCACCGAAACTGCAAAACAGGCAGATATTCACGTTCAATTAAAGCCTGGAACAGATTCTTATTTAATGTCTGCCATGATTGCGATCATGTTGCGTGAAGAGTTATATGATCAAGCATTTATTCAACAACATACGCATGGCTTTGAAGAAGTAAAGAAAGCTTTTCTTGCAGTTCCAGTCGAACAATATATTCAAAAAGCAGATGTTTCCGTGGAACTGATTTATCAAATCGTGCGTGATTTTGCCAAAGCCAAAAGTGGCTGTGTGCGGATTGATTTAGGGATTCAACACACCTTAAATACGACTTTAAATGGCTATTTAGAAAAGCTTTTGTATTTATTGACTGGGAATTTTGGCAAACAAGGCACTAATAATTTACATACCATGTTTGTCCCAATTCTCACCAATACCGATGAGCGAAATCCTAAATATCGCCGTACAGTTTATCATAAAATGTTCCCAATCTCTGGATTTTTTCCACCGAACATTTTGCCAGATGAAATTTTAAAAGCGGGTGATCAGCGTGTTCGTGCGGTGTTTGTCGATAGTTGCAACCCATTACTCACTTATGCGGATACGGCAGCATATGAGCAGGCGTTTCAGTCTTTAGATTTGTTGGTGGTTGTGGATGTCGCAATGACTGAAACAGCACGTTTAGCTCATTATATTTTGCCTGCGCATAGCCAGTTTGAGAAATGGGAGTTCACGGGGTTTAACTTAGAATTTCCTAAAAATGGTTTCCATTTACGTCATCCTTTATTCAAACCACAAGGGAATACCTTACCTGAAGCAGAGATTTATACGCGCTTATTAGAAGCAATGAAGGTCATTCCTAAAAAATTTCCAATTTTAAGCAAAATTGCTGAAAAAGATTCGGACAAAACAGCTTTTCTTGCTTATTTCACTGCTTTGGCAGCAAGCTTTGCAAAAAATAAGAAACAGATTCCTTTTGCCGCTTCAATTGTTTATCGAAGCTTAGGTAAAATATTGCCTGACGATGCTGCATCAACTGCTTTGTTATTACCCTTATGTATGCAATACGCTGCTCAGCACTATAAGGCTGTGAAACAAGCAGGATATCTAGGTAATCGTTTGAATCTAGGTGTGAAACTATTTCAAGCAATTTTAAAACAACGTTCAGGGATTGTGTTATCTCAGCATGAATACGATGATGTTTGGAGTTTGATTGCCTATAAAGATAAAAAAATCCGTTTGGCTATTCCTGAGATGTTGATTGAGCTGGCTCAGTTAAAACAGCAAGCTGCAAAATTGAGTGATAGTTTCCCATTTATTTTATTGGCAGGCGAACGCCGTAGTTATAATGCCAATCAAATTTATCGTGACCCTGCTTGGCGCAAAGTGGATGCGGAAGGACGTTTGAGAATGAATCCTCATGATGCTGCTGATTTTGGTGTGGAAACAGGTCACACATTGCAATGCGTATCTGAACATGGAAACATTCAAGTCGTTGTTGAGTTAGATGAAGGAATGCGTCAAGGTGTGGTGTCATTGCCTCATGGTTATGGAATTCGTTACCGTGATGGTGAACCAATTGGGCCACAACTGAATCGGTTAACCTCCACAGAACATTGTGATCCATTGTCGAAGACGCCATATCATAAATATGTACCTGTTCGATTAGAACGGGTAGATGCTTAAGTGAGTTGACTATTTTGCACCACATTATTCCTAAATTTCATTTCTGTGGTCTAAAGTGGTGCGATGTCAATACAACAAAAATACGCAAGACATTGTGTATTTTCATGAGTAGATTGAAAGAGTTGTCTATTTGAACGAATAAACTACTGAGCACTTAACTGGCTTTTAATACTGGAATAATTATTGCTATATTAAAACTTCTACGTTTGGGCAAAGAACAAGAATGCACGCTACTTGTGCTTAGACGAAGAAAAGTGTTCCCAAAATGAGTGCATATGATGAAGCATGAGAGCCCTGAAACGATGTTACCGATCTTGCAAGATCAGTATGGTCGTATTAAGCGTAAGTTACGGATTTCTGTAACTGATCGATGCAATTTCAAATGCGTTTATTGTATGCCTGAGCATCCAGAATGGATGAAAAAACAAGATTTATTGAGTTTTGAGGCTTTGTTGGTCTTTTGCCAATATATGGTTAAGCAAGGCATTGAAAATATCCGTATTACAGGTGGTGAACCTTTGATGCGTAAAGGTGTGGTTCATTTTATTCGTGATTTACAAAGCCTAAGAGCAATTGGCTTAAAGCGAATCTCGATCACGACCAATGGTCATTATCTGGCTAAATATGCAGAACAATTGAAACAAGCAGGTTTGGATGATTTAAACATTAGTTTGGATAGTCTGGATGCTGATCAATTCAAACAACTCACTAAAAAAGATTTAGCACCCGTGTTGAGTGGTATTCAAGCGGCACAACGTGTGGGGCTGCCATTTAAAATTAATTGTGTGCTCATCAAAGGACAAAATGAAGATCAGATTTTGCCGATGGTCAATTGGGCGAAACAACAGAACATACCACTGCGTTTTATTGAATTTATGCCTTTAGATGGCGATCAGCATTGGACTGATCAAGCTGTGGTGAGTGAAGCCGATATTTTGGCGCAGTTACAACCTCATTATGACATTCATGTTTTGCAACAACAGCATGAGCCAGCGCGTCAATACCGTTTAGATGACCAATATACAATAGGTATTATCTCAACGATTACCCATTCATTTTGTGGCGACTGCGATCGGATTCGATTAACGGCTCAAGGTGAATTGTATAATTGTCTATTTGCTCAACAAGGTTTAAATATCAAACCTTATCTACAACGAGCGATCAAAGAAAAAATGTTTCAACAACTTGATCAGCAGATTAAGCCTTATATTTGGCATAAGGCAAAAGGTTATCATGCAATACAGAATCAACATGTACGTAAAATCAGTATGCACATGCTGGGTGGTTAGTTAAAAAAGGTGGTCTAAGGAAAATATGCAAACCATTGAAATCAAAATTGAAGCTTTTGGCGCGATTGAGCGCTTGTTACCAAAGGCACTTGCATTTGAGTTTGCAGCAGATCAACAGGTTCAAGATGTTTTAACACATATCGTTGGATTATATCCTGATGCAGCACTTGCCATGGAAAAATGTGCATGTGCAATTGGCGAAGATATTGTGACAAGACAAGTTTCCTTGCCGACATCATGTACCCTTGTTTTATTATCACCCGTAGCTGGAGGATGAAAAATGCGTGAGTTCGCCAGAGTTCAAGATCAGGCTTTAAGCTTGGATAGTTTTGATCCGATTCAAGATTTTCCTGAATGTGGTGGTGTCGATGTTTTTATTGGCACAGTACGCAATCACCATGAAGGTAAAGCCGTTAAGGCATTGAAATATACCTCTTATACGCCTGTTGCTGAAAAAATGATTCGTGAAATCGAACAAGACGTAAAAGCTAAATATTCAGAAGTCTCTTATGTTCGCGTGATTCATCGTATTGGTTATTTGGATGTAAGTGAAACAGCGATTATTGCAATTGCATATGCCGCACATCGCCGTGAAGCGTTTCAAGCCTGTGAAGAGGCCGTTGAACGTGTCAAGCATGAAGTTCCGATTTGGAAAGAAGAATTTTTCATGGATGGAACGAGCCAATATGTTGAAGGCTGCTGTATTCGGAAAGATGCAACCGAGCAAACAAGTTCTTCGTTAGCTAAAGAAGAAAAAAGTGCAAAACATGCACATCATCACCATGAACATTGTGCACATACACACGATTAAGTCTTAGGAAGTAAAAATGAAAAATGTAGGGATGAAACCCGAAAGTTATCGTGTTGCAGAAGCACAAGCAATTTTATATGCACCATCACATTGTATTCAGTTACTTCGCGATGGAAATACCGAAAAAGGTGATGCTCTTAAAACAGCACGTATTGCAGGTATTTTGGCGGCAAAGAGAACAGATGAGCTGATTCCGCTTTGTCATCCGTTACCGATTTACCGTGCAGATATTGATTATACATTGCAAGATGATCATGTGCTGATTTTAGCCACTGTTGAAACGATTGGGCCGACTGGAGTTGAGATGGAAGCGTTGACCGCTGCGAGTCTTGCTGGTTTGACCATTTACGATATGCTAAAACCGCATTGTGAACCAGATGAGTTATGCCTAGATCAATGTAAATTGCTTAAGAAAAAAGGCGGAAAATCACATTTTAAACGGACGCTACGTCAACCTGTTTCTGCGGCAGTCATTGTGTTATCTGATACCGTTGCTGCAGGACGTAAACCTGACACCGCTGGAAAATCTGTGGTTGAAACCTTGACTGAAGCTGGTTTTGATCCGATTCATTACCAGATTTTGCCTGATGAATCTGATCAATTAAAAGATTTGGTTTTAGAGTTAACAAAGTCTTATGCTTGCGTTATGACTGTTGGTGGTACAGGGATTGGTAAACGCGATATTACTGTAGATACATTAGAACCATTACTCGAACGTAAATTGGATGGTTTGATGGAAGCAGCGCGTGCATTCGGACAAAAACGGACCCCTTATGCTGCCATGTCGCGTGGAGTTGCAGGATTTATTGATCGTTCATTAATTGTGACCTTACCAGGAAGTCGTGGTGGTGCAAGTGAATCAATGGCTGCAATTTTGCCTGCCTTGGTACATATCTTTGATGTTTGTCGTGATCTACCGCATCCAGGAGGATATGAATAATGTCGGGATGTGGTGCTGAGAAAGGTCTCATAAGTATTGATGAAGCACTTACGTTGATGCGATCAACACCTGAAGCATTAATGACAGAGACATTACCTTTAGGGGAATGTCTCAATCGCTACTTAGCTCAAGATGTTGTCTCACCTGTTGATTTGCCTAGTTTTTCGCAAAGTGCAGTAGATGGTTATGCATTACACACGACTGCTGAGCAACTTCAAGACGAAGTATTTCATGTTATTGGGGAAATTAAAGCGGGGAGCGATATTGAACATCGGCTTTTAGATGGACAGGCGATTCGTATTTTTACGGGTGGTAAAGTGCCAGAGGGTACGACGCATGTTGCCCGTCAAGAAATTGTTGCGATTGAAACAGATCAAAAAATTCGTCTAGTTGAACACATTAAGCCACAGGCAGATATTCGATTTACTGGTGAAGAAGTCCAACTTGGACAAACACTTGCTGAAGTTGACCAGAAAATCAATATTGGTGGATTAGCTGCTTTAAGCATGGCAGGTGTTCAACAACTCAATGTATTTAAAATCCCTAAAGTGGCTGTGGTGATCACGGGTGATGAAGTCGCTGAAACACCTTACGATCTCAAAGCAGGTAAAGTCTTTGATGCCAATGGTCCACTTTTAAAAGCATGGTTTAAAGACTATGGACTAGAGGTTGAAATTTTACATATTGCTGATGAAGCCTCATTGGTGACTCAGTGTTTTGAACGTTTAAAACAGCAATTCGATGTGATTATTACTACCGGTGGCGTTTCAGTTGGTGATTATGACTTTGTTCGCCCATGCGCGTTTGAAACAGGGTTCGAGCAAATTTTCTGGAAAGTTAAGCAGAAGCCGGGGAAACCACTATTTTTTGCTGAATATAAGCACAATCTACACCACTGCTACTTATTAGGTTTACCGGGGAATCCTGCTGCGGTTTACGTTTCAATGCAGGTTTACGGCAAAGTTTTACTTGATGCGTTGCAAAATCAACGACATGACATTCAATGGTTTAATGGTATTTTAACCCATGATCTCAAGTCGGATGCGCGTGAACGATTTTTAAGAATGCATGCTTATTTTGAACAAGGCCAATTAAAGCTGAAAAGTTTGGCTAAGCAGCAATCACATATGCTCAGTAATTTGATGCAGGCAAACTGTTTAGTGCGAATTCCAGCAAATGAAAAGCTGGAAGCAGGTCGTGAATTATCTGGATTGTTTATTATCAGCTGATTGATTTCCATCAAGTTATCGAATCGATACATTTTTGGTACTTTTAGCCAAGTACCAATATTGCATCTGATAGCAAAGCTGGTTTAGTGTATATTTTATATTGTTTAGATTCTAAGCATTACGGTTCAAGACATGGAAGATGTCTTTTTAAAACTTTAAAAATAATCAGGTGATAATAATGAAATGGGAAGAAATTGGTGATCAGCCGTGTTCTGTCGCGAGAACACTTTCAGTTTTGGGTGATCGTTGGACAATGTTAATTCTGCGGAATGCTTTTATGGGGGTACGCCGTTTTGATGATTTTCAACGTAGTTTAGGATTGACGCGGCATGTTCTCTCTGAGCGTTTGAAGCGTTTAGTCGAACATGAAATTTTAGTCAAAGTGCCTTATGTACAACGCCAAGAACGTTTTGAATACCAACTTACTGAAAAAGGTTTGGATTTATATCCAATTATCCTTGCGATGGTGCAGTGGGCGGATAAATGGATGGATCTAGGAATGGGGAAGCCGCTTGAATTTACTCATAAAAGCTGTGGTAAAAAAATTAATCCTAAAGTGGTTTGCTCCGAATGTAATGATCAGATTCATGTCCAAGATGTGCGCGTAGCCGCTGGTCCTGGATATTTTGCCTTCGTTGAGCAAAAGCAAAAAACAGCTTAATTCATAATCGATATTGTTCTATTTCATGTTTTATAGCATGAGATAGGACTTCAAAAACTTTTGAATTTTGGCATTGTGCAACATTGAAGCGTATAAAATTTTGATATTGCTGACTCTGACTAAATGCATTTCCGGGTGCTAAAATAACACCTTGTTCAAGACATTTTTGTGCGATACGAGAACTGTCTAAATGCTTATCTAATTTACACCATAAGAAGATGCCTGCTTGTGGTTTAATCCAAGGCTGAATCCCTAATTTTTCTAAATTTTTAATGGTAAAATCCATCGCTTTTGCAAGCCGTATTTTTAATTCCTCTAAATATTTACGATAACTTCCATCTGTAAGTGCAATATACAAAATCTCTGCTGATAAATGATTACCTCCAAAACTTGTCGCAATTTTGATATCGGTCAAATCATTAATCCATTCTGACTTGCTCGCGATATAGCCAGTCCGTACAGAACCAGATAATGTTTTTGAGAAACTACCGATTTGTATGACACGAGAAAGACCATCCAAGGCGGCAAGACGAGGGGCTGAATTTAATTCAAGATCAGCAAAAATATCATCTTCAATTACGATGAGATTGGAGTTCTCAACAAGTTTTAAAACTTGATATGCGGTCGTTGGAGTTAAAATAGCTCCTGTTGGGTTGTGTATACCTGAGTTTGTGATGTAGAGCCGAGGATTATACTTCTGGATTGCTTCTGCAAATCCGTCTAAATCAGGCCCAGTTTGAGTATATGGGATACCAATGATCTGAATTTGATGTACTTTGAGTAAAGCATGGAAATTGAAATAACAAGGATCATCGACTAAAACCACATCATTCGGTTTAAGAAAATAACGACAAATTAAATCAATAGCTTGTGTACCTGAATCCGTCAGTAAGATTTGGTCAGGCAATGCTTCAATACCTTTGTTCAAGATTCTGCGGGAAATTAATTCTCGAAGTGACTTTAAACCAAGCGGTGTTGAGTAATCTGTCAGGATTTTGGCATCAGTCTTAGAAACTGTTCGGATGGCTTTGCGTATATTTTCGTGTGGCATCCAGTCATCTGGTAGCCAACCACAACCCGGCTTTAAAACATTTTGTTGTGCTTCTAAAGATTGTCTAGAAATCCAAAGTGGATCAATCGTTCTGTCGATTATTTTAGGATGGATTTCTGAGATAGATAAAGGAGCTAAAGGTGCTGAGACAAAAAAACCTGAGCCTGTTTTTGACTCAATTAAGCCTTTAGCAGCCAGTCTTTCATATGCTTCGACGATTGTTGATATAGATAGATTGAGAGTTTTGGCTAAAGCACGTACTGAAGGAAGCCGTGAGCCTGTGGTTAATGACCGCATCTTAATTTGTTCGTTGATATGCGATACCACAAAATCTATTTTTGTATTTTTCATCAATGATCTCAACTGTATTGGTTTATATACCAATACAGTTATTTAATATTGTACTGTATTGTGTATGGTGCAATTACCTTATCACAGTTTAAATTTTCCATATAGGTTTGGAGAATATATATGAAAGCGATGCGTGATGGTTGGTTGAATGGGCTTGTTGGCGTAGTGATATTTGCAGGGTCGCTACCAGCTACTCGCGTTGCCGTGATGGATATGAGTCCAACTTTTTTAACTGCTGCGAGGGCGGCTATAGCTGGTGTTTTAGCATTATTTCTCCTCATACTGTCTCGACAAAAATTACCCGAAAGACAAGACTGGCTTTCTCTCTTATATGTTTCGATAGGTGTTGTTGTCGGATTTCCACTCTTTACCGCACTTGCTTTACAGTATGTGAGTGCGGCGCACACCATCGTTTTTATTGGTTTGTTGCCATTGGCTACGGCTATCTTTGGTGTCATTCGTAGTGGAGAAAGACCAAGTTTAATCTTTTGGTTATTTGCTATTTTTGGTGCTTCTCTTGTTTTTGCTTTTATGTTGTTTCAAACGCAAAGTTGGTCATTTAACTATGGTGATTTTTTCATGTTAGTGGCGATTTTACTTTGCGGTTTTGGTTATGCAGAAGGAGGGAAGTTGTCAAAGCATTTAGGTGGTTGGCAAGTGATTTGTTGGGCTTTGTTAATAACACTTCCGATCATGTTATTACTCTCATATTTGTATTTACCCACCAATTTCGAGTTAATTCCGCTACAGGCAAAATTGGGTTTAGCTTATGTATCGATTTTTAGTATGCTGATTGGTTTCTTTTTTTGGTACAAAGGCTTGGCACAAGGCGGCATTGCAAAGGTTGGTCAATTGCAGCTGCTTCAACCGATTTTTGGGCTTGCAATCGCAGCTGTCCTTTTACATGAGCAAGTGAGTGTTGCAATGTTTGTGATAACTGTTGCAGTCATTATTTGTGTTGCTTGTGCAAAGAAATTTGCTTGAATATGATATTTATAAGCAATTTGCAGGTTTAGGCACACCAGCAAGTCGACTTAAATGACGAGCGACTAAACCTGTATTGAATCTTTGTTGCAGCACGGCATTGTTGATTTCAGGACTCACAGTTTTCATTAAAAACTTGATCAACGGACGAGTTGCTGGCGAATGACCATACTGCTGATAAAATTGACGAACAGCATTAAGCACCTCAAAGTGCCATTCTGTTAATTCCAAATCCAAAGATTTAGCGAGTTCTTGTGCAACTTCTTGATTCCAAATGGTGTAATCCACCAAATGACCATCTTGATCCAATTCTAATTGCATAAAATAGCCTAAGTAAATTTTAAATTAACTTCATATTTCTTTATTTCAAAGAAATAGAACGCTCGAATTGTAAAACTAAATCTGCAAATTGCGAATATTCGATGATGCTCATTCGATCTTTTACTGAGTCATTGAGTAGGTTTTGTTCGTTACTTAAACAGTAGATATGAGAAAAAGTAGCCAAGATATTCTCAGGAATGTGAAGTAATGCTTCACCCATTACAACAATAGAATCATTGGCTTGAGCCATCAGAGGCAACTCAGTCCAAATTTTATTTAAATTAGCATAGGGTGCTTGAACAAGAAAAAGAGTGTGCTTTTGCATAAATGACCTTACCAATATAAAACATGGTCAAATGATTGAATAAACTCAGGTTGAATGTTGATAAATTCAATTTCCTGATCAGTATTTTTTACAATTGGTAGTGCCTGATTTTTAGTTTCAACTAATATTGGCGTTAGGTCGTAAAATTCAAAACTTTCGACCATATTGGCAGCGATTTTAAACGCGAATTTCAATTGATCGAACTCTAATTTATTGTCCAATAAACTTAGTGCAGCATCTTTCAATAATACTTTGACAGAAATACCAAAGGTTGCTAAAACCATAGTTGCAGACAAACTTTCATTGATCTGTAAACTAGTTAAATTGGGCTGCGTTAGGATGACGAGTACAGATTTCACACAATTTACCTTTTTAAAGCAACACTCTATTAAAAAACTTGAATTAAAATTGAATTAAACGAGAACAGCTTTGCACAGCATCAGCAAGCTCTCCAAGTCCAACCAACTCAAAACTTTGAGCTAGGTTGTGGTGTTGAAGTGAATGACGTTGTGCATTGCTGGCATCAGTGATACCCCGTGCAAGGGCAGCACTGACACAGACAGGGAGTCGAATGCCGAGCTTTTGCCATTCTTGTTTTAAGTTGCGTTGATCATCAGGATACCACTGTAAATCATTCGCAACATGAACACCGTCTTGGTAAAAGAAGACACGAAATTCCTCATGCTTATTTTGCAGTGCTTGTGCTAAACCAAATGCATGCCAAGCCATAATCGAAGTAGGTGCTGAGGTAATTAATAGTAGTGTACTCATTGAACATTCACTATGGTCGCGAAGACAAAACGATGATGGATATATTAAAAAGAAGGTAAGTATACAATGATTTTGGTGACAGGTGGTTTAGGCTTTATCGGTTCGCATATTGCTTTGAGTCTATTGGCCCGCGGTCAAGAGATCGTCATTGTTGATAATTTAGCCAATTCGACTTTGCAGACCTTGGAACGTCTAGAATATATTTCTGGAATGTATATTCCATTTGCGAAGCTTGATGTAAGAAATACGCCTGCTTTAAATAAAGTTTTTGAACAATATTCAATTGATACCGTGATTCATACAGCGAGTTTTAAATCACTGGAAGAGTCTAACTTAAAACCTCTTGAGTACTACAATGACAATGTCAGCAGTATTATGAGTTTACTTCGCGCAATGCAGCGAATGGGAGTTAGGCAGCTCATTAATCTGTCTAGTTTGGCTGTTTATGGAAAATCTGATGCTGAACTGACTGAAGAAACTGAATTTAATTATAACTATCCAAATCCATATGTTCGTACGCAACAAATGGTAGAAAATATTATCGCGGATACCTATAGAGTTGACCATGAATGGAAGATTGTGAATCTCCGTTTGTCCAATATCGTCGGCGCATTTGAGCACGGTGTATTGGGTGAATATGTTACTCAACTTCCTAAAAATATTGTGCCTCTGGCTTTACAAGTTGCAGCAATGCAACGTGATTGTATTGAATTACAAAATCAAGCAGAGACGGATGATGGTACTGTTGAGCGGAGTTTTTTACACGTTCTCGATGTTTGTGATGCTGTATTAGCAACATTGAATTGGTTTACGACACAGCAAGGTTGTTTGGAAAACTTCAATATCGCGCATGATCAAATGACTTCGATACAAGCACTTTTGGAGGAGGTTGCTAAAGTGACTCAAACAGAGGTACGCGTGCAACCTGCAGTTTATCAACATCAGGAACTGGCTCAACTAGGTGCAAAAATTGAAAAAGCCGAACGCATTTTAAATTGGTCGCCAAAAAGGCCTTTAAGTCAGATGATTGAAGATGAGTGGCGTTTTTATCTGAATACATTAAAAGGTAATTAAGATAATGATTCTTATTTACATTAATGCGTGGTTTAATCAGGATAATAACTATCCATTAAATATTCCAATAAATTTTTAATGGATATTGATTAGCCAAAGCATCTATTTGCTTCAGCCCAAAATATTTTCAACCAAATAGAGCAGAGGTTGTTTATGCAAATGCGTATTGAACATGACACAATGGGTGAAGTTGAAGTCCCTAATGAAGCTTTGTGGGGCGCTCAAACTCAGCGCAGCTTACAAAACTTTAAAATAGGGCAAGAGCGTTTACCGCGCGCAATGATTCGTGCCATGGGCTTGGTAAAAAAAGCTGCTGCAATCACAAATGCTGAGTTGAAGCAGCTTCCAGATGATTTGAGTCAATATATTGTGGGTGCTGCTGAGGAAGTGATTGCTGGACAATGGGATTCACAATTTCCATTGGTCGTGTGGCAAACAGGTTCTGGTACGCAGAGCAATATGAATTGCAATGAAGTGATTGCGAATATTGCGAATCAAAAACTAGGTCAAGCGCTCGGTGCTCAAAAACCAGTACATCCAAATGATCATGTCAATCGGGCGCAATCAACCAATGATTCCTTCCCAACGGCAATCCACGTTGCTGCTAGCTTGCAAATCAACGAGTTACTCATTCCTGCTGTTGAGAAACTGAAAGAAACTTTACAGCGAAAATCTGAAGAGTTTGACGACATTGTTAAAATTGGTCGCACACATTTACAAGATGCAACCCCTTTGACGTTGGGACAAGAGTTTAGCGGCTACGTATCTCAGCTAGAGCATGGATTGAAGCGTTTAAATCAAGCATTGGCTGGTTTATATGAGTTGCCTTTGGGTGGTACAGCTGTAGGTACGGGCTTGAATGCGCATCCTGATTATGCAGTGAAAGCAGCAGAGCAACTGGTAGTGCTTACGGGTTTACCATTTGTCACTGCTCCCAATAAATTTGAGGCATTAGCGGGGCGTGATGCCGCTGTTTTTGCTTCAGGCGCGTTGAAAACACTGGCTGCGAGTTTAAATAAAATTGCCAACGATATTCGTTGGTTGGCGAGCGGCCCTCGTTGTGGCTTTGGAGAAATTCGTATTCCTGAGAATGAACCTGGATCGAGTATTATGCCTGGTAAGGTCAATCCTACTCAGAGCGAAGCAATGACAATGGTTGTTGCGCAAGTCTTAGGTAATGACACTACGATTAACGTTGCAGGTGCATCAGGTAATTTTGAACTTAATGTTTTCATGCCTGTCATTGCATATAACTTATTACAATCCATTCAGTTGCTTGGTGACGCGTGCAATAGCTTTAATGATCACTGTGCGGTGGGTATTGAGCCGAATAGAGAGAAAATTGATTACTTCTTACATAACTCATTGATGTTGGTGACAGCACTGAATCCAGTAATTGGTTATGAAAACTCGGCCAAAGTTGCTAAAACAGCTTATAAGGAAAATAAGACATTAAAACAAGTTGCGGTTGAACTTGGACTGGTGACAGCAGAGCAATTTGATGAGGTAGTCAAACCTGATAATATGGTCTCTCCAAATAGTAAGTAAGCCTTAGCATTGAACAAAGAATCCTTCTTTTAGAGAGGGATTTTTTATGAGTAGTTTTTATAAAGTGAACTGCGTACAATATGCTTTTGATTTATTTGATTGTTGCTTCATTATGCTGAATATCTATTTAACAGATACTAAAACTAACATCCAGTTTGCTGATCTTCCAAACGAAAATCCTGTTAAGTTTCTGTTGAATTTAAAGAAAATTTTCCCAAGTACTGCGGATTTATTGTTACCTGTTTTACCAGAGGACAATAACTTGGAGAATGTGACGTGGGAAGCAACGTCTAAAGACTTTGAAACATTTAAAAAACTATTAGAAGGTTGGGGGATTATCGAGCTTCGTTTGAGCGCAATCACAGCTTATAAAGATAAGAACTTTGCGAATGACTTGGTTAAAAAAGCACAAATCAAACGTAAGCAAATTTCTCAAAAACATCAGCAATTATCATTGATTGCTTTGGATTATATCTTGATGCATGAGATTCATGCGCTTATTGATGCGGAACTGGTTATGATTGGTGAAAAATTCTATTTACCAACCTTACGTGATCTTTGGAAAGGTCAACTATCAGATCAAATTTTACAATGTAAATTTTAATTTGAAAAAGCAGGTTATTTAACCTGCTTTTTTATTATTTCACTGATAATATAGAGCAAGTCTTGACCTACAAACAATTACAAGATTTTAGTGTTGGAATGTTGAGACGGCATATATATTGCTTATATGGATATAAATATTATTGCGGGAGAGAGGTTCTGCAAAGAACTCGCCGAAGGAGCAACGACCCCGGAAACTCTCAGGCAGAAGGACTGTAATAATAGAAATACAATCTGGAGAGTAGTGCGCTATACGTAGGAATTTATTCATAAACTAAGGTCTTTTACGTGTAACACTCACCGAAGGGGATGGCTCGATGATTAATTGGTAATCATTTGCCGAAACTCTCAGGTACCATGACAGATGGGGCTATGCATTAAGAAATGTTATGCATTTCTAGGAGTTTGCTATGCCTCATGTTGTGATAGTTGGTGCGGGGATTACAGGTGTAACGTCTGCTTATGAATTAATTAAATTGGGATATGAGGTGACCGTTATTGATCGCCATTTGTTCCCTGCAATGGAAACTTCTTTTGCAAATGGTGGTCAATTATCAGCATGTAATGCTGAAGTTTGGAACCAGAAATCTACGGTACTGAAAGGTATTAAGTGGATGAGTAAAAAAGATGCACCATTATTGCTCAACCCATCATTTAGTGTGCACAAATACCGTTGGTTGGTTGAGTTCCTGACTCATATTAAAGATTATAAAGCTAATACAATCGAAACAGTCCGTTTAGCCCTGTTAGCTAGACAACGTCTTTTTGAAATTGCTGAGAAAGAAAATATTTCCTTTGATTTGGAAAAACGTGGCATTTTGCATATGTACCATACCAAAGAAGATTTTGAAATCGCTAAAAGAGTAAATGATGTTTTAGTTGAAGGGAAACTAGAGCGAAATGCGATTACGCCTGAAGAAATGAAAGCGATTGAGCCTAATCTAACGGGTAATTATTACGGTGGTTACTATACGGCAGGTGATGCTACGGGCGATATTCATAAATATTCTGTTGGACTTGCTGAAAAAACGGAACAATATGGTGTCAAATATCGTTTTGGTTTAGATGTTGTTGATGTGAAGTTTCTACAAGATAAAGTGGTTGTTGATTGTAAAAACAGTTCGGAAAATGTTGATCCAGATACTAATCAACTGACTCAAATTGAGGCAGATGTTATTTTGGTTTGTGGTGGCGTAGGCAGTTATCAGCTTGCTGACTTACTTGGTGATAGTGTCAATGTTTACCCTGTAAAAGGCTATTCAATTACAGTCCAGTTGAAAGATGAACGCAGTGTACAAAATGCACCTTGGGTGAGTTTATTGGATGAAAGTGCAAAGATCGTAACGTCTCGTCTTGGTGCTGATCGTTTCCGTGTTGCAGGAACGGCAGAATTCAATGGTTATAACCGTGATATACGCGCAGACCGAATCCAGCCTTTGATTAATTGGGTAAATCAAAATTTTGATATTTCAACCGAACATTCAGTTCCTTGGGCAGGTTTACGTCCAATGATGCCGAATATGCTGCCAGTTGTTAAGCAAGGTAAACAATCGAGAGTTTTTTATAATACAGGTCATGGTCATCTTGGTTGGACATTATCTGCTGCAACTGCAGTAATCATTAGCCAAGAGATTGCTCAAAAATTCCCTCGCTAAAACTAAAAAGCCGATGTGAAAACATCGGCTTTATTTTTCTATAAAAGGTTAATCGTATGGACGGTAAATACCTGTAAAACGCTCACAACCTTTTTGTTTTGTTTTCACAACCAACAATGCTTTTTGATAGTCAAATTGATATTGGCATTTTTTTTCATTGTCGATAATTTCGTTTTTTTCACTTGGTGTGCTGTATGACAAAAGTGAAATAGTCTGAGTTTCGATTCGGTTATTCGGGTTGCGATAAGCCAAACCTTCAATTTTTAATTTGTCTTTATCTAATTGATGTACTTTTAAATGCACAGGTTGTTTTGCAATTTTGCCATGTTCATATTTTAAATAATGCTGTGTCAATGTTTGGTTCATTGATGTGAAAAAATTCAAATCATCAATACGTGCATCAAATTGCTGTTGAAAGCATGATTTGGTTTTGCACTGCCTTATTTGGTTTAGCCAAAGAGTTTGTGTGTCATGCAATAGCTGTAAAGGAGCATCTGTCACTAAATAAGCGGTTAGGAACTTGGTATTTAACTGTGTGCGCTGCTCTTCATATTTTTTAGAGCATATTTTACCTAGTTCAATATTGTGATTTGAACATTCGATCGAAGCTGCAAACGCAAATGTTGAGCAAAAACAACTCAATGTCAGGATGTAACCAGATTTCTTTAATTGATTTCTTACAGTGTTAAACAGCATAATCACTTATACTTTCAGTCTAATTTGCTCAATGTACTATAGCGAAATAGAAAGCCTGAATACAAGATTAGTTCAGTATATTGTAAAAGGAAAATCATATGGTTGCTCATATTCGTATTGGTCAAGGGATTGATGTGCATGCTTTTGAAGAAGGTAATTTTGTTACCTTGGCTGGTGTAAAAATCCCACATACGCATGGTCTAAAGGCACATTCAGATGGTGATGTCGTATTACATGCGCTATGTGATGCATTGTTAGGGACTTTAGCGTTGGGAGATATTGGGCAACATTTTCCTGATACAGACCCTGAATTTAAAGGTGCTGATAGCCGTGTTTTACTCAAACATGTTTATCAGTTGATTTTGGATCGTGGTTATCATTTAAATAATGCAGATATCACAGTTGCGTGTGAACGTCCCAAATTGGCTAAACATAATTTAGAAATGCGCCAAAGTATTGCTGATGTACTTGATGTTGATATCACTCAAATTAGCATTAAGGCCACAACAACAGAGAAGTTGGGTTTTACAGGTCGCCAAGAAGGGATATTGGCAACTGCGACTGTATTGGTTTCACATCAAGCGAAATGATTACTGTTGATCAATGATTGTTGTAATTCTTGTGTTGCTTTACGGCCTTGCAGTTGTAAAGTAATGCTATGAATTAAACCCGTCCAAGTTTCATTTGGTTCCCAAATCTGATGCAATAGCTCTTGTGCGGCTGGCATATCTAAATTCATATAAAATTGGCGATATAAATACATTAGGCTGCTTACACGCATATTTTTGGCACAATGCAACCAAACGATTTCATTTTGTACAAGATGGTCAATTAGATCTAAGACCAATAAACATTGCTCAGAACATGGCACATCCCAGTCAATCGGAATGTGAATGTAATTTAGACCCAAATCTAAACAAATTTGATCCTGTTTGGATAAATGGTTTTCCGACTTGCTGGTTGCAAGGTTAATAATTGTGCTGCAACCATATTCCTTAATCTGTTGAAGCTGCTCAGCGGTGGGTTGAGCTGAGGTAAATAGATGCTCGTGAACTAGAGAAAAGCTAGGTATTTGAGAAAGTGCTTGTTCAAGTGATGTCATAACGTCCGCTGTACCATAGTGGGTTGCAGTTCTCATATTATGAGAAATTTATTGTAAAAGCTGTTGCTACTATAAGTCTTTTTATTTAAGTGTTCAATTTAGATTTTATACATAAAAACAGCATCAGAAGATGCTGTTTTTTAATGCACAAATCAGTCTTTTTTTAGATTTTCATTGAGCAAAAATTCCACCAGTGCTTTTTGTGCATGAAGGCGGTTTTCAGCTTCATCCCAAACCACTGCATTTTTGTGATCTAGCATATTTTCTGAAATTTCTTCACCGCGGTGTGCAGGTAAGCAGTGCATGAATAAACAGTCAGGGTGAGCTAAGTCCATGAGTTTTTCGTTCACTTGGAAATCAGCAAAAGCTTTTTCACGTAATTTTTGCTCTTCTTCTTGTCCCATACTTGCCCAGACATCAGTAACGATTAAATCGGCATTTACAGCAGCATCTTCAGCTTTGTTGAACACTTCAACACAATCAGCAAATTCAGCTAAAAACTCTGGTTTTGGTTCATAACCTTCAGGTGCAGCAATTTTCAATTTAAAGCCCATCATATGTGCTGCTTCAATATATGAATTACACATATTATTGCCATCACCAATCCAAGCAACTGTTTTGCCTTCAATGCTACCGCGATGCTCTTGATAAGTTTGTAGGTCAGCTAAAAGTTGGCATGGATGATGGTCATCGGTCAGACCATTAATCACAGGTACTTTAGAATAAGAAGCAAAACGCTCTACGATGTCATGACCAAAAGTTCGGATCATCACAATATCGAGCATGCTTGAAATAACACGTGCTGAATCTTCAATCGGTTCGCCACGGCCAAGCTGTGTATCGCGAGGAGATAAGAAAATAGCGCTACCACCAAATTGGCAGATACCAGCTTCAAATGAAATACGAGTACGTGTACTCGATTTTTCGAAAATCATTCCCAAAACTTTGCCAACAAAAGGCTGAAATACCGTATTGCTATGCTGCATGCGTTTGAGCTCGTGAGCACGATCTAAAATGCGTTGCAGTTCTAAAGAGGATAGGTCACGTAAAGTTAGGAAATGCCGAAGCGCCATAATTACTCCCACAATAATTATTGAATAAAAACAATAATTAATTGTTATTTAATGGGTGGTGAACAAAAAATGAATTGACTACTATACTATACACCCAAAAAAATGCAAAAGAATTAGACCTTTTGGTGGGCTTTTAAAAATAAATCGACAGAATAATTAATATAATCAAATATTTCAGCATCATTTTCAGGGACATCTAGCCCCATCAAATTGCGCCATTCTACATCTCGCAAAATACCAAAATACATCATTGCGGAGAATTTAGGTTGCAAGCAATAGATTTCATTCTTTGCATGGGCATATTCGAGAGCAAAAGCAATAGTGTCTTGGATATTTAAGGCACATTTGTCATAGAAATACTGAGCGAGTTGTATGTCCTTCTGCGATTGTTCGGTGAACATGCGCATAAAAGCGATATTGTCAGGTAGTATGATGTGTTGGTAGAAACGTTGTAGTGTTTGAGTTAAATAGTTTCTTAAATTGATTCTTTCTGGATCAAATGGAAAACATACACCAGCGAAAAAAAGTTCACGACGATATTCACAAATCGCAGTAAAAAGACCTTCTTTATTGCCAAAATATTTATAAATCGATGCTTTAGAGCCGCCAGCATGATTGACGATATCATCCAAAGACACAGCTTCATAACCTCGTTCTAAAAACAAATCGGTAGCACAAAGCAAAAGTGCAAGACGACGTTCTTCACCACGACGAGTTTGAGGTTTGGCACAGCTTGGATAACAAAGTTCAGTCATTATTTACGCTTGAGATATTGGGAGTGATGTTAGTATAGCAAAAACCATATCTTTTGTATGGCTATCACGTTTTTGTATGTTTCAAAACATCTCCATAAGAAAAAAGCGAGTAAATGATTTACTCGCTTTTTATATTTAATGGCTGTAATTATGCAGAGCGAACTTCTTCGTCTTCATCATCCTCTGTTGAGTCCATGCCGAGCTCTTTTAGTTTGCGTGTCAAGGTGTTGCGCCCCCAACCTAAAAGCTCAGCGGCATGGCGTTTACGACCACGAGTCTGTTGTAAAGCTGCATTGATTAAAGTACGTTCAAACATCGGAGTGGCAATATCTAAAATTTTCATTTCGCCATTTTTTAATTTTTGAACAGCCCATTGACCAAGTAACTCATCCCAATGATGTACTGCAATTCGATCTACAATTGCTGCACTGTTTGGGGTTGCTGCCGTTGCATCGCTAGTGCTTTTTTGCAATGAGACTTGTTTTAGTTCAGCAGGCAGGTCTTCAGGGTAAACTTCACGACCTGTAATCATGACAGTTAACCAACGGCAGGTATTTTCTAATTGGCGAACATTGCCTGGCCAAGGAAGTTGCTGCATGTAGTCTGTTGTTTCGGTACGTAAGATTTTAGGGCTAACTCCTAATTCTTTACCTGCACGTGCCAAGAAGTGTTGCGCAAGCATTGGGATATCTTCGCTGCGGTGCGCAAGTTTAGGAATGTGAATACGAATCACGTTCAGACGATGATATAAGTCTTCACGGAAGCGTCCTTCATTGACTAGCTTTTCTAAATCTTGGTGTGTTGCAGCAACAATACGAACATCAACTTTGACTGGAATGTGCCCGCCAACACGATAAAACTCACCGTCTGCAAGCACACGTAGTAAACGAGTTTGAGTTTCGAATGGCATGTCACCAATTTCATCTAGAAATAATGTACCGCCATTGGCTTGTTCAAAACGCCCTTGGTGTTGTGTATTTGCTCCAGTAAAAGCACCTTTTTCATGCCCAAACAATTCTGTCTCAATCAGGTCTTTAGGAATCGCCGCCATATTGAGTGCAATAAATGGTTTAGCACGACGAGGTGAGTGCTTGTGTAGAGCATGTGCAACTAATTCTTTACCAGTACCAGATTCACCATTGATTAACACAGTAATATGAGATTGTGATAAACGCCCAATCGCACGAAAGACTTCCTGCATAGCAGGAGATTCACCAATGATCTCGGTTGATTGCAATGGTGATGCTGCTTTAGTTGCTTCTTGTTGTTGTAACTTATTGATATGCAAGATTGCACGATTAACCAGTGCTAATGCTTCATCAATATCAAAAGGTTTTGGTAAATATTCAAAAGCACCTGTTTGATAACTTGATACAGCGGATTCAAGGTCTGAATGCGCTGTCATAATAATGACAGGTAGGTCTGGATGTGTATTTTTAACTTTGGATAAGAAAGTTAAACCATCAATCCCAGGCATACGGATGTCAGTTAAAATGACATCTGGTGCATCATCATGTAAACGTTCAAGTGCCGTTTGTGCTTCTTCAAAATTGGTAACGTCAAAACCTTCTTCTTTGAAAGTTTTTTCTAGTACCCAGCGCATGGCACGATCGTCATCGATTACCCAAATTTTATTTCGTGACACGGTCTGACTCCCAAGGTAAATATAAGCTAAATACGGTTTTTCCAGGAACGGATTGACACTCGATCATTCCGTTATGTTGATGCATGATGTTTTGAGCAATACTTAGGCCTAGACCTGTTCCTTTAGCTCGCCCAGTGACAAGCGGATAAAATACTGACTCTAAAATACTTTCTGGCACACCAGGGCCGTTGTCTTCTATATCAATACGTACTGTTGAGCGATGCAGAGCACCATTAATAGTGACTAAACGTTGAATACGTGTTCTTAACGTTAATTCTGGCTCTGAGTCGGTAAAGTAATCTTTATTCTCAGTCATTGCTTGAACCGCATTGACGCTGATATTGAGCATGACTTGTATGAGTTGATCACGATCAGCCATAACATCTGGTAATGAAAGGTCATAATCTCGAGTAATCTTAATTTTCTTTTTAGTTTGATTAACAATCAGTGAGCGAACACGTTCTAGTGGTTCATGTACATTGACATGTTCATAGCTTGGTAATTGACGTGATCCGAGCATAGTGTCAGCCAAGTTAGTCAAGCGGTCAACTTCATTGATAATGATGTCAGTAAATTCTCGATAACTTTCATCACCCAAGCTACGTGCTAAAAGTTGAGTTGCACCACGAATACCAGCTAAAGGATTCTTGATTTCATGTGCAACGCCTCTAACCAATTGGCGAGCTACATGGTGTTGTTGAACCAAATTTTCCTCTTTGGAAATTTTCAACATACGATCAATCGGGTTGAGTTCAATGAGAAGTAAAGGGTGGTAGCTTTTTCCTGCATTTAATTGCGAGGCAGTATAGTCAACATGAATCGGTTTGAAGTTCACATTAATTACAGCCTCTCGACGCGTATAATGTTGTCCACTTTGTAATGTATTGATTAATGCTTCGTGTGTATTAAATGTATCATCATGTGCATGCAGTAAATTGAGTACAGGTTGGCCCGACGCGCGAAGCAAACTGATATCAAATAATGCTTCGCAAGCAGAATTTAAATAAAAAATATTAAGATTACTATCGACCAATAAAATGGCAGTCGTCAGATTATCTACAAGTAGTCGATAGTCGATAGTGTTGTGTTGATCCATTTGTGAATCGTCCTGTTTTAAAATGGCGCAATTAATATCAATATAAATGAATAGCCATTAACTTCTAAATTGTACTTAATGCAAAATATAAGCCAACTTTGTATTGGCTAAATTTCAATAACTTATTCGTAGAATGTCTAATTTATACGGTATTTTTCACATACATTGGGTTATTTCTATATTTTATTATGATTCAAAATGGTGCGGTGTTGAATTTTATTTAAAATATTGGTTGTATTTTGGTGCATTACACAAAGAGATGTCTTTGCTGCTATGCGTAAGCCAAGAAAAGACATACAATACGCCGATTCTAGTGGAGCGCAGATTCATGAAGACCCCCAAAGTCGGTTTTGTATCTTTAGGTTGTCCTAAGGCATTGGTAGATTCTGAACGAATTTTAACTCAGTTAAAGACTGAAGGTTATCAAGTTGCATCAGATTATGATGGTGCAGATTTGGTTGTTGTTAACACCTGTGGTTTTATTGAATCTGCAGTACAAGAGTCTTTAGACGCGATTGGTGAAGCCATGAGCGAAAATGGCCGTGTGATCGTCACAGGCTGTTTAGGTAAAGATGAAGACAAGATTCGTCAAATGCACCCAAATGTTCTAAAAGTAACAGGTGCGGCAGCCTATCAAGATGTAATGGAAGCTGTACATGAATATGTACCAGCACCACCAAAACACAACCCTTTTATTGATTTAGTTCCTGAGCAAGGTGTTCGTTTGACACCGAAGCATTATGCATATTTAAAGATATCAGAAGGCTGTAATCATCGTTGTACATTCTGCATTATTCCAAGTATGCGCGGAGATCTTGTTTCTCGCCCAGTGGGTAAAGTGTTGGATGAGGCGGCGGCACTCAAACGTGCTGGTGTAAAAGAAATTCTTGTGATTTCTCAAGATACATCAGCTTATGGAGTAGACACGAAATACAAGTTGGATTTCTGGAACGGACAACCTGTAAAAACTAAATTCTATGACATGTGTGAAGCACTTGGTCAACTTGGAATTTGGGTTCGTTTACATTATGTCTATCCATACCCACATGTTGATGCTGCGATTGATTTAATGGCGCAAGGTAAAATCTTACCGTATTTAGATATTCCTTTTCAGCATGCCAGTCCACGCATCTTAAAATTGATGAAACGACCAGCGCATAGCGAGAATACATTAGAGCGCCTCAAATTGTGGCGTGAAAAATGCCCTGAATTGGTGATTCGCTCTACTTTTGTCGTTGGTTTTCCTGGTGAAACTGAAGAAGACTTCCAAATCTTATTAGAATGGTTGAAAGAAGCTCAACTAGATCGAGTTGGATGCTTTACTTATTCACCTGTAGAGGGTGCGACAGCGAATGATCTTCCTGACCATGTGCCTGAAGAAATCAAACAAGAGCGTTATGAACGTTTCATGGAAGTTCAGCAGGCTATTTCCGCAGCGAAACTACAAAAACGTATTGGTCAGAAAATGACTGTGCTTGTTGATAGCTTGGAAGAAGAGTTTCCAGTAGCAGTAGCTCGTTCTTATGCTGACGCACCTGAAATTGATGGTAATGTTTTTGTTGAAGATATTGATAAGAGCGTGATTAAAGCGGGTGATCTGCTTGAGGTCGAAATTACTGACGCGGATGAATACGATTTATTTGCGAAATTAATTCAGATTAAATCTGCTTGATGTTGAATTATTCATTTTTATTAGATTAAGAAAATTTTGAGATTGGTCGGTTTGGAGTAAAGGTATGTCAGCTTCTAAAAATCCACGTTATGCACGAATTTTGCTAAAGCTTTCTGGTGAAGCTTTAGCTGGTAATAAAGATATGGGTATTGATGCCCAAGTATTAGATCAAATGTCACTTTCAATTGCTCATTTAGTTGGTTTAGGTGTGCAAGTTGGTATTGTTGTAGGTGGTGGTAACTTATATCGTGGTAGCCAATTACAAAAAGATGGTTTGGTTGGTCGTGTAACGGGTGACCAAATGGGAATGTTGGCAACTGTAATGAATGGTCTGGCGATGCGTGATGCATTGGTACGTCGTAACATTAAAACACGTTTAATGTCTGCATTGTCAATTGGTACAGTTGTTGAGTCATACTCAAGCCGTGATGCGATTCGCCATTTAAGCCAAGGTGAAGTCTGTGTATTTGTTGCAGGTACAGGTAATCCATTCTTTACAACAGATACAGCAGCATGCTTACGTGGTATTGAAATTGAAGCAAACTTAATCTTGAAAGCAACTAAAGTTGATGGTGTTTATAATAAAGACCCAAGCAAATATGATGATGCTGTTAAGTACGATAACTTAACATTCGATCAAGTGCTTGATGAAAAGCTTGGCGTTATGGATCTTACAGCAATTTGCTTGTGTCGTGATCATAATGTGCCATTGCAAGTATTCGATATGAATAAATCAGGCGCATTACTTTCTGTTGTAATGGGTGAAAAAGAAGGAACTCACGTTACGAACTAATGTACGTGAGCCTGAAAGCTCTTTATACTACGTTAAATATTTTGTAATACCTAATGAATAAGTAAGGAAGATCATATGATTAACGATCTCAAAAAAGATAGCGAACAGCGTATGCAGAAAACACTTGACTCTTTGGAGCAAGGTTTTGCGAAAGTTCGTACTGGACGCGCGCACCCATCAATTTTAAATGGTGTGATGGTTCCTTACTATGGTTCTGATGTTCCGCTTAACCAAGTTGCAAACGTTGGTGTAGAAGATTCTCGTACGCTTATTGTTCAACCTTTCGAACGTACAATGGTTTCAGCAATTGATAAAGCAATTCGTGAAAGTGATTTGGGTTTGAACCCAATTACTGCTGATTCAATTCGTGTTCCGCTTCCAGCATTAACAGAAGAAACACGTCGTGACATGCAGAAAGTAGCGCGTTCTGAAGCTGAAAATGCGAAAGTTGCGATCCGTAATATTCGTCGTGATGTTTTAGGTGATATCAAATCATTATTGAAAGAAAAAGAAATTTCTGAAGATGATGAGCGTCGTGCTGGTGATGATATCCAAAAAATCACTGATAAATATGTTGCAGAAGTTGATAAGCGTCTTGCAGCGAAAGAAGCGGAATTAATGAAAGTCTAATGATATGACATTATCAGAAGAGCAAAATCTTCCTCAGCATATTGCCATCATCATGGATGGCAATAATCGCTTTGCTAAAAAAAAGCAAATGCAAAAAGGCGATGGGCATCGTGAAGGCAAAAATGTCCTAGATCCTATCGTTGAACATTGTAAAAAACTTGGTGTTCGTGCTTTAACTGTTTTTGCTTTTTCAAGTGAGAACTGGAATCGACCACAATACGAAGTGGATTTGTTAATGCAATTGTTGGAAGAGACAATTCATGAGCAACTGCCTCGAATGGAAAAGTTTAATATTGCGTTGCGTTTCATTGGTGATCGTTCTCGTTTATCAACGAAACTGAGAGCGTTAATGGAATATGCAGAGCAAAAGACAGCAGCATTTGATTCTATGACACTCACGATTGCCGTAAGTTATGGCGGTATGTGGGATATGGCTCAAGCTGCGAAGAGCATTGTAGAAGAGGCTCTCGCTGGCAGGCTTGAAACCAATCAGATAAATGTTGATTTATTTGATAAGTATGTCAGTCTAAACGATCTTCCTGCCGTCGATTTATTAATTCGTACAGGCGGTGATTATCGTTTATCTAACTTTTTGCTCTGGCAAGCTGCATATGCAGAATTGTATTTTACCGATACTTTGTGGCCAGAATTTACAGTGCAAGAGTTGGATTATGCATTTAACGTTTTTTCAGGACGTGAAAGACGTTTCGGTAAAACTTCTGAACAGATTCAACAAGCGAAAATAGAGAATTAATAAATGTTAGAGCGGATTGTTACCGCATTGGTTTTAGTTGCCGTTGTTTTAAGTTGCATGTTTGCAACGCAATCACATTATCCAATGTTTGTGCTTATGATTTTAGCAGCTGGGGTGGCTGGGTATGAGTGGTTTAAGCTTATGCCAAGAACAGAGCCAGTTGTTTCAAAACCAAAAGCTTGGGTTTATGGTGGATGTGTCGCAGCAGTTTCGACTCTAGCTTTATTTTTTGATGATGTGGCTTTGCTTTTATGGGCTGCATCAATTCTCACTTGGCTTGGAAGCATTTATTGGGTTAAAAATTTCCCTGAATCTGATAATTGGTACAATGTTTCCTTGTATATCATTGGATTTATTTTAATTTCTGCGGCAGTTACAGCCTTATATGCAGTCTGGCATAGCTCCCCGTGGTGGTTGATGTATTTATTCCTATTGGTTTGGGGTGCTGATAGTGGCGCTTATTTTGTTGGTCGTAAATTTGGTAAGAAGAAACTTGCGCCGACAGTTAGCCCAAATAAATCGGTTGAAGGCTTGTATGGTGGTATTGCAACAACTGTAATCATTATGATGATTGTTCAATATTCATATTTGAATTTAACTGTAGTACAGCTTATCTTATTTTTAGTTCTTTCAATCATCACTGTTTTTGCTTCAGTGTTAGGTGACTTATTTGAATCAATGATTAAGCGTCGAGCTGGTATCAAAGATTCAGGCCGAGTGCTTCCTGGGCATGGTGGTGTATTAGATCGAATCGACTCATTACTAGCCGCTGCTCCTATCTTTGCTGCTGGCATGTATATATTAAAACTTATTGGTGTAGATCTTTAAATGACTCAAGCTGTTTGTATATTGGGTGTTACAGGTTCAATTGGTCAAAGTACATTAAAAGTATTGGAACAACACCCAGACCAGTACACTGTTTTTGCAGTGTCTGCTTATAGTCGTTTAGATGAGCTTTTAGAAATCTGCAAAAAATATCATCCTAAAATTGTAGTCGTACCGAATGAAAAAGCTTTTGAACTTAAACAAAAGCTAAATAATGAAAATCTCAAACAGATTGAAATTTTGACTGATGAAGCTGGATTAATAGCAATTGCAGAACATCCTGACGTTGATGTTGTTATGGCTGCAATTGTTGGTGCGGCTGGTTTGTTGCCAACGCTCGCAGCAGTAAAAGCAGGGAAGCGAGTATTGCTTGCAAACAAAGAAGCTTTAGTGATGTCTGGTGACATTATGATGCAGGCGGCAAAACAGCATAAGGCGTTATTGCTACCTGTAGATTCTGAACACAATGCAATTTTTCAATCATTACCGCATAACTATTTAGATGCAAAAAGAACAGGACAACCGCAACTCGGCGTTTCTCAAATATTATTGACTGCTTCTGGTGGCCCATTTCTTAATCACTCAATTGAACAATTAAAAGATGTAACACCTCAACAAGCATGTAAGCATCCAAACTGGTCTATGGGGCAAAAAATCTCCGTTGATTCTGCAACTTTAATGAATAAAGGCTTGGAATTAATCGAAGCTTGTCATTTGTTTTCAATATCAGAACATTTTGTTACAGTTGTTGTTCACCCACAAAGTATTATTCATTCAATGGTGCAATATGTGGATGGATCAACTTTGGCTCAAATGGGGACCCCCGATATGTGTACGCCTATTGCGCACGCATTGGCTTGGCCGAAACGTTTAATAACACATGTTCCTGCTTTGGACTTGTTTAAAACAGCGCAATTAAATTTTCAAAAGCCAGATGAAATTAAATTTCCTGCGCTTAATTTAGCTCGTCAAGCAATGCGAGCAGGTGGTTTAGCACCAACAATTTTAAATGCATCTAATGAAATAGCAGTGGCTGCTTTTTTGGATAATAAAATTCGATTTACAGAAATTCCACAAGTTGTCGAAAATACTTTGCAAGTTGTACAAAATGCCAAAGCAGAAAATATAGACATCATTTTACATACTGATATGATCGCAAGACAGGTAGCAGAGCAGTATGTGATGGAAGTGGGAGGTTAAATCGTATGAATGCATTGTTCATGATCGTTGCTGCGATTTTGTTGTTGGGTCCTCTCATCGCCATTCATGAGTTTGGTCATTATTGGGTAGCTCGTAAATTAGGTGTCAAAGTTTTGGTCTATTCGATCGGATTTGGTCCTACTTTACTAAAATGGCAATCTAAAAAATCTGGTATCCAGTATCAGCTTTCAGCTCTACCACTTGGTGGCTATGTCAAGATGCTAGATGAGCGTGAAGGCAATGTCGCTGAACAGGATTTACCATATGCTTTCAATAGGCAACCTCCGTGGAAACGTATAGCGATTGTCGCTGCTGGGCCACTGATTAATTTAATTTTCGCTATTTTTCTCTTTTGGGTTTTGTTTCTACCAGCTCAAGATCAGTTGAATACACGTATTGGTAAAGTTCTACCAAATACACCTGCTGCTCAAGTTGATTTAAAAGTTGGAGATAAGATCTTAGAGGTTGATGGTCAGACGACACCAACGTGGGAAAAACTTAACTACGCGCTTGTAAACCGTGTGGGTGAAACTGGGCAAGTTTCTGTTTTAGTTGATCGTGCGGGTACTGAAAAACAAGTTAATTTACCGATTAAAGATTTTCTTAAAGATCAGAGTCAATCACCTCTAGATGCATTGGGCTTTTTACCTTATCGTCCTGTTATCCCCGCAGTTGTAAAAGAGTTAAGTGCGAATGGCGCTGCAATTCGTCAAGGGATGAAAGAGGGTGATAAAATCGTAGCAATCAATGGTGTTACGATGAAAGACTGGTTTGATGTAGTGGAGGTTGTACAAGGCTCACCTGAAAAATTGTTGAATATTGATGTGATGCGCAATGACAAAATTGTGCATTTACAAGTTATGCCGCAAGGTCAACGTGACAATATGGGGAATACAACGGGTGTTCTCGGTGTAAAAAGTGATGTTGGTAAAGTTACTATTCCACAAGAATATAAACAAACGATTCAATATTCACCTCTTGAAGCTTTAGGTGTTGCGACTGATAAAACAGTGCAGCTCTCAGGTATGATTGTAAACTCGATCGTAAAAATGGTAAGAGGCTTGATTGGTTTAGATAATCTATCTGGTCCAATAACGATTGCTAAAGTTGCTGGACAAAGTGCTGAAATGGGATGGCAAACCTTTATCTCTTTTATGGCGCTGATGAGTGTAAGTCTAGGTATCTTAAATTTATTGCCAATTCCAATGTTGGATGGTGGTCACTTAGTTTATTACTTTATTGAAGCAATTCGTGGTAAACCTGTTTCTGAACAAATACAGATGTTTGGTTTAAAAGTTGGTATGGTACTGCTCGGTAGCATGATGCTTTTAGCTTTATTCAATGACTTCATGCGTTTATAAGCGCAAATGGAATTTAACTTACTGGAAAATATATGGGCATGCGTCACACACATTTATTAATGCCTTTAGCACTTGTTAGTGCGATGGCAGCGGTACAACAAGTATACGCAGCAGATGAGTTTCTTGCACGAGATATACGAATTGATGGCCTTGTACGTTTAACACCTGCAAGCATCTATTCAATGTTACCAATAAATAGTGGCGATAGAGTAAGTGATCCTATGATCGCTGAAGCAATTCGCACTTTGTATGCTTCAGGTCTATTTGATGACATCAAAGCTTTTAAAGAGAATGATGTCTTAGTCTTCAAAGTAGTTGAACGCCCAATCATTTCAAAGCTTGAATTCAAAGGCAATAAACTCATTCCAAAGGAAGCTTTGGAACAAGGCTTAAAGAAAATGGGTATTGCTGAGGGTGAGGTTTTCAAAAAATCCGCATTACAGATTATTGAAACTGAACTTGAGCAACAGTATACACAGCAAGGTCGTTACGATGCTGACGTAACAGTAGAAACAATAGCTCGCCCAAATAACCGCGTGGAGTTAAAACTAAACTTCAATGAAGGTACGCCTGCGAAAGTGTTTGATATCAATATCATTGGTAATACTGTATTTAGCGATGCTGATATTAAACAAGCTTTTGCTGTGAAAGAAAGCGGCTGGGCATCGATTGTTACGCGTAATGACCGATATGCTCGTGAAAAAATGGCTGCAAGTTTAGAGGCATTGCGTGCACTATATTTAAATAAAGGCTACATTAATTTTAATATCATCAATTCACAACTGAATATTAGTGAAGATAAAAAACATATCTTTATTGAAGTTTCTGTTGATGAAGGTAGTCAGTTCAAGTTTGGTGAAACGAAGTTTTTAGGTGATGCACTTTATAAGCCAGAAGAATTACAAGCACTTAAGCTTTATAAAGATGGTGAGACCTATTCGCAAGAAAAAGTGAATGCTGTTAAGCAACTTTTACTACGTAAATACGGAAATGCTGGTTACTACTATGCAGAGGTAAATGTAGTTCCTCAGATTAATAATCAAACAGGAATTGTTGATCTTAATTACTATATTAACCCAGGTCAGCAAGTCACAGTTCGTCGTATTAACTTTACAGGTAATAATAAAACTGCTGATGAAGTTTTACGACGTGAAATGCGTCAGATGGAAGGGGCGCTAGCGAGTAACGAGAAAATTGATCTTTCTAAAGTTCGTTTAGAGCGTACAGGTTTCTTTAAAACTGTTGATGTAAAACCCGTTCGTGTACCGAACTCTCCAGACCAAGTTGATTTAAATGTTGATGTTGAAGAGCAGCACTCTGGTACAACAACCCTTGCTGTAGGTTACTCTCAAAATGGTGGTATCACATTCCAAGCAGGTTTGAGTCAAACAAACTTTATGGGTACTGGTAATCGAGTAGCAGTTGATTTATCTCGTTCAGAAACACAAGATTACTATAATCTTAGCGTAACAGATCCATACTTCACAATTGATGGCGTGAGCCGTGGTTATAACCTTTATTACCGTAAGACCAAACTAAATGAAGACTACAACGTTAACAATTATGTGACGGATAGTTTAGGTGGTAGCCTAAGTTTTGGTTATCCAATTGATGAAAATCAAAGTTTAAGTGCTTCTGTTGGTATTGATAAAACTAAAGTAAGAACAGGTCCGAGTGTTTCGACTTATATTCGTGACTATCTATTAGCAAATGGTGGAAAAGCAACAGGAAGTAGTTCTTACTGTCCTTTAGATGCCAATGGTAATTCTCAACTCGATGATGAGTTGAACTGTAAAGTACCAGAGAAAACATACGAAAATGCATTTGAAGGTGATTTCTTAACTTATACATTGAATCTTGGTTGGTCTTACAATACTTTGAATCGTCCAATTTTCCCAACTTCGGGTATGTCTCATCGCGTTGGTTTAGAAGTTGGTTTACCTGGTAGTGATGTTGATTACCAAAAATTGACTTATGATGCGCAGGCCTTTAAGTCATTGCCTAAAGGATTTGTATTACGTGGCTATGGTAAGTTAGGTTTCGGTAATGATCTACCATTCTACAAAAACTTCTATGCAGGTGGTTATGGTTCTGTGCGTGGCTATGATAACAGTTCATTAGGTCCGAAATATCCAAGTGTGATTTTCCAAAAAACGGATCAAAATGATCCATCGCCAGAAGAAGTAGGTGGTAATGCACTGGTTCAGTTCGGTACTGAACTAGCACTACCTTTACCATTTAAAGGGGATTGGACTCGCCAAGTTCGACCTGTTCTATTCGCAGAAGGTGCTCAAGTTTTTGATACTAAATGTGACGTAGCGGGCGGTACTATGAAAATGAATGGCAGTGATATAGATATTAAGCAATACTGTGACGATAACTACAAGTTTGATTTGGGTAATATGCGTTATAGCGTTGGTGTTGGTTTTACATGGATTACGATGATCGGACCATTATCACTGAGTTATGCATATCCGCTTAACGATAAGAAAGGTGATGATACTAAGTCTATCCAATTCGAAATTGGTCGTACTTTCTAAGTACGACTCTAGGTTTTCAAAATATATAAAAGGATGAAACAATGAAAACATTAACAATGCTTATGATTGGCTTAGGTCTAACGGTTTCAGCAGTGGCAAATGCTGGTGGTATTGCTGTTGTCGATCTCGCTAAAGTTGTAGAAAGTAGTACTTATCTTAAGCAACAAAACGCAAGTTTAGGCCAAACAGTAAAACCAACTTCAACGAAGTTAGAGCAGTTGGGCAAAGAAATTGAAGGCTTGCAACAGAAAGCTCAATCAGCTAATCAAGCTGATTTGCAAAAACTTTCTGCGCAATACCAAGCTAAAGTAAATGAATTTAATTCTACTCAGCAGGGTTTACAGACAAAAGTACAGTCTAGTTTACAGGCGATGAACACAACTTTTGAGAATCGTGTAAAGCAAGCAGCAGAACAATTACGTAAAGAAAATAATTTAGATTTTATTTTGAATAAAAATTCTACGATTGCATCTGACGCTCAGTATGATTTAACTGATAAAATGATTCAAAAGGTTAATGCAATGAAATAATCAATGAATAGACGTAGTTATCGTTTAGAAGAAATCGCTCACCTTGTAAAAGGTGAGTATTTCGGTGAAAAAGATTTTCAAATTTTTAATTTAGCAAGTCTAGAAAAAGCTCACAATCATCATATTTGCTTTGTAAATGGTGAAAAATACTTAGCGCAAGCTGAAGCAAGTCAAGCTGGTGTTTACATCGTTACTGAATCATTAAAACAATTATTAGGCAGTAAGAAAAACTTTATTGTTGTTAATAATCCTTATCTGGCGTTTGCCACATTAACCCATGTATTCGACAAAAAAATATCTCAACGAGGTATTGAAAGTACTGCAAAGATACACCCTTCTGCGATTATTGCCCACGATGCATATATTGGACATCATGTTGTTATTGGTGAAAATTGTGTTGTTGGTAATAATACAATTATTCAAGCAAACGTCTTTCTTGATGACAACGTTGAAGTGGGCAAAGATGGTTTTATTGATGCAAATGTGTCGATTACAGGTGAAGCCAAGCTGAAGGATCGTGTTCGTATACATACAAATACTTCAATTGGTTCAGAAGGTTTTGGATTTGCTCCGTATCAAGGTAAATGGCATCGAATAGCGCAACTTGGCTCAGTTTTAATTGGTAATGATGTCAGAATTGGTTCAAATTGTTGTATTGATCGTGGTGCATTGGACGATACTATTCTTGAAGATGGCGTAATTATTGATAACCTTGTGCAAATCGCGCATAACGTTCAAATTGGTCAAAATACTGCGATTGCCGCTAACTGTGCTATCGCTGGAAGTGTTCGTATTGGCAAAAAATGTATTATTGGAGGCGGTAGTGCAGTTGCAGGGCATTTAAATATCGCGGATAATGTCACGCTTACTGGAATGTCAATGGTCACAAAAAATATTTCTGAGGCTGGAACTTATTCTTCAGGAATTGGACTCTTTGAAAATAGTCATTGGAAAAGGACGGTTGTACGCTTGAGACAATTAGCAGATGTGCCATTGACCCAACTCACGAAAAGGCTTGATCATATGCAAGCTCAATTAGAGTCCCTTGAATCAACCCTTAAGTTACGTAAATAATTTATTATGACTGAGTCAACATTTCCAGCATTCACGATGCCTGAATTACCAATGGATATCCAAACTATCCGTGAATATTTACCTCATCGCTATCCTTTCTTGTTAGTTGATAGAGTGACAGAAGTAACTGAAAATAGCATTGTCGGTTATAAAAACGTATCTATTAATGAAGAGTTTCTACAGGGGCATTTTCCAACTTATCCGATTATGCCTGGTGTATTGATTATTGAAGCTTTGGCTCAGGTTTCTGGTATTTTAGGTTTTGTATTAACAAATCAGAAGCCAAAAGCTGGTTCATTGTTCTTGTTTGCTGGCGCAGAAAAAATAAGATTTAAGAAACAGGTTGTTGCTGGTGACCAGCTTATCTTAAAATCTGAGCTTGTTATGCAAAAACGTGGCATTTACAAGTACAATTGTACTGCTAGTGTTGACGGCAAAATTGCAGCAGCAGCTGAGATTATTATTTCCCATCAGAAAATTGAGCAGACATGAGTAGTCAAAATTTAGTTCATCCTACAGCAATTATTGACGCATCTGCAGAAATCGCATCTGATGTACAAATTGGGCCATATTGTATTATTGGACCAAATGTAAGTATTGATGCAGGAACAAAATTACGTTCGCATGTTGTAGTTGGTGGCTTTACGAAAATTGGAAAAAATAATGATATTTTCCAATTTTCGAGTATTGGGGAAATTTGCCAAGATTTAAAATATCAAGGTGAAGAGACGTGGTTAGAAATAGGGGATAATAACTCTATTCGTGAACATTGTACTTTGCATAGAGGTACAGTTCAGGATCATGGTATTACAAAGATTGGTAGCCATAATTTATTGATGGTGAATACCCATATTGCACATGATTGTAACATTGGTGACCACAATATTTTTGCAAACAATGTTGGTGTAGCTGGACATGTAAATGTTGGTGATCATGTGATTGTTGGCGGTAATGCTGGTATTCACCAATTCTGCCGTATTGACTCTTACAGTATGATTGGTGGTGCGGCTTTAATCCTTAAAGATGTTCCTGCCTATGTGATGGCATCAGGTAATCCAGCACGTGCTTTTGGCATGAATATAGAGGGCATGCGTCGTAAAGGATGGTCTCGAAATACCATTCAAGGTCTTAGAGAAGCTTATAAGTTGATCTATAAGTCTGGCCTTACAACAGAGCAAGCAATCGAGAAAATACGGAATGAAATTTTAGAAAGCACGCCTGAAGCTCAGCTGTTTATCGATTCTCTAGAAAAGTCTACACGCGGCATCGTACGCTAAGATTTTCTAAAATAAAAAAAGACACATCAGTGTCTTTTTTTATTTATGTTTCATTTTGAATATATTGCTGCCGATATTGTTTAGGTGAAATTTCAAAAGTGCGTTTAAATGCTTGGCTAAAAGCAGTTTCAGAAGAGTATCCAACCTTATTTGCAATTTGCTGAATAGAATAATTACTTTTGCGTAGATATTGGCTCGCTAAACGCATTCGATGTTGTTGTAAATATGCTAGTGGTGATTCCCCAATGACTTCATGGAATAAACTTGCAAACTTAGAACGAGACATACAGCATTGTTCAGCCAAAGTTTCTACTGTCCAAGCATCTTCAGGATGATTATGGATAGCGGCTAAACTATTGCTGAGTTCGGGATGATTGAATGCACTCAGCCATCCTGATTGATCAGAAATTTGTTGAATATGATCTCGAATACACTTAATTAATAAGATATTTACGAGATGGTCAATAATAATATCTCGGCCTGCTTGAATATTTTGTGTTTCAAGGGCAAGAAAGTGCAGACCAATTTGTAACCATTCAGGAGTACTTGTGTCTCCATGTTGTAGGTGTATTAAAGTCGGAAGCGCTTGAATAAAAGGGCGTGCCATGAGTGTATCAATTTGACAGCGCACTGTTAATATTAAATTTTTCTCGGATGATTCAGTACCAAACTCGATGGCATCTTCTTTGTGACCATCAAAAAATTTAGATATGTCTAAGGCATTAACGAGTTTGGTAATGGCATTGTCAGCCCCAGTATGTGCTTTACCAGAAGGGATAACTACGATTTCACCCGCATTGGCTGTCAGACTATTTTGTCCATCAACCTGTATAAATACCGACCCCACTAAAACAATATGAACAATTAAAGCGGTTTGATCTTGGCAGATAAAACTCCATTCTCCTTGTGTTTTCAAGTAGATATATTCACTGTGGTTTAAATGAATATCGGCAAATATTTTACTTAAAGCATCCATATGATTTTTTATCGGTGTGTTCATTTAAATTATAGAGAGCTAATGTAATAACTCAATATGTGTTTTAAGGACAAAAACAGGGTGGATGATGCCAAAGACTTTCACATAGGTTTTTTGGACGCTTGCAACTGTAATGCATCTCATAATTCCTGAAAATATACATATATATACAAAGACATGGAAAAGATGATGAATGCGCCAGTAAATGTTGAGCAAGAACTTACGCCAGTAAGCATTCCAAAATCAAAAACTGAATTGGATCGTAAACGTTATTTATGGGCAATTAGCCCAGCTTTGCCTGTAATCGGTATCGGTATTTTAGCAGGCTATCAATTTGCACCACGTCCTTTGAAAAAAATCTTTGCGTTAGGTGGTCCAATTGTTTTGCATATTGTTATTCCAACAATCGATACGATTATTGGTAAAGATGCAAATAATCCAACGGATGAAGACATTAAATTACTTGAAAAAGATCCTTATTACTCTCGTTTAGTAAAAAGCTTTATTCCATTGCAATATGCCGCAAATTTTTATGCATGCTATTTAACAAGTCGTAAAGAAACATCGTTTTTAGATAAGATTTTACTTGGTATTTCGATGGGTGCGATCAACGGTATTGCAATTAATACTGCGCATGAGCTGAGTCATAAGCATGATCGTATTGACCATATTTTATCGCATTTAGCACTTGTACCAACGGGCTATAACCATTTCCGTGTAGAACATCCTTATGGTCACCATAAACGTGCTGCAACACCAGAAGATCCAGCATCTTCACAAATGGGTGAAACATTCTATGAGTTTTGGCCTCGTACAGTAATTGGCTCATTCAAATCAGCTGTAGAAATTGAAACCACACGTTTAAAACGTAAAGGTAAAGAATTCTGGTCTACAGACAATGAGTTGTTGCAAGGTTGGGGTATGAGTGCTGCATTTCATGCTTCTATGGTTGGTATCTTTGGTAAAGGTGTAATTCCATATTTAGCAACACAAGCATTCTATGGAATTAGTTTATTTGAAATTATTAACTATATTGAACACTATGGTTTGAAGCGTCAAAAAGATGAAAATGGTAAATACCAACGTACTATGCCTGAACATAGCTGGAACAATAATAATATTGTGACTAACTTGTTCTTATATCAGCTACAACGTCACTCTGATCATCATGCTTATCCGACACGTCCATTCCAAGCATTACGTCACTTTGATGAAGCTCCTGAATTACCAAGTGGCTATGCAAGTATGTTATTGCCTGCATTGATTCCACCTTTATGGTCAAAAATGATGGATAAGCGTGTATTTGATCATTACAAAGGTGATTTAAATAAAGCGAATATTTATCCTAAGCGTCGTGCAAAAATCTTTAAAAAGTTTGGTGTGGTTGATCAATCTTTAGAGCAAACTCAAGCAGAAGTCGTCGCTGCTGAGTAATTTAAAGACATGATCAAATGAAAGCACTGCTTAGAAATGAGCAGTGCTTTTTTCTTGTATTAAATAAATTAAAAATCATCGGTTTCTATATCTTGTTGTTGTATATCTATAGTTTTGATCTAACAAGAATTTTGCAGATTTAGATAATTCATGAGGCGATGATGACAAAACATTATGATTATATTGCGATAGGTGGCGGTAGTGGCGGCATAGCATCTGTAAATCGTGCAGCCATGTATGGAAAAAAATGTGCCTTAATCGAAAAGGGAGAAATCGGAGGTACATGTGTAAATGTAGGATGTGTACCTAAAAAAGTGATGTGGTATGCCGCGCATATAGCAGAGAGCATTCAAAAATATGCGTCTGATTATGGATTCAACGTACAAGTTGAATCTTTTAACTGGCAGACACTGGTCAAAAATCGCCAAGCTTATATTGATCGAATTCATCAATCTTATCAAAATAGCCTAAGTAACAATAAAGTCGATGTGGTTCAAGGGCCAGCAATTTTCATTGATGAAAATACAATTGAAGTAAATGGTGAGCGCCTAACTGCCGACCATATTTTAATTGCAACGGGTACGCAACCCTCATTACCTGATATAGATGGTGTTGAGTATGGTATTGATTCAAATGGTTTCTTTGAGTTATCAGCTTTACCTCAAACAGTCGCAGTCATTGGCTCTGGCTATATTGCTGTTGAGCTTGCTGGTGTGCTGAATACTTTGGGGTCACAGGTTGGCTTATTTATTCGAAAGGATTTACCTGTACGACGATTTGATCCATTTCTGAGTGAAACTTTGGTCGACGTTATGCAAACCGATGGCATTACGTTACATACTCAATCAACCCCCAAAAAAGTGACAAAAAATGCCGATGGTAAAGTGACTTTGCATTTAGAAAATGGTGAAGAACATATTGTTGATTGTCTCATTTGGGCAACAGGCAGAGAACCTAATACAGCAAACTTAAATTTGGATAAAGCAAATGTCCAATTAGATGAGCGAGGTTATATCGCTGTCGATCAATTTCAAAATACCTCACAGGAGGGAATTTATGCAGTCGGTGACATTACTGGAAAGATGGAATTGACGCCTGTCGCTGTAGCAGCTGGTCGACGCTTATCTGAAAGATTATTTAATGCTAAGCCAAATGAATATTTGGATTATGAGAATATCCCAACAGTTGTGTTTAGCCATCCGCCTATTGGCACAGTTGGAATAACTGAACAAGAAGCAATTGAAAAATATGGCCAGCAAGCGGTGAAAATCTATAATTCTTCATTTACAGCAATGTACAGTGCGATTACTCAACATCGGCAGCCGACTAAAATGAAATTGGTATGTGTTGGTGATGAAGAAAAAATTGTGGGTATTCATGGGATAGGATTTGGTATGGATGAAATCCTTCAAGGCTTTGCAGTCGCATTGAAAATGGGTGCGATAAAACGCGATTTTGATAATACTGTCGCTATTCATCCAACTTCAGCCGAAGAGTTTGTCACGATGCGATAGTGTTAAATTAACGATACTATTAAAAAAGGACGCCACTATAGACGTCCTTTTTATTTAAATTACTTCAATTCACTAGATGATTTACCCAACTCGCGACGAGCAATAATTAATTGTTGAATTTGCTGTGTACCTTCAAAAATATCGAGAATTTTTGAATCACGTGCCCATTTTTCTAACAATTCATCTTCGCCATAACCAACACTAGCAGCAAGCTCGACGCATTTTAAAGTGATGTCATTGCCAACACGTCCAGCTTTTGCTTTTGCAATAGAAGCTTCTTTAGAGTTTGGCTTTTTATTGTCTGCCATCCATGTTGCTTTGATCATCAAGAGGCGAGCAGCTTCCCATTCAGCTTCCATTCGATAGATTTGTGCGGCGAGATTGGAGGTTTGTAAATAAGGGGTTTTATAGTCAGCATCAAGTTGGTCTTTAAAGATTTCTTTGATACGTTCCAAAGATGCTTTTGCACAACCAATCGCCATAGCAGCAACCAGTGGACGGGTGTTGTCAAAAGTTTCCATGACACCAGCGAAACCTTTAGCCACGTCAATCTCAGGATTACCTAATAAATTAGCAGCAGGTACTCGGCAATCAATAAAACTAATCACAGCAGTATCAGAAGCTTTGATCCCGAGTTTATGTTCAAGACGCTCAACTTTCATACCAGCCGTACCTTTAGGTACAACGAATGACTTAATTGCAGCACGACCAAGCTTTTTATCGAGTGTTGCCCAAACGACGACTGAATCAGCACGTTCACCAGAGGTAACGAAGATTTTTTCACCATTAAGGATATAATCATCACCATCTTGCGTTGCTGTTGTGCGAATAGCAGCTGAATCAGAACCACATCCCGGCTCTGTAATTGCCATCGCTGCCCAAGTTCCTTTGAAACGCTCGAGTTGTTCATCGTTGGCAACGGCTGCAATTGCCGAATTTCCTAGACCTTGACGTGGCATGCTAAGCAATAGACCTGTATCGCCATAGCACATTTCAATAATACCAAGCGCTGTTGACATATTATTGCCATTCTTATTTCTAGTCTCGGTTTCACCGCGTTTCCCGACGGCTGCGCCCGCATTAATACCTTCGCCGCCCTCATTCATACCATCAATTAAAGAGGCAAGCATGTCTAATTCTTTAGGATAGGCATGTTCAGCTTTATCGTATTTACGGGAAATAGGACGTAACACATTCAGCGCAACTTCATGTGCTTGATCGACCATCATTTTGAATTTTTTAGGACTTTGTAAGTTCATGTTGTGATCCTCTGATAGTCAATTAAGCATGTAAGCCAGAATGTAAGATAGCGGTTGCACGTAGATCACGATACCAGCGCTCTACAGGATGCTCTTTGGTAAAACCATGACCACCTAGGATTTGCACACCATCTGTACCCATTTTCATAGATTTTTCAGCACAAAGTAGACGAGCCAAATACGCTTCACGATGGAATGGTTTTCCAGCTTCTGCCAAACTTGCGGCATTGAGAACCAACATACGCATCGCATCAATTTCAATTGCCATGTCCGCGATCATGAAAGCCACACTTTGACGATGAGAAATAGGCTCACCAAAAGCAGTTCGCTCATTTGCATATTTGATACAGTAAGCTTTGATCGCTTCACATGTACCAACGGCCATTGCGCACCACATTAAATTGCCAAGATCGACAAATGCCGTGTAATCAAAATCTGTATCACCCAAACGTAATGCAGGGGTTTGATTGAATTGAAGTGTTGCTGTTTCTGTTGCTTTCAAACCCATTGCTGGATTTGCTTTGATTGAAATGGTTTCATTGCATTGCACAACAAAAAGATCAGGTTTACCGTTTAACTCAGCACTGACTAAGAAAACATCGGCTGTATCACCCAATATCACAAGGGTCTTTTCACCATTAATGAAAAACTGACCATTTTGTTCGGTTGCAGTAGTTTTAAGCTGGAATGGATTGAACGCTGGTGTTGCTTCTTGAAATGCAAATGTTGCAGTGATATCTGTATCTTCAGCAAAACAAGGCAGATACATAGATTGAACTTGGGTTGAACCCCAACGCGTAATCGCATTAATAACGCTAAATGTACTGAGCAAACCAGCTGTTAAGCTGAAATCACCTTTTGCTAGGCTTTCAGCAATCAAGATATTGCTGACAATATTTTGTTCTGCTGCAACGCCACCTAAAGCTTCTGGTAAAGCGTAATAATTGAGTCCAAGATCAACTAAATGCTGCCAAAGTTCTTCAGGAAATTGCGCATTATGATCTGCATCATGTGCGAGGGTATAGAGCACTTCTTCAGCGAACTGTGACATTGCATCACACGTCATTTGCTGTTCTTCTGTTAAGCCAAGGTCAAATAGGTTTTTATTGACTTGATTCGGGAGGCGTTGCTTATCAATCGGTTGTGGCTTAAATGCTTTCTGAGTTTTAGTGAGTACCTTAAAACCTGTTTTTGAACCCTGATATAATGATTTTTCAACAAATTTTCTTAATTTGAGTTGATCAAGAACTTCGCTTCCTGCGATTTTGGTAATTAAAGATAGTCCGAAGCCTTGAGCTTTATTCATCATATTCGACATGACTTTATCCTAGAGGATGGTTGTAAAATTATGCTGACATGCTCTCAGTAAAAAAACTATGTCTTCTTTGACGTGCTGTTTTGAGAATGATAAAGGGTGATTTATGGATAGGTTGTTTTATAAGTATATATTTTTAAAAGATTTAAAAAAAATATGAAAAAATTGAACTCAAAAAAATTGACCAAACTGACAAATCAGATTGGTCAAAATGACTTTCTAGCGAAAATTATGCAAATTGACGAATCATTTTGCGAACATTAGTCTTTGCTTCAATGACAGTCATGAAGGTATAAGCACCAATAAATTTACGGCTAATAAACATAAATTCTTTAGGTGGAACTGAGAAATAGCGCGAAGCCATAGACTGCGCAGCTTGTTGCATCACTCTGCTATGTAATTGGCTTTTTTTCCAATCATAACGATCTTGTTCATCCATTACACCAGCTGGCATATCAGGATTATTGCTCGGGCAACTAAACGCTTCTGTCGCGATTAGAAAAACATCAGCCATCCCAGGTTTGATACTTTCTGGCATTCCGTCAAAGAATTCATAACCCGTCATTGCTTTAACCATCGCCGTTTTATCGTGGTCATATCCTGCATGAATCAGATTTCGAGCAACCGTAAGTAAATTGTCGTCGAATTGACGAATTGCACCAAAATCGAGGAGAACGATTTGATCTTTTAGATCATCACCATTGCCAAGACGAACAAGATAGTTTCCGAAATTCGGGTCAGTTTGCATTTCACCCCATTCAAATAACTCTCGAACCGCAATTTCAAGCGAAGCTTCACCCAGTTGATTACGGCGTTCTTGGGGCAATGAAAGCATGACAGGGCTATTAATCGGCACACCACGCTCAAAAGTCATACATAGAACTTTTTCAGCACAGAATTCATCAACAATTTGAGGCACGATATAGCGTGGATCATCATTCAAGCGTTCAGCAAAACGGCGTGTTGTCGCTGCTTCAATATCGTAGTTGACTTCACGATGCATCATTTCACGGACTTCATCAAACCACTGATCAAATTCACGAGTTTGCGGCACCATACGGGTAAGCTTCAGCATGTTCTTGAATAGATTCATATCTGAGTCAATCGCTTCTGCGACACCCGGATATTGAATTTTTAAAACAAGCTCTAATCCATCTGATTTACGCGTTGCTCGGTGTACTTGCGCGAGGGAAGCAGTACCAATCGGCTCATGATCGATCGTTAAATCATCTAATTTAGAACCGAGTTGTTCCTGTAAATGACTTTTAATCGCAGGCCAAGCAAGGGCAACAGTTTGATTATTTAATGTATTGAGTGCTTGAGTAATTTCTTCAGGTAAGAAATGCTCACCATATAAAGCCATCATTTGTCCAATCTTTACGATTGAACCTTTTAATTTCCCAATTTCAGAAACTAAATAATGTGCTTGTTCAGCCATAGCTTTTTTACGTTTCTTCTCTTTTTCTTCTTCACTAGAGAAAAGGGAAGTAGCACTTGCAGTTGCCCAGCGTGTTCCAGCAAGTAAAGAGGCTTTAGCGATAGATAAGCGACGATCCACAGACGAGGTTTTTAGGTTCTTAAGCTTATCGTTCTGATCTGACATGAAAGAAAAATCCTATGCTGAAATCGGATGGTTGAAAGCCGAGAGATAAAGTGTAGAGGATATTACAGCTTTTGAACGTATTAAAATAGTTCAATCTCTTGAATTATCAGTCTAAATTTGTGAAATAGATCAATAATCTAAAATAGCCTAAGTAGATTTTTCATCCTAAATCTAGCTTAACTATACAGATGTCCTATATTTTAAACTGAATTTTCAGTACTGATTTACGCATTAATGCAGCGCGGTTGCTGTGAATATGTTTAATCAACATACGTTTCACATGACTGTGATGAAAGCCTAAGGCATGAGCTTTGACGATAATAATACTGGGTAATGTGAAGAAAAAATACTTCGTGTCATCTAAAGTCGCATTTTCAAAGATACCTTCCTCAATCAAAGTATTCCTTAGAAATTGTTTTTCAGCGTGAACGGTAGAAGATGATTCATCATTCCAATAACTTTCTCGCATTGCCATTAAATTATTATGCTTGTAACTCATTAACTGATAGAGCCTATTCGTTTCACTATTAGAAAATATATGAGGTTCAAGATCGAGATATCAAGAATAGATTTATATCTAAAATAGCCTAAGCAAATTTAAGATTTTTTATAAATAATGCTACACTAATACCACTTATTAGATGAATTAAGAATAGTCCGAAAGAAAATGACACCTGCATGTAAATTACTGGAAAAAAATAAAATACCATTCTCAATTCATGAATATGAACATGATGCAAATGCCAAAAGTTTTGGCTTGGAAGCTGCTGAAAAATTAAATTTAAAAGTAGAAGAAGTATTCAAAACTTTAATGGTAACAGACGAAAAAAATTACTACGTTGCAGTACTGCCAGTAAATCATCAATTAAATCTAAAAAAAGTTGCAGTGGCAGTAGGGTGTAAGAAACTTCAAATGGCAAATCCTAAAGACGCTGAGCGATTAACAGGATATTTAGTCGGTGGGATCAGTCCATTAGGGCAGAAAAAGCGTTTAAAAACAGTGATTGATTTAACGGCGCAATCTCTTGAAAAAATCTATGTCAGCGGTGGGAAAAGGGGCTTAGATATAGGTTTGAATCCTCATGATCTAGCCAAATTACTTGGTGCTTCATTTAGTGATGTATTAGACATTTAAGTGAATAAAACGTTCTAAATAGCTGTTATTACTAAAATATTAATTTATCTATAAAAACTATTGAGAATCTTAAAACCATCATTTTATTTAATGAGAATAATTATTATCTTTTTGTATCCTTTTTAATCTTAATTTTATATTTAAGCTAGTTAATTCATATAGTTAAGCCTATATTTTTAGGTTGTTTTATTAAATTGAATTATTAAATGATAATAATTATCATTAGCATAATCTTAATCATAATTAATTGTGGTTGAGGTGTGTTTAGAGCTCAAACATTACGAAAAATAAATTCTACTCTCTCGATAAGAGGATACAGTCTGATGCAATCACTTGCCAATCGGTTGGCGATACAACACTTCGTCAACGCATACACGCAAGAAACTGGCAAAGGTCACTTGCTAAATAAAAGTCAGCAGAGTCCCCAACAACAAGCGTTTAGCCAAGGTTTGACGCTGTTATCAGTTCCGATTCATTCTATTCAAGCCCAATGCTATTTCCCATTAAGTTATGTCAGTCGAGTTGGGCGACATCGGTTACATGCTCTCCCACAAATAACGATTCAAGGACAGATTAAAACATTTAGCCCAGTTGCAATCGTGGGCTTGCTGTTGGAAGAACTTGTCTTTGAATCATCAATTCCTTTAGATGCTGCTTCTCTAGTTGAAAAGTGGATTCAAAGCCGAGATGCACTACAGCAGTTTTTAATGCAGCGTGAACATGATTTTGATGATCTTGTGAAAGCAGGGCAAAGCTTTATTGAAACCGAACAAGCTTTGATTTTAGGGCATAGCATGCATCCCGCGCCTAAAAGTCGAACGGGTTTTGTACATGAGGATTGGTTGAAGTTTTCGCCAGAACATAAAGGACAAACCCAACTTCATTATTGGTTTGTACATCAGGATTATATTGCAGAAGGGTCAGCCACAAACGAGGAAATTTCCGAAGAGCTTAAAACGAATTTACAATGGTATCTGTCTGAAAACGATCTCAATCTATTAAAAACACATACCGAATATAAGTTATTGCCTTTACATCCTTGGCAAGCACGTTATTTACAAAGCAAATCTTGGTTTGAAAGACTAAAACAAACGGGTCAATTGATTGATCTTGGTTTACGAGGATGGCAATTTTTCCCGACTACATCGATTCGTACTTTAGCAAGCTTTAGTGCACCGTGGATGGTTAAACCTTCACTTTCGGTCATGATTACCAATTCAATCCGCGTTAACCTGGCGAAAGAGTGTCATCGTGGAGAGTTAACTCATCGCCTATGGCACAGTGAATATGGTCAGAATATTTTAAAACAATGCCCAAGTTTAAAAGCAGTCAATGACCCAGCTTGGATGGCATTAAAAATAGATGATGAGGTAGTGAATGAAAGTATTTGTATTTTCCGTGATCAACCTTTCCATCCGCAGCAGCAAGTGACGTGTATTGCATCACTTTGCCAAGATCATCCAAGTAAATCGTTAAATCGCTTTAATGCATTATTTGCAAAAATTGAAAAAACGCATTCAGACACTGATTTTTCTGAAATTGCGTTGGATTGGTTCAATCGCTTCCTTGAAGTCAGCCTAGAGCCATTGATGTATTTATATCATCGTTATGGTATGGCTTTTGAATCCCATCAGCAAAATGTACTCTTAGAAATGGAAAATAATTTTCCAAAAACATTATGGCTACGTGACAATCAAGGTTTCTATTACATCGAAGAATTTGCCACTGAGATCTTAAAAGTATTACCAGAGCTAAAAGAGAAAGCGTTTGCGGTTGGACCTAAAGATTTTGTCGACGAGCGTTTTAGTTATTATTTCTTTGGAAATACTTTGTTTGGCATCATCAATGCAATTGGTGCAACGGGTTATATCACCGAAGATAAGTTGCTTGAGCATCTTAAAGGTTTTTTACAAGATTTATTGCAACAGTATCCTGAAAGTACGTTATTGCAAGGTTTATTGTTTAATGAGACGTTGCCTTATAAGGGAAATTTACTCACGCGTTTACATGAACTTGATGAACTGATTGCACCTGTTGAGCATCAGTCTGTTTATGTGCAGCTGCAAAATCCACTGTTCGTAGAGCAGAAGGACGTGAGCTATGCTTGATTTTATTGGAATCGGGTTAGGGCCTTTCAATCTGAGTCTTGCTAGTCTTTTGCAAGGGAAAAGTGAGCTTAAATATCAATTTTTTGAACAAAAAGATGGATTTGACTGGCATGCGGGTATGCAATTGCCCAATGCTTTACTGCAAGTCCCATTTATGGCAGATTTAGTGAGTTTGGTCGAGCCAACAAGTCCCTATAGTTTTCTCAATTATTTAAAACATCACCAGCGATTATATAAATTTTATTTCCGTGAAAATCTATATATTCCACGCCAAGAATATAACCATTATTGTCAATGGGTTGTAAAACAACTGGAGAATGTCCAATTTAATAGTCGCGTTCTTGATATCCAACCCGTAAAAGGTGGTTTCGAGGTTGAGGTTTTATTCAACGGCGAAATACAGTGCTATCGTGCGCGTCAATTGGTTTTAGGAATCGGGACTGTTCCACATTTACCTGAAAGTTTGCAGCATATTTATTCGCAAACAACACAGTGTTTACATTCAGCTGAATATTTGAAAAATTGCCCTGAAAAACTGAAAGGTGATGTCGTGTTGATTGGCTCAGGGCAGTCTGCGGCAGAAATTTTTATCGACTTATTTGATCGTCAATATGCACAAGGACAGGTGAAAGCCAACTTCCATTTACATTGGTTAACTCGATCAGCGGGTTTTTTCCCAATGGAAAATACACCGTTAGGGCTTGAGCATTTTAGCCCTGACTACATGCACTATTTCTATCATTTACCTACTGCACTGAAAGCAGAGTTACCTATTCAACAGGCAAATTTATATAAAGGGATTAGTAGTAAAACGATTCGTGACATTTATGAGCGACTTTATCATCGTAGTATTGGTGGTCAAAATACAGAGGTGACTTTGGCAGGGCATCATCAGCTACAGTATGCAGAAGTACTAGAAAATCAAAAAATACGTTTGCGTTTTGAACAGCATCAGCAAAATGAGAAGTATTTGGTTGATGCAGATTGTGTGATTGCTGCTACAGGCTATCGCTATCCAAAGCCTGCTTTTTTACAAAATTTACAGTCTTTAATTTCACTTGATCAGACAAATCGTTGGCAGGTTAGCTCAGATTTTGAAGTGAATTATAAAGGTGATGGACGGATCTTCTTACAGAATATGCAAGTGTTTCATCATGGTGTTGGAACACCTGACCTCGGTCTAGGTGCATATCGAGCAGCGACGATTGCCAATCAACTTTTGGGTAGGGAGTTATTTAAACTCGATCAGGCTCAATCTTACCAACAGTTTGGTGTTGCTACATCTGTAAAACCGGATCAACCAGTGCGGAATCATGCACAGTTAGCTGATTCAACGCTGTCGCGTGTTTCTCAGAAATCAGATCAGCGTCGACATACTTCGCCAACGTTTTACTCACAGTTAAAACTATCAGAGCATATTGACTAGGTTGTACAGAGGAAAAGTGTATGGAGCAATCTTCTGTACCAACCGCACAATCTGTTCAAGTCGGGTTGCAGCGTTATGTCTTACTTACTGTGATGCTTGGAACAGGCACAGTAAGTTTAAATAATAGTAGTTTTAACCCAGCAATTCCTCAATTGATGCAATATTTTCAAATTGGAGAGATTTTGGCGAGTTGGGTCATTGTTGCTTTTTTATTGGCAATGAGCATCAGCTTGCCGCTCGCTGGTTATTTCAGTCAACGTTTTGGTAAGCGACAGACTTATTTAACTGCATTGTTGTGTTTTGCTTTGGCATCAACAATTGGTGGATTATTTAATCAATTTGAGTCTGTTCTTATCGCGAGAGCCTTGCAGGGTTTTTGCAGCGGTCTCATGATTCCTTTGTCGCTGGGCTTGATCTTTTCGGTCACACCGACTGAACAACGAGGTAGTACTACAGGATTATGGGGTTCGATGATCATGCTGACTTTGGCAATCGGGCCGATGTTGGGTGCGTTAGTTTTGGTCTGGCTCGATTGGCAAGCATTGTTTTTTATCAACTTGCCGATTGCCTGTATTGCTCTAGTGTTGGGCTATCTTTATCTACCTAAAGAACAAGGCGATATGAATCAGTCCTTTGATTGGCTTGGATTCATCTATCTAAGTACAAGCATTATTTTGCTGTTAGGTACTTTAAGTCAGCTTCATCAGCTTGCAGATTTAGTACAACCGATCTATTGGTTATTGCTTGGCATTTGTGTCCTAACATTCTGGCAGTTTGTCAGAAGGCAAAAAGCTCAAACCCGTCCATTGATTGGGCCAGCATTGTTCGATGTAAAAGGCTTTCGATTTAGTCTGATGATTTGTGTGGCACAAACGGTTGGTTTATTCATCGGTATGTTGCTTGTACCGTTATGGATTCAACAGTGTTTAAAGCTGAGTCCGCTCTGGACGGGTTTTGCCCTTATGAGTAGCGCACTTGTGACCGGTCTATGTAGTCAGCCTGCGGGAAAATATCTCGATAAATACGGCGCGTCAAAAATTATGAGCTTTGGTCTCATCATTACCGCATTGTCTTTTGCATTGCTTGCATGGGCACCCGTACAAAATGTCTGGTTCATTATCTGTTGCATGATGTTGCATGGTTTGGGAATGGGCTTGTCTTATATGCCTTCAACCACAGCAGGTTTAAATAGTTTACGTCAGCAACAACAACATTTGGTCACTCAGGCTGCTGCATTAAATAATCTGTTCCGTCGACTTTTTGCCGCAGTTGCCGTGGTACTTGCTGCTTTATATCTGCAATTACGCCAAGACATTTTTCAAACAAGTTCAAATACAGCGCTGGACACATTTAAAGGCATTCAAGAAATTTTTGTTTTTTGTACTGTGCTTATCTTGTGCGCTTTGCCTTATGCATGGCGTTTCCCAGACCAACACAAAATGAATTAAATATTTAGGAAGATCAACATGGGACAATTACATCCAGTTTTATCAAATACGCATCTGATTCAAAATACCTTTCAAGCATGGCAACAACCACAATCTGAACAGTCGAAAGAGGTTGAACAGCGTGTAATAAAACAATTATTACAAGCGCTTATTTTCGAAGAAATCATTGCGGCTGATCATGATGGTGAAAAATTTATAGTTCAGGTGCAGGATCGCCAACAGCAAACGGTGCAGTATAAAGCGTCTGGTCAGCGTCAATATAGTTATAACTTAGTTCGATTGGCGCGTGATCAAGATGTTCTCCGCCAAGATGCGCACGGTAAGCAGCAACCAGCTCGTCTGAATCAAGTCATAGATGAAATTCTGCGTTCAATTACAGACGCCGCGAAAGTTGAAGATTTCATTTTTGAATTAAAACGTACATATATTCACGATTTACAATCACAAGTTTGTTTTGAAAACTATGCCTTGCCTGCAATTCAATATCCTTACGATATTCTCGAATCTTATTTAATGGATGGTCATCCATATCATCCTTGTTATAAGTCACGAGTTGGTTTCAGTTTGCAAGATAATATCCATTATGGCGTTGAATTTGCACAGCCGATGGCGCTCGTTTGGTTAGCTATACATAAAGATATTGTTGCTGAAAACCATTCCAATAGTATTGATACAAAAGAATTTTTTAAGGCACAGCTAAATTCCCAAGACCTAATCCAATTTCAGCAAAAACTTAAAAATCAAGTTAAAGAAAGCGCTGATTATGTGTGGATTCCAGTTCATCCTTGGCAATGGGAAAATCATCTCATCTCAATTTTTGCCGAAGAAATTGCCGATCAAAAAATTATGTATTTAGGTCACAGCCATGATCGTTATTTGGCGCAGCAGTCCTTACGAACTGTGACGAATCTTCAGCATCCAGAAAAACCATATATCAAACTTTCGATGAGTTTAACCAATACGTCGAGTTCACGTGTATTGGCAAAACATACAGTGATGAATGGACCAATCATTACTGACTGGTTGCAAGCTCTGATTGATCAAAGTGAAACTGCGAAAAAATTAGATTTTGCGGTATTGCGTGAAGTTTATGGTTTGAGTGTAGATTTCACCCGTTTACCTGCTTCACATGCAAAACAAGCCTATGGAACGATTGGCTGTTTATGGCGTGAAAGTGTACATCAATATTTACGTCAAGGTGAAGATGCGATTCCATTGAATGGGGTGAGCCATATTCAAAAAGATGAGCAAGCCTTAATTGCACCGTGGATACAGCAATACGGCATGGAAAAATGGACACGTCAATTATTGAAAGTAGTGATTACACCGCTGATTCACTTACTATTTGCTGAAGGTATTGCGACGGAGTCGCATGGGCAAAATATTATTTTGGTACATGAGAAAGGGTGGCCAACCCGAGTGTTGCTAAAAGATTTTCATGATGGTGTACGTTATAGCCCAGCACACTTGGCATATCCAGAATTAGCGCCTGAACTCGATCAATTGCCGCCTGAACATGCCAAAACCAATAGTATGTCTTTTATTTTGACTGGCGACTTGGATGGGATTCGTGATTTTAGTTGTGCATGTCTGTTCTTTGTGGCATTGACGGACATTGCGATTTTTCTAAATCAAACTTATGCGGTGGCAGAACAAGATTTTTGGCAATGGGCAGCGGATGTAATTCAGGAGTATCAGCAACAACATCCTGAACATACTGAGCGTTATCAAATCTTTGATGTATTTGCCGACAAGTTACGTATTGAATCATTAACCAAAAGACGTTTATTTGGTGATGGTCGTATTCAAATTAAGTTTGTTGATAACCCATTAGCACCTTTTAAAGCTCAGTTGAAGTGAGGTTATTTATGAATGCGCTTCAACCTGTCTATCAATTGACAGACAGAACCATTTTACAAGATTTTGTGAATGCCTTATTGGTAGAGGAGTTGATTCCTGAGCAATATGTTGTTGATTTTGAAAAAGCACAAACAAAGCTGAGTGGATTCGATATTGATCTAGAACAGTATTTAAATGAAAGATTTGAGCAGCAATATTTTGTATTGTTACTTGAGCAACAATCAAAGCGATGTGTCTTTTTTCCTGTAAATCAAGGTATTGCTCAACCTTGGTGTTTTTTTGCTGAGTCTGAAATTATCTTAGTAGATCAGATGAATGATCAGGGGAAACTTCAGTCGATTGAATTATTGGAACTATTCCAATATTTGCAAGATATGGAGGTATTTCAACACTGTCAGACGAATAAAATTCAAAATTTTGCAGATCAGATCCAGAAGTGTTTGCAGCAATTTCGTTTGCTGCAACAGCATCAAGTGAATGCCCATGAGTTGATGCATCAAAGTTCCGCACAGATATTTCGTATTTTAGAGCAATATGCGGGTTATCGGGATCGTCCTTATCATCCTTTATCCAAGTTGAAGGAAGGGTTGAGTCAACAGGAATACCTGCAATATTGTCCTGAATTTGCGCAGGAACTCAGTATCCACTGGGTTGCGGTACATAAAGATAAAATGATGTTTGGTGCAGGTGTTGAGGATATTTTTACGCAACAGCCTAGCCAGATTTTTATTCAGCGTGCCGAGCGTTATCAACTCAAACAGGAAATGTTCCAACGTGGTTTGAGTGAAACACATATCGCAATGCCAATTCATCCTTGGCAGTTCAAGCATTTATTTGAACAATTCTTTGCTGAGGATGTCGCTGTAGGTATCTGTCAGCCATTGAATTTTATTTCAAAAGGAATGTACGCCAGTGCTTCAATGCGAAGTTTATTGTCTGAGTATATTCCACAAGAAAGTCTGAAATTGCCGATAGGGATTAAAGCACTTGGTTCATTACGCTTTCTTCCGATCGTAAAAATGATTAATGGTGAGAAAAACCATAAACTATTGTTACAAGCACAGCAAAAAGATCCTGTGCTACAGCAAAAATTATGGTTATGTGAAGAAACCCAATGGTGGTCTTATTTACCTGAAAAACAGCAAGATCGAAGTGCTGATAATGAATGGTTATTTGTAGAGAAACCAACACATTTAGCGGCTCAACGCCGTCATATTCCACCTGAATTATTGCAGCAGCCGTATCAACTGATTCCAATGGCAAGCCTGGGGCACAAGATTTCAGGTCAGCCCGCTGTGTTTGATTATATTTTGCAGCGACAAGGGCTGTCGAATGGAACGGCCGAGGTGTTAGAGCAATTCGCCCAATTATGTGCATGCTTTTTTGAAGTGAATTTACGTCTGTTCCGTTTGGGTTTGATGGGAGAAATTCATGGACAAAATTTATGTCTGGTGCTTAAAGATGGTCAATTTGATGGATTGATGTTTAGAGATCATGACTCATTGCGTATTTACTTACCGTGGGTATTACAAAATGGTTTGGATGATCCAGATTATTTAAGTCCACATGATTTTAGAAATACGCTCTATCATGATTCAGTCGAAGAATTATTGTTCTACATTCAGACTTTAGGCATTCAAGTCAACCTTGGCTGTATTGTCGATACTTTGGCGAATTATTATCAGATTGAAGTGCGTGAATTTTGGAAGGTGTTGGCTGTTGAGTTACAGCAGATACTGGAACATTTAGATTTTCAGCCTGAAATTCAAAAGCAGTTACAACGTTTATTGTTTGAGTCACCATATTGGCCTTATAAACAATTGCTTCGACCGTTGCTTGAACAAGATACTCGAATAGGCAGTATGCCTTCAGGTATTGGAAAAACAAGCAATCCACTTTGGCAAGTTTTCAATCAGTCATAGTAGCGATGCATGAATAGTTACTGTGCTGATCAAGCAAGATTAACCACGCCAGTTTCAGCGTTGAGCAAACATCTGAAACTGGAGGTGTGTTACTTAGACACAAAGGCGATCACTTTAGCAGATTTGCTTGATGATTCGATTTGTGAGAAGACGCTGCAAGACTTTGCAAAACGTATTCATGCTAAAAACCTAAGCTGTGCCAGCTCTTTATTTGTCAAATATTGGTCTACTGTTTGGATATTACCTTTTCTTTATTGTCAGGCGGCATCTTTAACTTTTGTGAAATGGCAGAGTTCAATCTTAGCTGTCAACTTATCCAGTGAATGGTACTGGGATCGGACATTGCAGTTGACAAACTCTGAGGCTTTATCTCTTGAAGTTATGTCTTTGCAGGATATTGGTGCAATTTTTGATCAGCTCAATTGTTTGTTTCAACAGATCGCTAAGGTTGGAAGAGTGTCTTATGCCTTGCTTTGGGAAAATGCTGCGGTTCGTGTGGTGCAGTTCTATCACTCATGGACACAGCAAAACATAAGTCCTGAGATGCAAGAAAAATTACAGCAACAACAACAGCTCATCAAAAAGCGATCAGCTCAAAGTTTTCATTTAGCTGAAAATCCTTTTGTTCGTCTTTGGGGTCACTGGCATCCAGAGCTTGCAACCTATATGAGAAAAAAGTGCTGTTTGTATTTTCAGTTAGAGGAAGCTGGTCAAACTTTATGTCGCAACTGTCCATCACAGCTAAACAGATCAAATGAGAACATTTTATGAACCAGAACATAAACCTAGAAGCGCTTATAGCAGCGTATAAAAATATCGCGACCTCAACCATTGGGCATGTATTGGATGAAGGGCATATTCCACATGTTTTTCCAATGTCTCCTGAACAAAGTCTAGTCGGTGTGATTAGAACAGCGCGGCTTGAGTCAAAAAATGCAAGCAAATTAAGATATGTCTTGATGAGCTGTCGGTCGAACGAAGTCCTCATCATTGATGCACGATATGATTTACAACGTGCATGTTGGGGGGAGCAAAGGAGTGTAGCTGCGATTCATTGTGGTTTAGCTGGCGTTGTCGTGCTTGGTGCTATTACTGATCGACAGGCGTTATCAAAATTAAAGCTTCCCATTTTTGCACATGCTGTCAGTTGCTTAACCACTCGTAATGAGGGGGAGAGCTTAGTTGAAATGGACACAGAAATTTATATTAATCAGTTCACGGTGCATTCTGGTGATCTATTAGTGGCTGATGCAGATGGCGTTTTTGTCTTGGCGATTGAGACAGCACATCAATATTTGGAGCAGTTTCAACAGCTCGAAACTGAGGAAAAACTCAAAAAAGACAATTTTTTTCGTCTGAATGAAATTAATGAATACTATTTTTAATAAAAATCATTCTCATTAATATTTAAATTTAGTATGATGAGTCGCCTTTTGGATATTTTTTGAGTGATATTAGGGCTCTGGAGAAATGAGAAAATGAAAGCGAAGAATGAGTTTGGGGCGAAAAAAGTACTGTTTAAAATGACACCATGTTGTCTTGCTGTCATGGCAATGTTTGCTCAGCATGTCTATGCAGATACAAGTTCAAATGAAGTTGCTACTGAAGAATCTAAGGAAAAACCAGTTGCGCAATTAGAGAAAATCGTTGTTACAGCAACGCGGACACCAAAAAATATTGCAGAAATTGCGGGGACTGTTCAAACCATTGACCATAATCAAATTGCGCAGCAAGCAACGGCGGGGCGTAAAGTTGCTGATGTATTAGCGCAACTTGTTCCATCACTCGCACCAAGTAGTGGAACTACGAGTAACTATGGTCAGACGATGCGTGGCCGTAATGTATTGGTCATGATTGATGGTGTATCTCAAACAGGTTCGCGTGATGTATCACGACAACTCAATAGTATTAGCCCGAGTATGATTGAACGTATTGAGATCATTTCAGGCGCTACAAGTATTTATGGTTCTGGTGCTACAGGTGGCATCATCAATATCATTACCAAGCGTGCTGATACATCAAAACCATTGAGCTTTGAAACTAAAGTTGGAATCACTTCATCAGATACATTCCGTGGCGATGGTTTAGCTTATGAAGTTGGGCAAACTGTTTCATTCGATAAAGACAATATCAATGGTTTCTTAGGTGCGAACTTTACCAGTCGAGGTTCTCAATTCGATGGTAAGGGAGAGCGTATCGCAACCGATCCATACCAGACCAGCCGTGAAGATACCGATACAATCGATGTAAATGGTCGCGTGAATATTGATTTAACAGATACACAGTCTTTGAGCTTTGGTGCGCAATATTATAAAGACAAGCAAGACACAGAATATGGACGTGATTATACGGGTGATGTCGTAAACAATCCTTCATATAAAGCAGTCAAAGGGTTGAAACTAGATAATCAACCATTCACTGAGCGTTATGCAGTAAATACGCAATATCAAAATCAAGAGTTTTTAGGGCAAACCTTAAATCTTGAGGCATATTACCGTAAAGAAAATGCACGTTTTTTCCCTGTTTATGCACTGACTCAGTTTGCAAGCCAATCACAATCTGAGATTGAGGTAGCTGGGCTTCGCTCAACACTTCAAAAAGAACTAAGCGTTGCTGATCGTGCCTTAAAACTAACGTATGGTTTAGATTACGATCATGAAAAAGATCATCAATATTATGACTTATTGAATGCATTGGATAATGGGCTGACTTATACAAGTACAGGCAAAAGTTATGGGGCTGGGCCTGATACAACGATTCAAAATATCGGTGCTTTTTTACAAGCTGATTATGAACTGACGGATCGTTTAAATATCCAAGCGGGTACGCGTTATCAATATATCAAAGCAGATACAGATGCTTATATTCCATCAAGACAAGCTCAACGAGCAGCCCAAGGGCAAAGTGCTGATTTGACCGTCATTCCAAGTGACTCAACCAATTCAGACAAGTTTCTATTCAATTTAGGTGCTGTATACAAATTAACGGATGATCAGCAAGTCTTTGCGAACTTCTCACAAGGTTTCAGTTATCCAGATGTTCAACGTATGCTACGTGATGTTGCGATTTATACGCTTTCAACAGCGAATATTGAACCGATCACAGTGAATAGCTATGAATTGGGTTGGCGTTTAAACCAAGATGATGGTTTAAATCTTGGTGTAACAGGCTTCTATAATACGTCCGATAAGGTTGTACAGTTTAATGCTAACCGTTCTGCTAGTGTGGCTGATGCAGATCAACGTGTATATGGTGCAGAGCTCACTGCAAGTTATCCATTCATGGAAAATTTTAAAGTCGGCGGAACACTCGGTTATACCCGTGGACAATACGAGGATGCTGCTGGTAAATGGCGTGAACTCAATGCTTATCAAGTTTCTCCAACCAAAGGAACAGTCTTTGGTGAATGGAATAATGATGAGGGTTATGGCGTTCGCGTACAAATGTTAGCGGTTAAAGGTACGGATAAAGCAGCCAAAGACGATTTAGTTGCTGTAACTGACGATAATATCCTTCCAAACTCGGCGGCAAAAATTACAGGTTATACCACCATGGATGTGCTAACACATTTTCCTGTAGGAAAAGGGCGCTTAGACTTTGGTGTCTATAACGTGTGGAACAAAGACTATCGTACTGTATATAGCCAACAATCGGCTGTCTCATTTGCTAAGTTATCAAGTCTACCTGCTGAAGGTCGTACCTATGGCCTAAGCTATACGATTAATTACTAATAAAATTTGAGAAAGAAATATTGATTGGATAATGAGTATTTCTTTCTCTCTAAGCTTTTTTTGAGTGCAAGGTAATTAAGATGAGCCGAATTGAAAAACAAGAAAAATTTAATCTGACTTATCGTAGAGTATTTTTCATCTGTCTTGCAGCTTATTGTTATAGCTCTTGGCTAAGTTTAGTTTTGGCAAATTGGTTACCGTTTGCGACAGCAGAAAACGTCTATTTGGCCGTATTTTTAAGTTTTATTTTCTTCATTTTCTATGTGGTATTAGCCACTGCGGTGATATCTAAACTTTGGTTTTGGAGTATGAATAGTTTAGGAGTATTACTTCTTGCAGGTTATTGGTTATTAAACAGATGGGGAATGACCTAATGAGTTTTCGTCAAATACAAGCCATTGTGCATAGCTGGTTTGGCATTGTTGTTTTATGGGGCATCTTCTTTATATTTTTTACAGGTTCCGTCGCTTATTTTCGTACAGAGTTGAATGTCTGGGCGCAACCTGAAGCGATGAGTCGTATTCAACATATTCCATCTACTCAACAGTCCGCTCAAACTGCTTTTGATTATCTTAACCAACACGCTGAAGATGCGAAACGTTGGAGAGTCACCGTTGCAAACGAGCGAATGCCTGTCAATTTACTACAATGGCAAGATGAAAATGGACGGCATCAACAATTACAGAATCCTCTCACTGGCGATTTACTGAATCCAGTACGCGATACTTTGGGTGGTGATTTATTCTTTAAATTGCATTACACCTTGTATCCGCTACCCAGCAAAATTGGCAGTTTTATTGTCGCTATTATTTCAATTATTTTTTTAATTAGCCTGATTTCAGGGATTATTACTCATAAGAAAATCATCAAGGAGTTCTTTGTTTTCCGATCTTATAAAGGACAACGATCTTTACTCGACCTACACCATATAACGGGCATTGTGACGTTTCCTTTTTATTTGATTATGGGGTTTACAGGCTTATTGATTCTATTTTATCTAGTATTGCCGTGGGGACTGTCGCAGCATTATGGGAAAGCCGGCATTCCTCAATTTTATAATGAAATGCAGTATATAGAGATGGCGAAACCCTCTACATCATCGTCATCTAAAACAATGCAGCCGTTTAAAAAATTTATTGAGCAATTACCAGCTCAGACACAAACAGGGGCATTTTTAGATAAATTTGAAGTAAGAAAACCCAATACAGCGGATGCGGTGATTAGTTTTGAATATAATTATAAAAATATTATCACCTTAAATACACCTCAATATTTTTTTGCGGCAAATACGGCTGAGTTACTTGAGCAGCCAAGAAACTTAAGTGCTGTGGCTCAGTTGGCTTCATCGACGTATGGCATTCATCTTGGTTATTTTGCATCGATGTGGATGCGTTTTATTTTGTCGTGCATGGGTATTATTGGTTGTGTAATGTTGATAGCAGGAGCATTACTATGGCAAAAGAAGCGAATCAAAGTCCACAATAATTTTAGTTATAAATTAGTACGACAACTGAATTTCTTTACCTTTTTAGGACTTCCTTTGGCTTCCGCAGCTTATTTATTAGCAGGACGAATATTGCCTGCAACGTTTGAAAGCAGAAGCAGCTATGAAGTGGCTACTTTTTTTATGATTTGGCTTTTGAGCCTGTTATTCAGCTTAACTTTAAGTGTTCGCAAAGCGATTTTATCTTTGTTGATCGTTACGGCATTGGTCTTGCTCATGATTCCAATCATTAGTTTTATCACCGTGCCTGAAGCATCTTTATTAAATAGTACAGTTCATGGTCAGTGGTGGTTGGCAGGTGTTGATCTTGCTTTTCTATTGCTTGCTTTGGCTTATATCGCAGCAATCCTGTTCTATCTCAAAAAGTTTAAAGTATCTGGAGAGATAAAATGAGTTTTGCAGCATTGTTTTGGTCCTTAGCTGCCGTGATGCAGGGCTGTATGTTGAGTCAGTTTGGTCAGAAGCATCTGAAATACGATGGGTTAAATCAAAATCTTAAAAGAGTTTTGCCTTGGCTAACAGTTTTATTCCTGATGATTTCATTGCTAATGAATTGTCATTATGAAGGTTCTTCAGTTGGACCTTTAACATGGCTATTCGTGATACTAACAACAGCATTTTTTTTACAAGTACTTAGTTTTTATCTATTTAGAAAATATTTCATTTTGATTTGGTTAGGTTCGATCATTTTCGCTTTTATTTTTACAGCACTAGAGCTTTTAGCGTTTATTTAAGCTTTTCAAGGTAGAAGCGAATACGCTCTTATAAATAAATTAAATTAACAAAAAACAAGAAAAATAAATTCCACCATTTAATGAAAACGATTATTATTATCATTTAATGGTAAAAGCAAGGAACTATATAATGCTTACGCTTTCACAAAAACTTCCAGACTATTTCGAATACTATGAAGACGGAACGCAATACTATTTGCGTCAAGTACAATACCCGCAAGATATTCCGCTTTTACACCAATGGATGCATGAACCACATGTGATTCCTCAGTGGCAATTGAATAAGTCAGAACTAGATTTACAGGTTTATTTTGACAAGATGCTGGCAGATGATCATCAACGTTTATTGATTGTCGGGATTGACGGTAAAGATGTCGGTTATACCGAAATTTATGAAGGGAAACGTGATCGTTTAGGCCGTTATTACGAAGGAGATGAGCAAGATCTAGGTTGGCACTTACTGTTTGGTGATAAGTCAGTTTTTGGTAAAGGTTTCTTACGTCCAACCATTCGTTTACTAAGTTTTTATATTTTTGAACATTCGCAAGCAAAAAAAATTGTAGGTGAACCTGATCATACCGTTAAGCCGTATGCGGCTGTAGTTGAAGAAATGTGTTATGAAAGCCAGCGGTTAATTCCAATGCCAGAAAAAACGGCGATGTTGTACTACTGTTATCGAGAGACTTTTTATAATAAGTTCGAGAGCTATTTCAAAGCTTCACAACAACAATCAGAGGCGCAACCAGCCTAAATCTCGTAAATAATATAGGTGCTGCAACTGAGACATGGGGGTTAACTATGTCTCAGTGATAATCATAGCTTTGGATATTTATTTACTTTTTAAAGTCTAATCAACATAATTTGGCTGAAGGCCTTAGACATTTAATCTCTCTATAGACTGATCCATATGATCAAATAGCACTCATATTTTATATGGTTATGCAAGTCAACTTCCCCATAAATTACAATTATAGTGTGGATTTGAAATGATTTGATTGTTTTTTGATCAAATTTATTTCATTTATTTACAATTCGGATTTTATGCTCATTTTTTAGTTAATCTATAAAAAGCGATAGTAAAAGAAAGGAGTACAAATGCTTATTTTTCATGATTATCCTGTTCAAGGGGCGCTTTTTGACATGGATGGGACGATGTTTGACACGGAACGTTTACGTTTTCAAACATTGAAACAAGCTTCAGAAGAGCTCATTGGACAGGAATTCTCTGATGACTATTTAATGCAATGTTTGGGACTGAGTGCTCGAACTGCTGAAGAACTAGCGAAAAAGTTCTATGGTGAGGATGTACCTTACGCGCAAATAAGAAAGCGCGCTGATGAATTAGAGTTAGAATCAGTTCGTATGAATGGTGTACCGATTAAAAAAGGTCTCATTCAGGTATTAGAGCGACTACGCAAGTCTGGTTTGCGTATGGCTGTTGCGACTTCAAGTCGTAGAGCAATCGCTGAAGAATATTTAATTAATGCAAATGTATATAAGTTTTTCGATTTACTGGTTTGTGGAGATGAAGTAGAGCGTGGTAAGCCTCATCCAGAAATCTTTTTAAAAGCGGCACAAAAACTAAATCTACAGCCACAACAATGTTTAATGTTTGAAGATTCTGAAAATGGTATTTGTTCTGCGAGTGATGCAGGCGGTATCACGATTTTATTTAAAGATATTAAAGAACCAAATGATCGAATGTTGTCTAAAGCAAAATTCTACTATCAAGACATGTATGAATTTTTGAATGCTTTGGATGAATATACTCCCGAAATCGGTATGCCACATTTACAAGAACCATTTCCGCAAAGTTTGAATCAGCTTACTGTTGGTATTCATGGCTTCGGGGCAATTGGTGGTGGTTATATTGCCCAAATTTTATCGCATTGGGATGGCTACACACGTCCAAAACGAATGTTAGCATCTACGCGAAATCGTTTATATCTTGAATCTGTAAATAGCTTTGGCAGTTATAGTATTCGATATGGTCAGTCTTCTTATGATGAGCGTATTGAAAATCTAAGCGTGATTGACGCTGATAATGAACAACAAATGCTCGAGATGTATATGCAATCGAGTTTGATCGCACTTTGTCTCCCTGAACAGGCGATTGCATCTGAAGCAAAAATTATTGCTAAAGGGCTTTTAGCGCGTTTTATGTCTCAGGATATGCAGAACAATGAGCCGATCACGTTCCTGATTATTCTCAATAAAGTATGTGCCAAGTATTTGGTCTTAAAAAATATTCGTGAAGCTTTGCTTGAAATTACAGATGAAGATATTGCTGAGCACATTTTAAGTGAACATTATTTCTGTGACACCGTCGTGAACAGAATGGTTTCAAAACTCACCGATCAAGCTTTATATCGCCAGTTAAATATTAAGCATCGTCTGTTTAAGCAGTATCAGTCTGATCTTAATGATGAAACCATCGAGCTTTCGGATGAAACTGCTTTAACGGAAAAGCAAGAACAGCAAATTACTAACTGTCTGGAAGATATGCGTGGACAATTCCAAGCAGGTCAGTTCTTACAAAATATGGACTTAATCTTGTTCCATAGTGAAACGGATATGCCGATTTATGTTGAAAATCGCAGTCCATTATTGAGTAAGATGCGCCAAATGATTTTGGTTGATCAAATTTCAGACATTCAGATCATTAAGAACCGTTTATGGAATGGTTGTCATGCAATGCTAGCGTGGTATGCAAGTACCATCGGTCATGAAATGATTGGTATTGCAATGGCTGATTCAAAGATCAAGAAATATGCGGAACAGGTTGTCGATGAAGTGAAACTAGGTTTGGTTAATATTGTGCCGAATCAAGCCAAAGAACTAGATCGTATGGCTGAAAGTTTCTTGAACTCGTGTCGATCAGCTTATAAAGATCCATGTGAACGTGTCGCGCGTGATCCGCTGCGAAAGCTTAACTTTAATGAGCGTGTGTTTGGAAGCATTGAAAATCATATTCATCAAGCACTTCCTTATCAAAATTTATTGAAAGGTGCGGTGTATGGTTATGTCTATGCACTTAAAAATTTAAATCTTGATGGTGAAGAGGTTGCACAACATCTTCAAAAAAACATTGCTCAGATGGATATTACGGATAGCCAGAAGAAGGTTTTGTCGGGTTTGGTCGTGCAAGGCATCCAAAATGAAGTGAAAGAAACAGGTATTCAATTCGATTTTTTGAGTTTAGAACTTAATCCTGAATATGCCTAAAGCGATACACGAAAAGCACTTTAATTCTTAAAGTCATTTATGTTTGAATAACACAACTTTCTATAAGTATTTAAAGTTGTGTTATTACAAGCATCTACTCAGCTCATTTCAACTGAACGCCGTGATTATCCTGAATGGCATCATGGTCGTTCAGATTTTGCTGTGTGGTATATCGAAATAGATCAAGCAGAAGTTATTCAGTATTTAGATAATATTAAAATAAAATTTTCAGACTTGTTGATCGATTCCAATCAACGGCAGTACCACATCACTTTATTCGTTTGTGGATTTCTAACGCCAAAATCTTCACATTATGATGATGACTTTGAAATTGATACATTAAAGCAGCAGATTCAGGCATTAAACTCGCTGGAAATAGAAACTTTCGAACTTGAAATTAACGGTTTGGATAGCTTCAGCAGTGCATTATTTCTACAAGTTGAAGATAACAATAAAATTTTAGCTAAGATTCGCCAGCAACTCGCTCAATATTCAGATGAAATAGCTGCACTTGAGTATTGCCCGCATATTACTTTAGGTTTGTATAACGATGCTTGGCAAAGTGATTTAGTGCTGGATCGTATTCAAAGTATTGCAATAAAACCATTTAAAATTCAGGTGAAATATTTAACTTTCGGCTATTATAAAGCTCAGATTTTACAAGGATTACTTTATCCTTATCACCAAATTAGATTAGGTTAAATATGTTACAACTGATTTTAGGCGGTGCTCGCTCTGGAAAAAGCCGTTTGGCGGAGCAAATTGCAAAAGATACTGGTTTGACAGTTACTTATGTTGCTACGGCACAAGCCTTAGATGGGGAAATGCAACAACGTATTCAACATCACCAACAACAACGCCCAGCAGATTGGCATTTATGTGAAGAACCCATATTACTCGCTGATCAGCTTCAACTGCTAGATCAAGAAAACCATGTTATTTTGGTTGATTGTTTGACGTTATGGTTAACCAATCTATTACTATCAGAAGATATCGCTTTACAGCAGATAGAAACAGAAAAATTATTAAATGTGCTACCGAAATTAAAATCACACATTATTTTAGTCAGTAATGAGACAGGATTGGGTGTTGTCCCAATGGGTGAAATAAGCCGTCGTTTTGTCGACGAAGCAGGGCGTTTACACCAAGCTTTAGGCCAAATCGCAAATAAAGTGATGTTTTGTGTCGCAGGTTTTCCGATGATTTTAAAAGATGAGAAATAACATGTCTGAACAAGCTTCTTGGTGGTTAGCGTCTATTCAACAGCCTGATATCGCGGCACAATCACAAGCTGAGCAACGTCAACTACAATTGACTAAGCCTACAGGTGCATTGGGTGATTTAGAGCAAATTGCGATTCAGCTTGCGAGTTTACAAGGAACTGTTCATCCACAGATTCAACAACCTTGGATTACGATTTTTGCAGGCGATCATGGTGTTGTAGAGGAAAATATTTCAGCCTATCCACAAGCTGTCACACGTCAAATGCTGCAAAACTTTGCTGCAGGTGGCGCTGCAATTAGTGTAATTGCGAAACATCATCAAGCTCAGTTACAAGTGATTGACTGCGGAACGGTAGGTGAGCCTTACCAATATACCGGCGTTGAGCGTCATTGTATTCGTTCTGGAACAGCGAACTTTGTACAGCAAGTTGCAATGACTGAGCAAGAATGCATTGCAGCCATGCAATTAGGGAAAGAGAGTGTTGATCTTGCTCGAGCTAAAGCGGCGGATATCTTTATTGCTGGTGAGATGGGTATTGGGAATACCTGTTCTGCATCAGCATTAGCTAGTCTGTTATTGAATGAAAGTGCTGAGCAACTAACAGGTGTTGGCACTGGAATTAATAATCAGCAGCTTGCACATAAAGTTTCTGTCATTAATCAAGCAGTCAAGTTACATGCAGCACATGTTGCTGATGATGCTTTGAAAATACTTGCGGCTGTAGGTGGTTTAGAAATCGCAGCAATGACAGGTGCATATCTCCGTTGTGCACAGATTGGAATGCCAATCGTGGTTGATGGTTTCATCAGTTCTGTTGCTGCATTATGTACTGTTCGAATCCAGCCTCAGACGCGGGCGTGGATGTTGTTTGGACATCAATCTGCTGAGTATGGTCATCAACGCATTTTAAAAGAATTAGACGCGCAACCGATTTTAAAAATGAACTTGCGATTAGGTGAAGGCAGTGGTGCAGGTTCAGCACTTTCAATGATTCAACTTGCTTGCGTTTTACATAATCAAATGGCAACTTTTGCTGAAGCAGCTGTATCAGGTGATAAGGTTGCTGATTGATTTACTTCGGCACGGAGAAACGACTTTAAGTCATACCTTGCGTGGCCACACCGATGATGAGCTGACAGAACAAGGTTGGTTGCAGATGCAATCAACCATTCAGAACAATATAGACAATGGTTCGTCTTGGGATGTCATTTTTACTTCGCCATTACGCCGTTGTCAGTTGTTTGCAGAACGATTAGCTGTAAAAATACAACGACCTCTCATCGTTAATTCGAACATCAAGGAAATGAACTTTGGTGACTGGGAAGGATTAGCCACTCAGCATATTTATGAAAACTTTCCAGAGCAATTGGCAAATTTTTGGCAGTTTCCAACACAGTATCACGCGCCAAATGGCGAGTCTTTAGCCCAGTTTAAGCAACGCGTGATGATAGGTTTTGAAGAAATTTCAATTCAAATGCAAACCGAAGATTGGAAAAATGCATTAGTTGTGACGCATGGTGGTGTCATCAAGTTATTAACCTGCCTCGCTAGAGAGCAACACCTCAATGATTTGTTAAAAATGCCAGCTGAATTAGGCAATCTATATCAAATTGAATTATTAAAATCATTAGATCAATTGACGTTTATTGAACGAGTTTAAGCACTTTTCTTTAATATTTTTTATTTTAATGATGTAATAGAAATGTAATTGTCACTGCCTAAGATACATGACATTTCTTTATCTATAAGTAAATTAATTATGAAGATATTATTTAAAAGCAGTGTGTTATGTCTCAGTATTTTATTGACGGCTTGTAATAGTGATGATTCTCAAAATTCGCAAAGAACTCCTGATACAGATAGCTCATCTAAATTTTATCAAACCAAAACACCTTACCAACCACAGCAAGAAATAAAGACCTATCAGCAAATTCCTGAAGGTTATCAAGCAGTATTCACTGAATTAGTTGCTCGTCATGGCTCTAGAGGTTTATCAAGTATTAAATATGATTTAGCGCTTTATAATTTATGGAAACAAGCCAAAGCCGAGAATGCATTAACGCCGTTAGGTGAGCAACTGGGTGCAGATATTGAAGCAATGATGAAAGCAAATATTTTGCTGGGTTATGGTATTGATGGTATTCGTCAGTTTGGTTATGGCAATGAAACAATGGTTGGGATTCAAGAACATCGCGGTATTGCGGATCGTTTATTACAACGTTTACCCACATTATTTAAAACCGCAGCTGCTCAACCAGCGTCTATTTTAGTACAAAGTTCTGGTGTAGATCGCGCAATAGATAGTGCTAAATTCTTTACAAATGAATTGATTCAACAACAGCCTGAACTTAAAAACCAAATTACACCGCTTTCGTATACCAGTTTAGCCAGTAGTAGTGTTCCAACGATTGAAGATGGTGGTGTAGACCGTTTTAAACTTTACTTTCACAGCTTGAACCAAGAACAAGATTTAACACAGCCTTTATCTGTACAGCAACAAGCGATTTATGATGCAAGTCAGGCTTATCAACAGTTTGAAGAAGATGATGCTGATTTAGCTAATAAATTAGATGAACTGGCTGAAAATACGCGTGCTGAACAGGTTGCAATGCGTGTATTAATACCGATTTTTAAACCTGAATTTATTAAAAAATTAGGTACAAGCGGATATACTTTTTCGAACACTGGCTCATACACCGTTACTGCTCCATCAGGTGAAACCGTGACTGAAAATGGTAAAGGAAAGAATAAGATTGCTAATGCTGTAAATGCGGCTGCTTATATTTATGAGTTGTATTCGATCTCAGGTGGAATGCAGTCTGAGCTTAAAGGCGTGAGTTTTGATAAATACATGCCAGTGGATGCCGCAAAATTTTATGCAGAGTTCAACGATGCCGATGATTTTTATTCTAAAGGCCCAAGTTTTACCGAATCAAATGGTGTTACAAGTGTGATGGCGCAAGGATTAAAACAGGATTTTTTTAGTCAAGTTGATGCAGTTATTGAAAGAAAACAGTCGCATCGTGCAGTCTTGAGATTCGCTCATGCTGAAATCGTTATTCCATTGGCGACAAGTTTGGAATTAAATAACATGATGCAACCGTTGCCGTTACGTCAGACCTATAGCTATGACAACAGTGCATGGCGAGGTGAAATGGTTTCTCCTATGGCAGCAAATTTACAGTGGGATATTTACCAAAATGCTCAGGGGAACACCTTGGTCAAAATGTTCTACAACGAGAAAGAAACCTCATTTAAGCCATCATGTGATTATGCGCGTACCAACTCAAATAGTTTCTACTATGACTATTTGAAATTAAAACAATGCTATCAAATGCAATAACCAACTGATCTTGTTTGATTGGGAATAGGCTTGCTATTCCCAATTTTATTTCTTCATAATCTGTCTATTAAAAAATTATTGAATGAAGCTGATTAAATATGATGCCTTTTTGGATTGCCTTGCAATTTTTGACGGTTCTACCAGTTGAACTAAAAACGATGCCAAGTGCAAAACAAAATGGCCAAGCCATTCTTTTTTATCCTGTTATTGGTCTACTTATCGGTCTTATTTTATTTGCTTGTTCAATTCTCTTGGTCAAACTTCCAACCTTACTCATTGCAAGTATCATTCTTGTATTATGGATTTGGCTAACGGGCGGTTTACATCTTGATGGTTTAGCGGATACTGCTGATGCTTGGGTGGGTGGTTTTGGTGATCCAGAACGCACATTGGAAATAATGAAAGACCCAACGTGTGGCCCGATGGGTGTACTCAGTTTAATTGTTGTTTGTCTTTTAAAGTTTGCAGCTTTATATGTGCTACTAGAACAGCATTTAAATTACTTTTTGCTGATATTCCCCGTATTAGGGCGTTGTGTTCCTTTATTTCTTTTCTTAACAACACAATATGTACGTGAAAAGGGTTTGGGCAGCTCTTTGACCGATTATCTACCTAAAGTAGCTGGTTGGATAGTTTTTGTCATTACGTTGTCATTTCTTTGTCTGTATAAATGGTTGGGGTTTGCAGCTTTTATCTGCTTGATTTTTCAACTGATTATTTTTCGATCATTATTTGTAAAAAGAATTGGTGGAATTACAGGTGATACCGTTGGTGCAGCGATTGAATTAGTTGAAACGGGATTGATCATGACTGTGGTGATGAGTTCTTTCTATATTTAGATGAGAGTTTAGTGACTAATCTCCCTTATCAAAGAAAGATCAGTCTGATAGGTGTTAGCGTTTAGCTCGAATGAAAAAACCGAGAATGACGAGCAAAGCAATCAATCCAGCAATGGTTGCTAGTAGAATATCTCTTAGTGTCTTATCTATTGGCAACCATGTCCATTTATGTAGATAGGCAAAGCTAAATCCTTCCAAAGCATCTTGTTGCGTGACTTGAGCTGCGATCACACCGCTACTTGGCTCGATATAGACTCTAAGTTGATTACTCAAACTCGTTTCTACTTTCACGACAGGCAAGCGTTTATTAATAAAACCGTACTCACCACCAAAACTTGTGATCCAAGTTGCTTGTTTGAGTTGATGAATAGATAGATTTAAGTAACTTGCTGCTAAGTTTTTACTTTGCTCAAGGACATCTAAATCTTCCGCACTCTGCGCATCAATCATTTCAATCGTGGGTGTCATATCTTTTGAGTGACGGTGATGATCATGTTCATTCGCTGCGGTCATACTTCCTTGCAACTGAGGTTTGCCTGCCGATTGGATTAACCACGCTGCATGACTACGATCTAGACCAAATGCAATAGGTACAATGCTTAGAGCTTGAACTGGATGTTGTGTAGCTCGTTTCCACGCGTCAGGACTTAAATCTTGTGCATGAAAAATAGGATTAAATACAGGTATTTTAGGCTTTTTATTCCAAATATGATAAAAACCACTTATAACCCATAACAAGATAAATGTACTTAAGCTAACCGCAAGATAACGATGTAAAAATCGAATCGGTTTTTGACGTAGTCGATGGTTTTTACGATTGTGAATTTTAAAAAATAATCCAAACCCCATAAAAACTAAGCACAAGATTCCAATCAAGGTGAACTGCATAATCAGTGATTGACCTTTCCAAGGTTGATCACCCCAAGTCCATGTATGACCTAAACGGAAAAATTTCGCCATCCACATTTTTTGATCATTTGATAATGTTGCAAGTCTTGATTGCGACGGATCAACATAGGCTCTAAGTCCATTATCATAATTGACACGCCAAACGGGGAGCAGACGGTTCACACTTGGATAATCATCACTAAAACTCGTAATGATTTGTGCTGAAACAACCTGCTGTTTCGATAAGCCTGTGTACCAATTGGCTAATCGAATTACATTAAATTGTTCCGCATTTTTAATGATTTGACCAGTTCGGCTGTCGTAGTATTCAGCAATATTCTGCTTTGGTTTCAATATACGATAGGCAACTTGCTCAGGTGTTAGTTGAATCGTTTGTAATGCTGAAAACTGTTGAATGTTTTGCAGCTGTAATACTTGATTTGCAGGTATTGCAGTATGCAAATCAAGTTGCTGAGATGGTGGCATTCGTTTTACAGGCTGAGGTTGTGTTGCACTCATAATAGGATGCAACACACCAGTTAAAGCCCACAATAAAACTAAAATGCCGAGAACTGTTCCAAAACTACGGTGCAGAGACAATAGCTTCTTAAGTTGCTTGGCATTCATATTTTATTTCCCGAAATGATAGCTTAAACCTACTAAGTACGTTCGAGGCGCAGCTGGGGTATAGCTGACTTGGTTATTACTAAACGAAGTGCTTTCAGCATAATGAACATCTGTTGCATTTAGAATTTGTCCGTAAATTTCATATGCAGCTTTACGGTAATTCGCACGTAAATTTAGAATGGTATGTCCATCATATTTTTCGGTATTAGCATCGTTAATCCAGTATGAACCGACATAAACACCTTCGGCCGAAAGTAACAGTTCAGGCGTAGGTTTGATTTGATATTCAACTGTACCAAAGGTTTTTGGTGCGCTTGGCATGGTATTGCCGCTGTAATCTAAAACACTAGATGGCTGAAACTCTTTGTATTCATGTTTTGACCAACTACCAGAAAGTTTCAGGCGTTGATCATACAAGTCGCTAATTTTCCATGTCCCACCAATTTCAACACCTTGGTGCAGCGTTTTACCCGCATTACGTGGTTCGCGTGTATTATCAGGTTTGGTATAGCTAATGACTTCATCTTTGCCATTTAAGCGATATAAAGTGATTTCTCCATCAAGACGATCATCAAAAAGCTTAAAGCGCAAACCCGCATCAATATTGTTAAATGTTGCCTCTTTTAGATCAGGTGTAACGAGGTTTGCACCATATAAGCTACTCACTTCTGGAGGAACAAAGCCCTGTGACCAGTTGCTATAAAGGTCCATATCAGGGGTTATATTCCACACAAAACCTAATTGAGGACTGGCTTTGTGAAAGTTACGTTTTTCATCAGGCGCACCAGTGACTTTAGAGGGTGTTAATTTATTATCATAGTCATAACTGATCCAGTCATAACGTGCACCAGCAACTAATTTTAGATTTTCTACTGCCTGCCAATTTATCTGACTGTAAAGAGCTTGGTTGTTGACATCGACATTAAAATCGCGAAGTAATTGGCGTTGTTTATAACCTGTGTAAACTAACGTGTTTGGATCACGGAACACTTCTATATCGCTGGTTTTGGCTTGGTTAGGTGAGTGATCAGCCATCGCACCAACGATCAACTTTACTTGGTCGAAGTTCATCGAGTGCTGTAAATTCAAACCATAAGATTGAAATGCATTATAAGTTGTTTGCCCGCTATAAGTGCCAGTTGGCTTACCATTTTTGATATCTGTGCGGATGCTATAGCTAGGGTTTTGATCAGTCGTATTATCACGATAATACAAGGTCGCTTGGCTTTGTTGTTCGTCACTCCAGCTATGGCTGAGTTGCGAGGAGATACGAGTTGCATCAACTTCACGATAGGTAAATGTTTGATAGCTATAACCCGGACGTTTGTTATAGTCATCTGTATTTAAACTACCTGTCATATCCGCTTTGAGATGGTTATAACTGACAATATTTTTCAGTTGTGTTGCATCTGAAATATGCCAATCATGCCTTAAAGTCACACTTTGTTTATTACTTTCGGCGTGATCTTGCCAGCTATTACCACGATCACTCGCGTATGCGGAAATCCTTAAGCCATGTTCACCATATTCGCTATCAAAGGTATTAGATGCACCTGCATCTAAACGGCGGTATCCCTCAGAACTGGCACTTAAACCTATATTTGCTGTGGGCGTTAAACTTGGTGCTTTAGTTAAAAAGTTAATCGTTCCACCAATCGCATTGCTACCGTATAAGCTACTCGCTGGGCCACGTAGGATTTCTATATTATCGATCCCAGCCAAATTGACTTCGTATAACGCATTATGGTTAAACACGCCCACAGGACGTATAGATAAGCCATCTTCTAAATATTGATAAACCGCAGCAGTAGTAATCGGTTGGCGAATGGACATCATGTGTTGTTCATTACCCAGATCATTCATACGGACGCCAGGTGCTTGATTAAGCACTTGTCCAATGAATGTTGCATGTTTATCTTCGATATCTTGAGCGTTAATTTTACTGATTGCAGCAGGTGTATTGTTGATTGATTCACCTTCACGGTTTGCGGTGATCACAATTGTGGCTAATGTTTGCGGTTGTTCAGAAGGTGTAGCTTCAGCAAAAATGATTGAACTATAGCTCGCGGAAAGGCAGGCAGCGGTTAATACTGACAAACGGAATTGAGTAGTCATGTTGAACTCTATAAAAGCAATAAACAGGGCTGTACCACAGTGGTTTACTGGGCACTATGTAAAAATGCGGTTTATAAAGTGAGTGGTGGGGCTTGTTTTAAGGGAAGTGTGTAGAAGATACGGTGTATATGTAAATCTTCCGTCCATGTATAGCAAAGGCAGCGTACACGGCTAAACCACGCCAAAAGAAAGATAAGTACAGAAGCAAGTAATGGTATGATCACAGCAGCATCTAAACCATGAGAACATAAAGGACAATGTTTCATGATTTGACTTGCAAGCGCAAAAACAGCCTGTGCATGTTCACTAAGATGTGAATGCTCAGCATGCTGCATATGCTGTTCGTGTTGCATATGATGCATCGTGTGATGATGAATTGAATGTGTTTCTGAAGCCATCAAGCTATTTTGTATATCTGTAACTTGGCAATGGCTTGGCATTGCATAGAGCGCAGGTACGACACCTATATGCACCATTGTGGGCAAGAAGATATGCCAGAGTAAACAAAGCAAAGTTACCGCGCCTAGGGAGGCACGCCACTTTAGCAAGTGTTGACGGAAACTGGATTGCATATCAGCAAAGCGTCGTAGTAGAAATGTGGCAGCAGTATAATTAAAAAAATATTACAGTTCAAAACAAATCCCATATTTAAGGAATATAGATATATGCAAGATTACCGTATAAATTTTCCAGATTTTTTCGATGATGAAGAATGGATAATAGAATCTAAAGGGTGGATCATTTTAGTATTCACGTATAAAAATGAAAATTATGAATTAAGTTTCTATGACCCTGTTCGTTTAATGCAAACAATAAATGATGATTTAAATTCGAGCCAATATTTTTTACAAGAAAATTTAATAGTCATTCCAAACGTAAATAAGAGAAACATTGAGAATGTCATTCAAGATTTAGTAAGCCATCCTCAACTAATAGAAAATTTAAAAATAAAAACAGGCTCATGAGAGCCTGCTTTACATCTATTTAAAGATTAACGATTTGGCAAAATATTTTTTAATGCTTCATGCATTTCGAGTAATGCTTTTTCTGTCGTATCCCAATCAATACAGCCATCAGTTACTGACTTGCCGTATTCAAGATCACATAGGTTTTCAGGAATATCCTGACGACCACCTTTAAGGTGACTCTCAACCATGATCCCAACGATTGATTTGTTACCATCTAGAATTTGTTCAGTGATGTTTTTCAAAACTAAAGGTTGTAAGTACGGATCTTTGTTTGAGTTGGCATGGCTAGTATCAATCATGATCTTGTTGCTAACTTTAGCTTTTGCCAAAGCCGCTTCAGCATCGGCAACAGAAGTTGCATCATAGTTTGGCTTACCATTACCACCACGTAATACGACGTGAGCGTAAGGGTTGCCTTTAGTATTAATAATTGCAACTTGACCATTTTCATTTAGGCCCAAAAAGCTATGACCATGTTTAACAGATTGCATCGCATTGGTTGCAACTGTTAAGCCACCATCTGTACCATTTTTGAAACCAACAGGAGATGATAGGCCTGACGACATTTCACGGTGAGTTTGGCTTTCTGTAGTACGCGCACCTATCGCAGACCATGAAATCAAGTCTTGATAGTATTGTGGTGAGTTTGGATCAAGTGCTTCAGTTGCACATGGCAAACCTTTTTCATTTAAATCAATCAATAATCCACGACCGATATGTAAGCCTTTTTCAATATTGAAAGAGTCATTCATGTCAGGGTCATTGATTAAACCTTTCCAACCAACGGTGGTACGTGGTTTCTCAAAATAAACACGCATTACAAGGTAAAGCGTATCTTTAACTTTTTCGCTCAATTCTTTCAAACGATCAGCATATTCATGCGCAGCTTTAGGATCATGGATTGAACAAGGGCCAATCACGACAAAAAGACGCTTGTCATTGCCGTCTAAAATATTACGTACAGTATCACGTCCTTGTAATACAGTTTGAGAAGCAGCTTCAGATAAAGGAAGATCAGCTTTCAATTCCGCTGGAGTAATCAAAGTCTGAATGCTTTTAATATTAACGTCGTCGATATCTGGCTGAGAAACTGGATTTGACTGTAGAGTATTCATTGCTGTCACAAATTTAATCTAAAAGAAGAGGTTATTTTGTCTACGAATATAGCACGAAATGTCGACTGATTAACTAGCGAATCGCATAATTTGTTTAGAAACAATCGACATTTATTGGCTTAAACCGTTGTTGTTGAATAGCTTGTTTGTTGAATTACAACAGCCTGATGAGTTTCAACTGGTTTTGGTTTTGCTTTAATCGGGTTCACTATAAAGTTAACACCTAAGGCAAATAGGGTAATACCAAGAATCTTGCGGATCAAGCGTTCTGGCATACGAGAGCTGATGAGCGTGCCAACGACAATCGCAGGTATGGAACCAACCAGTAGCCACATTAATAATGTAAAGTCGACATTACCTGATGACATATGACTTAAACCAGCAACAGCTGTCAATAAAACCGCATGTACTACATCAGAACCAATGATACGAATCATTGGTAGATTTGGAAACATGATCACTAATGCCATGATACCGAAAGCGCCAGCTCCAACAGACGATAGTGTTACAAAGATGCCGAGCACGATGCCCATGATCAAAATATACAAGCGTTTATGTTGTAACGCATGTTGTTCACTTTCCATATTCGCTTGTTCACGATTACGGAAACGGTCAAAAAACTTTTCAATCTGAGTGCGGAAGACAATTGAAATACCTGTCAAAGTCAACATGAAACCCAAAACTGTAGTTAAGACTGCTTTATAGTGAGTTGATTGACTTAGATAGTGTTCAAGCACCCAAGACGTTGCAAATGAAGCTGGGATACTACCTAAAGCTAGCCAAAGAACAATTGGCCAAACAATATTGAGCTTTTTGGCATGTACCACCGATCCACAGAATTTAGAGATAGATGCATAAAGTAAATCTGTACCGATAGCGATGTGTGGTTCAATCTTAAAAAGGCTAATTAAAATGGGAGTCATTAATGAACCACCGCCAACACCTGTAATACCTACACAGAAGCCAACGAGGACACCAGCCATAATAAATTCAATAGGACCAAACATCGACAATATGCCTAATTATGCAAAAACCAGCATATCTTATGCCTTTTTTAGATAACTCGTTGTGATGAATAGTGATTTACTTATGCAAAAAAAAGCTAAAGAAATTTTAAACACATTAATTCTTCAGTTTCTTCTGCGGTTTTGACATCACCTTATTTATGCGAAGAACCATAAGAAAAGTAACAGGTGTCGCTAGAATCCACCAACTGACAAATCCAATAGAACGGCCATACGTAAGCGCAAGCAAGCTACCAGCAACTAAGAAACAGATAAATGCACATCCTCTAAATTGCATTTTAAAACGAATCAATCGTTGTTGTTGTTTGGGCGATGCTTGGCTAATCTGTTTGGCACTACATTTATAAAGCACAAACATACCGAATAAGATAAGTAAAAAGCTGAGTACGATCATGCGCTTGCCTCAGTCTGTGCCAATTTCGTTTTGATTTTTTGTGCCGATTTTTGTTGGATCGGATGGATATTTCTATAAACAAATAAAGCAAATCCAGCAGATAAAATAAAGAATAAATCTACTCTTAAAAAAGCCCAATAACTTTGAAAATCAGTAACAAGTTGATGATTGAGCAGATAAATTAAATCATAGATAGGTAGAGCAATCGCGACTAAGCCTAAAATAGCAACTTGAGATTGCCATAAATATTGTTTCTTGGTGAAAAGCGCAATGATTAAACTCAGCATCCATACAACAAAGAAACTGTATATCTCATAATTTGGTGTAGTTTCAGTGATTTGTACAAACCGATTAGTAAACATATAAGCGAGCATGGCAATTGGCAGGCCTATAAACGTCGCGATATTTAAACGATCAACCAAATAATGCCCTAAATGGAATTGATTAGATTTATTTTGGATTTGACGTTTTAAGCTCCAAAGTAATAAGCCAGATGCAATCATCAAACATCCTAAAATCCCTGAGCAGAAGAAAGCTAGACGCAGTAAAGGCTGAGCAAAAGTTGCCATATGCAAACCATATACACCCGCATTTAAAGTCGCTACAGCACTGTTATTTTTAGTATTTCCTAAGATATTACCTGTCGCATCAAAAGTGATTTGGGGTTGATTTAAGGTGATTGAGCGATCCTCTAATTGTTTAAAACTGATCGTCGCTTGATCCGTATTTGGATTTTTCACTTCTATTGTTGCAAGTGCTTGATCGCCCCATTGTTGTTTTACTTTTCCCAAGAGCGTTTGAATTGGCAGCATTTCAGTTTTGATTGGATCAGCATTATGATTATTATTCACACTGATTGTTCTAATTTCAGTGAAATATTGAAAAGGATTATCTGGATATAATTTTTTCATTCCGAATGATAAGTAGAGATAAAAGAAAATCGCTAACCCAGTGAAAGTGATTGTCAGGAAAAAGGGCAGTGCTAGTACAGATGAGACATTATGAAAGTCGAGCCATGAGCGCTGTGATTTGAAAGTTCGTAATGTAAAGAAATCGGTGATAATTTTTTTGTGCGTTATGATTCCTGAAATAAGTGCAATTAACATAATAAATGCAGCAAGACTGGTAATTAAACGCCCAATTAATACGGGCATACCATAAAGCTGAAAATGAAAATTATAGAAGAAATCACCACCTTGAGTATTTGATAACTTTAATTCTTCGCCTGTGTTGGCGTCTAATGTTTTGCTTTCGTACCCTCCAGTTGCTTTTTCCCAGTACATTTTATTCACGGGATTTTCTTGATTGGCAAGACTGACATACCAGGATTTAGCATCTGCTGCATTTTTATTTAAATATTCAACCGCCGTTTTAACCGCGACATCCTGATTTACTTGATATTGTGCGAGCTGAGGTTGCATCCAAAGGTTGATGTGATGACGATAGTAAGCGCTTGTTCCCATCAAAAAAATGGCAAATAACAGCCATCCAAAAATTAAACCTGTCCATGTGTGTAACCAAGCCATAGACTGTCGAATGCCTTTGTTTTGCATGGTTAATTTACACCTACTGATAGACCAAATAAGCAGCTTACGAGTATCAAACTGATCAATGTGATTTTCCATAAGGAGTTGATACAGAAGCTAATAATGATGAATGCTACATAGAACAGAATAGACAGGAATGCAGTAAGATAAATCGCCTCTGCTTTAGCTAAAATTTTTGCGAATAGAGTAGTTAGGCTTGAACATAAATACATCGTGCAAAGATAACCAAGCACAAATGTAAAAGCGAAACGGTAAAACACACTAATTCGATAGGTGATGCTAATAGAAGTTGATTTAGCCATAACATGTCTTAGGAGATTAATAAAAATAAATCACATATGAAAATGATTCTTGTTAATATTAATATCTAAATAAAACTCAAGCAATTACTCAGCTATCGTAAATATAGATATTATTTTTAATTTTAAAAGTTAAATTAGATAGTCGAGCATTTTCACCAATCAAGAACAAATTGATTCCTGTGCTATGATTCGATGTAAAATCATTTTGTTAGAATTACTCAGTATCTAAATGGGGCGTTGGTCTTGGTAAAGCAAAAACTAAAAATTGGAATCGTCGTGGGTGAAGTTTCTGGGGATACTCTAGGTGTTAAACTCATGCGAAGTTTTCGCGAGCAAGGGATCGAGGCCGAGTTTGAGGGAATTGGTGGCCCTCAAATGATTACAGAAGGCTTTCATAGCTATTATCCGATGGAAATTCTATCGGTTATGGGAATAGTAGAAGTTCTCAAAGATTTAAAAAAATTATTTGCGGTGAGAGATGGGCTGGTCGAACGATGGACTGAACATCCAGTTGATATTTTTATTGGTATTGATGCGCCTGATTTTAACTTACGTCTGTCTAAGACCATCAAAGAAAAGAATTTGCCGATTAAAACAGTGCAATATGTGAGCCCTTCAGTTTGGGCTTGGCGACAAGGCCGTGTTCATGGCATCAAGAAGACGATTGACCTCGTATTATGTTTATTCCCATTTGAGAAAACATTTTATGAAAATCATGGCGTGCCAGCAGCATTTGTTGGTCATCCATTAGCAAAACAGTTGCCACTTAAGAATCCAAATATTGAGGCTAAACAACAATTAGGATTGCCTGTTCATAAAACACATGTTGCATTATTACCAGGCAGTCGTAGAGGAGAGATCGAGCGATTATTGCCCTTATTGGCCGGTACTGCTGAAATCTTACATCGAAAATATCCTGATCTTGAGTTTCTGATTCCTGCGATTAATGATGCAAGAAAAGAGCAAATTGAGCAGGGTATTCAAAGCTTAGACATCACGGTAAAAGACAAAATTCATGTATTAGAAAATACCGATTCAGAGTCAAAAGTGGGGCGTATGGTCATGAATGCAAGTGATATTGTGGCGCTTGCCTCTGGTACGGCGACTTTGGAGGCAATGTTGTTGCATCGTCCGATGGTGACATTCTATAAACTGAACTGGTTAACTTATATTATTGCGAAGTTCTTAGTGAAGATTCCGTATTACTCTTTACCGAATATCATTGCGGGTAAAAAAGTCATCGAGGAGTTGATCCAAGCGGATGCTACGCCACAACATTTGGCGACAGAAATAGAAAAGTTGATGGATCATGAAACAGCACATATTCAAATGATGCAGCATTTGAGTATGCATAAACAACTGATCTCAGGGAATACTGAAGATCCAGTACATGCCATTTTGAATTGTTTATCATCGGAATAAAAAAAGGTGGCTCAATTGCCACCTTTTTTGTTTAGGCGCGCAGGATTAGTTCATAACCTGTGTATTTACGGATATTGATGACACCAATATCTAGTAATAAGTATTGACCTTTAATCCCTTGTAGAACACCTCGGATTTTAGGCGTTTTATCCAAGTTGAGGGATTTAATCTTTTCAGGATATTGTTCTACTGGATAAATGAACTCTCGCGGAGTTTCATTTTCGAGAAACTCAAGACCTTCATTGAATTCAAGGTTCTGACTAAATTCATCTCGAATACTTTGAATTTTTGGAGCAAACTCTTCAATAATTTGATCACGTTGTTCAACGAGGTTTAAGGGTTCAGCTTCGCCTTTAAGTAATTTACGCCAATCTGTTTTATCGGCAATTTGCGTACCAAACATAGTTTCTAAATGACCAGATAAACGACGTGAGCCAACTTTTAAGATCGGTAATGCTTGCGTAGCGCCTTGATCTAACCAACGAGTTGGCATATTTACGATACGGGTAATACCGATTTTTAAAGCGCTTGAATTGGCTAAATAAACAATATGCGGTTGGAAACAGACATCATGTGCGAACTGATCTTCGCGGCAAGTCCCTAAATGATAATGGCAAGTTTCAGGCTTCATAATACATAGGTCACATTCAGCCTTTGTTTTAAAACATTTAAAACAATGTCCTTGTGAATAGGACTTCGGTGTCTTTGCGCCACATGAGGTACAATAAATATTACCTGTCCATTCGATCTCAATTTCTTGACCTAAAACAAAAGGTAGGTCAGTTTCTGAGCGATCTAATATAAATTTATATTCAACATTTGCCTTGCTTGTTGATTGATCAGTTACACTATGCGTTTTGAGCGCTGCATGCATTTTGTGACAAATGCCTTGTAGTTCCATTAATAAACTCTCATCTTTTTCAATCAAGGGTTGCAGTTATGGCTGAACAGAATGTCATCACTTCTATGCTAGACGATTTATCTCAAGAACAGCCCATTCATACTGCACTTTGTATAGGTCAACAGATTGACCAGAATGCTTCAATTCAATGGCATCATTTTAACGTAACTGACTTTTTAAGTCTGCCATTTACGCAGCGTTATGATTTAGGTTTTGTATTATTTGATACAGATGAAATGCAAACTATCAATGACACGCAAAAAGCACAGTTACTGGTGAAATTGCGTGATTTGATGGCAAAGCGAATTGTTGTTGTCAGTAAATTAAGTGATGAAAAACTACTTCGTTCGCTTGGGTTTACGCAGTTAATCGATAAAACAGCACACGACAGTGATTTTGCACTGTGGCAATTTAATATTTTGACCTATAAGCATGTACCTGACTGGTTTAACTCTAAGTTTTGGGCAAACCCTGAAAACTGGGATAAATTCCGCTGGTAGGAGATTAAACGCTTTTAAATTTATCCAGATAGAAGTTGCGCTAGATTGTTGCTAGTTCTTGCAAAATTTAACAATTCATCTTTGTTGTGAGCTTATAAAGCAGCGTATTCTTTTGGAATAAATAATTCCAATAGGAACATATGGGTCATGACAGATTTAACAAATATTGTTGAAATTTTAGCAAAGCAAGCTTTAGGCGGTCAGCAATCTAATCAGGGTGGTGGTTTAGGTGGAATTTTAGGTTCTGTTCTCGGTCAAATGGGTGGTCAGCAAAATACTCAAAATCAACAAGGTGGATTAGGCGGGATACTTGGCTCTGTGTTGGGTCAATTAGGTGGTGGAAGTTCTTCTACACAGACTAATGCAACAAGTGGAAATACGGCTCAAACATTATTAATTGCTGTTTTACCTTTGGTTCTGGCATGGATTCAAAAGCAAGGCGGCCTCCAAGGAGCGCTAGATAAACTAAAAAATGCAGGCTTAGCCAATCAAGTGCAAAGTTGGGTAGATCCACAGCAACAGAATGCACAGGATGTTCCAACACAAAATATTCAAAGCCTATTTGACGATCAAGATGTTGAGCAAGTTGCTCAACAAGCACAAGCCCCTAAGCAAGCAATTTATGGTGCAATTGCTTCAGTTCTTCCACAAGTTATTGATTCTTTGACGCCGCAAGGTAGCAATACCAGCCAACAAGAAGCAAATAATGATATTCAAAATGTTTTGAATATGGTGAGTGGCTTCTTAAAATAATTTTTTAACTTCTGAATTTAGTTGTTTTTAAAAATAGAAATGAAAATAAAAGGGCATTTGCCCTTTTATTTTTTGGTTTTAGCCTATAACTTCAAATTAGAAGTTATATTCCATACCTAAACCGATAACAGTCTTAGTATCGTTTTTAGCTAACCAATCACGTTTTTGTTGACCAACAACACCGTAGAAACGTGCTTGTTTGTTGATTTGGTAGTCAGCACCAACACCATACATATCTTGTTTACGATCATCACGACCATTTGATTCAGTTGTAGCAGAGATATATTCAGCTTTTAACTTGATTGGTGTAGAAGGGATCTTATAAGCAGCAGTTACGCCATAAGCATCTTCTTGTAAACCTTTATAAGAAGTTACAGTCGTACCATCTGTAGTTGATACTGTATCGTCAGTTGGTTGAGCAGTTTGCCATAAAGCACCGAATACTAAACCATCAACACCAGCTGGAGTTAAGTCTAAAGAACCTGTTACACGTACTGCATCAGTATAGATACCAGATAGGCTGTAAGCATTGTATTTAGAAGCTACACCGAAGTTTCCAGCAACTGCTGCTGCTAAACCGATGTCTTTATTTTCGTATGTAAGAGATGTTGAAACGCCATCACCGAAACCATCACGGCTGCCTTCTTTACCTTTAGATGCGCTATCAGCAGCAGAAGATTCTTCACCTTGTTGGAACATGATGTTGAACGCTAAGCCACCTAATAATTTTTTATCAGTCTCAAAACCAATAACGTTGTTCAAACGATCCTCACCAACTAGAACAGCTGTCATATCAAGTTCGTTGTGATCGTTGAAGATATCTTGGTTGCTACCAGCAGCTGTTTTGAAGTATGAATCAAAACGACCAACTTTTAATGTTGCAATACCATCAGATTTGATACCGATGTAACGGTTACGCATACCAAGATCAGTACCGTCACCATCAGTATTTACTTGCCATTCAGCTAAGTAAACAGCTGATAATTTGTCAGTTAATTTTTCTTCGCCTTTAACACCAATACGTGAAGCATTTGAATTTACTTTTGTTACGCTTTCATCTTTAAAGCCATTGTTGTCAATATTGTCCAAAGTCACACTGAGCTTACCATACAATGTTGGTGCTGCTTGCGCTGCATTTATGGCTAAAGTTGCTACAGTAGCAGCAAGAAGCAATTTTTTCATTGAGATTTCTCCAAAACACTTTTTTGTAAATGGCATATGCCTTAGTTACTGTTATAAGCTTGCTTATGTACAAAAAGTTACACAGCTCACTGACTTGTATGCAGTATCGGCAAACTTTGTTACAACGAAGTGAAGGAAAAATGACAGTTTTATTACGATTTATATTTGGTAATAATTTGATTAATTATTGATTTATTTACCATTAAATAAAAATCGAGGTAAGAACCTCGCATTATATCAGTGAAATATTACAGTGCTGCTTTAATCTTTTCTGCTAACACTTTAATCTTTTCTTGATCACCCATTTGTGCCGCATGTCGGCCTAATTCATGTACTGAACTTGGAATCAGATGGAAATGTACATGGGGAACTGTTTGACCTGCTGCTGTTCCAGAGAGTTGCATAAGAACAATACCTTTTGCATCAAGACCTGTCTCAATCGCTTTCGCAATCTTTTGAACGATCTGAATGGTATAGGCTGCTGCATCGGCAGGTAAGTCCAGTAAGCTAATCGCAGGAGTTTTTGGAATAACTAAAGCATGACCATCAGCTTGTGGCATGATATCCATAAATGCAAGCACCTGATCATCTTCATAAATTTTGATTGCAGGTAATTCACCACGAAGGATTCTTGCGAAAATATTTTGGTCATCGTACGCCATGATTAGTCCTTTAATAGGGTATAAAACAATTTAGCTTTTCATTTAGAGATTAATTAAATGAAAAGCTAAGAGAAAAGATTATTTGCAGTTAAGTTCTTTCTGACGTTCTTTAATTTGATCAAGACGCTGTTGTTCTTTGTCAGAAAATTTTGGCTTTGTTGTATGGCAGTTTTCATTGCCATATTTAGCTTTAGCGTCTGCGTCTTTGAAACAGAATCCTTTAGAAGCGTAGATTAAGTTGTAATCATCTTGCAACTTTTTACATTCTTGTTCTGGTGTAGCTGCTTGAAGATTAAATCCTGTGAGGGTAATTAATCCAGTACAAACTGCAACCGTAAACTTATTCATGAGGTGTTCCTCTAATCAAAAAGGTATAAACCAAAGCTTTATGACAGTATTTTCATATGGCGCTTGGTCGCTACGTATATACCAATATAAGGTTTCTTAATGAAATTTCAATGAAACTCTATAGTCAGTATGTAATTTTAGTACGAAATTTCCTCTTGAATTAAATTAGAAACGTAGTATTTTTAATATCTTAAGTGATATCTCCGAATATTACGGTATATTGATTTATTCGCAGTGAGTCACTTCTATCATCCTTGTTGTAGGTGTTTGAACAGGTACTTTTCTGGGAATAAGATCAAATTGATGTATAGCGAAAGGGCCGTAAGGTCCCATTCTCACATGTGAACAAGGTACTTGAGTGGGGATTATCTGGTAAGTAGTAACGACAACGGTTTGAGGTACTAATTTTTTGGAGCAACGCGGTGAGGCATCATGTCTTACAATTGTTCCTGTAGCACATGAATATATGTTTTGTGCTCGCTCAACTCCAGAAGGATAGCCATTTGCTATAAAATGACCCTCAGCTAAATTTTTTAAAGTTTGGAATTGCAGGTCGGTAAATTGTCCATATCGGCTTAATTGTTTTGCTGCCCAGCAGTCAGCCTCTAGTTCTTGTTTGCGTGTTCCTCCATGATAGCGCTCCATTTCTCCTAATCTTGAGGTATGTCCTAACTTATGATGTGCGCATTCATGGGCAAGTGTAAAAATTCGAGAACTTGTTAGATTGGCTAATGCTGTAGGATCAATGTGAATAATTGGTCGACCATAGCTGTCTTTTTCAGCTGTGGCAATTTGTGGGTTTTGCCCCCTAAAGATTGGTAAGCCGCAAAAACTATCATATCCAATAAATACATATTGCTTTGCATACAAATTTTGAAATGCAAAAGGCATTAAAATTAGAGTGAAAAGAAGCAAAAGATTTACTTTCTTCATAATGTTGATCTAGCTAATTGTTTTCATTGTAATTAATTCTACTAACTTATTAGATATTCAATAAGGTTGATTATCGGAAAGTTTGAGTAAGTAGGAAAATGAATAGAATATGTTTAAAAATTTGTATTAAGCGTAATGAATATGAACTAAAAGCATGTGCAATATTCTGTTTGAGTATTGCACTTGTGCTAATTAAAAGTTTATCTAAATCAAAAGAATCTAAAGCATATGCAGCTTTATTTAAGCGTGATTTTACTCCACGATTCATACATTTTCACTGCTGCTGAGAAGTCACTATTTGGCTCTGAAGTTAGATTCGCAGCTTGAATTAAACTTTGTGTTAGAGAAAGAATCGGGGTAGGAAGCTTAGCATCATGCACCAAATCTAAAGCAATACCTGTATCTTTAGCCAATAATGGTAGAGCAAAGGTTACTGGAAATTCACGGCTGAGTACGCGTTGTGGAAAAATGGTCTCCGTGACCATACTTTTACCACTAGACGCATTTATACAATTCAATGCTGCATCAAGGTTAACGCCGTGTGCTTTTAATGTACTAAAGCCTTCTGCAACAGACCATAAGTTAACCGCAAGCAGCATATTATTGATCGCTTTAACTGCAAATCCAGCACCAGACTCGCCAACATGCTGAATGAGTTTACCAATAGCCGCCATCGCAGGATAAGCACGTTCAAATGCTTGTACATCGCCACCGACCATGACAGTGAGTGTTGCATTCTCTGCACCAATGGTTTGACCACTCACAGGCGCATCTAAGAAGTCCACATCTTGCGGTTTTAGCTTTTCTGTCAAGCGTCGAGCTGAGTCAGGTACGCCGCTCGTACAGTCAATCCAAATCGAACCTGCTTTCAACTGTACAGTACTGATTAACGCTTCAACATCATCGCTTGTTGGTAGACACGAGAAAATGATGTCAGCCTGTACTGCTTGTGCAAGTTCGACAGCAGTTGTTCCATATTCCGTTGCATGTTGTTCTGCTTTACTAAAGTTTCGATTCCAAACAAAAACCTTTTCGAAATACTTTGGTAAATGAGCTGCCATGCGATAGCCCATAGCGCCTAAACCGATAAATGCAACAGATTGAGTCATAGTTTACCTTTTTATTGGAGTTGAACGTTCCGCTAACCAATCAGTGAGTGTTGGCCAGAACTCGATTGAACTTTTTTGACTGGACATTAAACCTAAGTGCCCGCCAGGTATAAGAGTAAACGTGACATCTCGGCTACTTGTCAACTGAGTTAATGGAAATGCAGCATCTGCTGTAACCATTTGATCACCTTTACCTGCACCGACAAATAACGAACAATCAATATTTTTTAGCTCAATGGTTTTATTTTTTAAGGTGATTGCGCCGTTTTTCAGCGGGTTTTGCATCCAGACATTAAATAGCATGTCTTGATTAATACCCCCAGGATAATCAATCATATTGTTTAAGAAATGACTGAGTGTTGCGTCTTCTTGTACTAATTTTAAATTATCTAAGTTCTTTAATAGTTGAATGTTGCCATCCAGCCATCCTTTGGGGTCTAGTAATTTAAATCCTAATGAGTTTAAGAAACCTGGGGAATGAATCATCAACTTTGGTAAGCGATTATAAATATAATCTTTAACAGTTGGATTGCGAGAGGTAACGTAGGCAAGCGTTTTGTATAGCTTGCCAATATAGCCAGACGCATAGCTATCAATCGGGCTGCCCAGAACAATCAGGTTTTTAATAGCATTTGGTTGATGACGAGCCGTATATAAAGTCACAAAGATGCCTGCCATACTCCAGCCGTGTAGAGATATTTTTTGTGATTTCGAATGTTGTTGAATGGCTTCTATACAGCGTGGAATAAATTTATCAATAAAAGATAGAAAGTTAATTTGATAATTCTTGTAGGTCAATTTGCCCCAATCAATAAGATAAACGTCATAACCACTTTCTTGGAAGTGTTTAACTAGAGAACGATACGGATATAAGTCGTAGATATCCATATTGATTGCAAGCGGTGCTACGAAAACCAAAGGCTCTTTATAGCGTTTATTCTCAGAAGCATAAAAACGAACACGAGTTTGTTTAAACTGAGCAATCACTTGGTATGGTGTTGATTGTGACAATATGAGTTTGTCCGATTCAAAAACACGCATCGCGAGATGTTTAAAATTTATTTTTTGCTGTTCCACAAGCGATTTCATCTTTAATAGTCTCATCATGAGTCAAGATTGCACGAAGTCTAAGCGATAATTATATCTTATGCCTTGACCTTAAATACCTTAGGCGCTCAAAATGTTGGCATATTCGACCACGATGATCATAAGGCATACAAAACGATGAATCCAAGCGATGATTTAGAATATCAACTAGATACCCTTGCAATTCGTACGGGACATGACCGTACTTTTGAGGGTGAGCATAGTGAACCAATTTTTTTAACATCATCTTTTGTTTGTGAAAGTGCTGCTGATGCTGCTGCTAAGTTTTCTGGACAAGTTGCTGGTAATACTTACTCTCGCTATACCAACCCTACAGTTCAGGCTTTTGAAAAGCGCCTAGCGGTATTGGATGGGGCGGAACGTGCGGTTGCAACCAGTTCTGGTATGGCGGCTGTTCATGCAATGTGTATGGCTTACTTAAAAGCTGGCGATCATGTGATCTGTTCTCGTGCTGTATTTGGTTCAATCATCGCTTTATTTGAAAAATACGTTGCTAAGTTTGCTGTAGAAGTCACTTTCGTTGATTTAGATGATCTTGATGGCTGGAAAAATGCGATTCGCCCAAATACGCGCATTCTTTTCATTGAAACACCATCAAATCCTTTGGCTCAAGTAGGTGATATGCAAGCGATTGCGGATATTGCTCACGCACATGGCGCTTTATTTGCTGTAGATAACTGTTTCTGTACACCGGCTTTACAGCAACCGATTAAATTTGGTGCTGACTTGGTATTGTACTCTGCGACTAAATATATTGATGGTCAAGGTCGTGCCTTAGGGGGTGCCGTTGTTGGTAAACATGATTTACTTGAAGAAGTGAATGGCGTTATCCGTACTTTGGGTAATTCAATGAGCCCATTCAATGCTTGGATTTTCTTGAAAGGCTTAGAAACTCTCAGCCTACGTATGAAAGCGCATTGTGAAAGTGCTCAAAAGCTTGCAGAATGGCTTGCTCAGCATGAAAAAGTTGAGAAAGTATATTACGCTGGCTTACCAAATCATCCGGGACATGAACTTGCTAAAAAACAGCAGAAAGGTTTCGGTGGTGTTGTATCCTTCGTGGTAAAGAATGCGCGTGAAGGTGCTTGGACAGTGATTGATAATACTCGTTTCTTGTCAATTACAAGTAATTTGGGTGATGTGAAGTCAACGATTACTCATCCAGCAACAACCTCACATGGTAGAATGTCCGCAGAAGCCAAGCAGGCAGCAGGAATCGAAGAAGGATTGATTCGTGTGTCTGTTGGTTTAGAAGATATTAATGATATTATTCGCGACTTATCACGCGGTCTAGATTTAGTTTAACGAGAGAGACTTATGAATATTAATATGCTCATGCAGCAAGCTCAGCGCATGCAAAAAGATATGGAATCAAACCTTAAAAAAGCCAAAGAAGAGCTTGCGAATACAGAAGTTCATGCTGAAGCTGGCGGTGGTTTGGTTAAAGTCACTATGACTTGCCGTAATGTCGTTAAGCGTATTGAAATTAGCCCAGACTTATTACAAGACGAAGCGGACATGATTGAAGATTTGATTGCAGCGGCGATGAATGATGCTGCACGTCAAGCTGAAGCAATTTCTGAAGAGAAGTTACAAGGTGCAAATTCTGGTATGGGCTTACCACCGGGTTTATCTGGTTTATTCTAATTCATCATTTTTTAATTTTTAAATCCCCCTAAATCCCTCTTGAATCAAGAGGGATTTACAACTGCGGGGAGAATTTACAGAGTAATCTAATTGTGTTTAGTGAACGATTTGAACAATTAGTTCAAGCATTACGTATTTTACCGAGTGTTGGCCCAAAATCAGCACAGCGTATGGCTTTGCATTTACTGATGAAAAATCGTGAAGGTGCTTTTGCTTTGTCACATGCTTTGCATGAAGCATCGAGTCATATCCATGAGTGCCGTATTTGTCATTCTCTAACTGAGAATGAGATTTGTGATATCTGTGCTTCTGTTGAGCGTGATGAACAATTACTTTGTGTGGTTGAATCTCCAGCAGATGTTATGGCAATCGAGCAAAGTGGTAGTTTTCGTGGAAAATATCATGTGTTAGGTGGGCATTTATCACCTTTAGATGGTATTGGTCCTGAAGAAATTGGTATTCCATATTTAATTCAGCGTCTAAGCGAAGGAACGATTGAAGAAGTCATTCTTGCAACAAATGCGACTGTTGAAGGTCAAGCGACTGCACATTATTTGGTTGAAGCAACCAAGCATTTACCGATTCATATGACTCGAATTGCACAAGGTGTACCACAAGGTGGTGAATTGGAATATGTGGACAGCCATACCTTGAGTCAGGCGGTTCATAACCGCATGCGTATGAAATAATACTTTTGTCGGATATTTTATTTATTTACATTAAATTCATGCTGTTAATTTAAACAAATAATTAAATTTTACATTTTGTCTTACATTATCGTAGATATATTTACTTTAAAATATGGCACTATTGGCGAGCGAAAAGGACTTTCGCTTTTGTTAAATGGATTTAGGAGTACTTTTATGTTTTGCATGTGGAATACTGATTAAATTTTTTGCATTTGATCTTGTGTTGAGCAATAACTGCAATTCTACAGTTCTATTGCGAGTAGTTCTTTTATTTTTTACTTGAGCAAATATGTTTCAGTTTATCCAGCAGCAAAAAGATTTAGCTGTTCTCCTCACTCAGATGGAACAATGTTCCACATATGCACTTGATACTGAGTTTATTAAGGTTGATACCCTTTACCCAAAATTAGGGGTATGTCAGATTAATTTGAATGGTCAGGTTGTATTGTTAGATGGAACATCTTTAAACCTCGAGCATTTCTGGCAAAAGTTATTTGCTGCTCAACAAAATATTTTTCATGCATGTGGCGAAGATATTGATTTGATTTATCATTACGCAGATCAAAAGCCGCTCAAAAATGTATTTGATACTCAAGTTGCCATGGCATTTCTTGGGCATGGTTTGCAGGTAAGTTATCAGAATGCGCTTAAAACGTATTTAAATATAGATATTGAAAAAGATCAAACGCGTTCAGATTGGCTTGCTCGTCCATTGAGCCAAGAGCAAATGAGTTATGCCGCGAATGATGTTTTATATTTGGTAAAACTTGCTGATGCCGTTAAAAATGATCTGCAAACAAAAGGTTTGTATCAGTATGTGTTGGAAGATTGCCAAAATTTAACTAAAGATATCGCAATGGAAACGCCACTTCCTGAGCTGTATACAGATATTGGAAATTACCGCCACTCTCGCCGTGAGTTAATGCAGTTACAACAACTGAGTATCTGGCGTGAACAAATTACAAAAGCATTAAATCAACCACGTAGTTTTATTCTTAGAAATTCAACTATGATTGATTTGGTTGAAAAGAACCCTCGCAATAACTTCCAACTTGCTCAAGTGAAAGATATTCGCCCGAATGTTGTGCGTGAGCATGGTAAAATGATTCTAGATCTACTCAAGTTTTTACCCCCTGAAGCTGAGTGGCCATTAAGAATAGCGCGTCCAGTGAAAAGCAATTCAAAAGAAATTGCTCCTAAAATTGATGCATTGATAGAGCAGATAGTTGCTCAAACATCTATTCCTAAAGAAGTGTTGCTACGTAAGAAGTGGTTGAATGCAATTTATGAACACGTTGTATTTCATTTAGATGAGCAAGACCTACCACCTTATTTACTGGGTTGGCGATACGATATTTTAACCAAACCAATGATCGAATTACTTCAGCAAGACATTGATTATCTAGCGATGCAAATGAAGGTTTCTAGGTAGTATAAAAAAGAGCTAATTAACTAGCTCTTTTTTTTGCTTTAATAATCAGCATCATTGGGCGCCTTAGCTCATTTTGCCAACCCATTTGCTCAATCATTTCTTTTGGTGGTGTTGGTTCAATGAGTGCAGTGATCTCAAATCTCGCTTTTAATAAGCCTGTAATATGTGTCTCAATAGTTCTGTGATATTTCACGACATCAGCACCCAGGAAGTGAGTATTTCGCTGACCTTCTTCGAAGTAATGATCTACTGGCCAATGTAAAGCTGCGCTTTCAGCATCATAGAACCAATCTTGTTGAGCACGTGCTGTAAATATAGGATGCTCAACCGAGTAGTAAAACTCTCCTAATGGCTTCAATAGATCGGCAGCTTTTTGAAATACCGCATCGATATCTTGAATATAATGAAGTGTTAATGAGCTGATAATCGTATCAAATGATGCTGTATCTGCTTGGAATGTTTCAATTGCTGTCTGCTGGTAGGTGACACGATCTGATGTAGTGATTCGTTTAGCTTTTTCTAGCATCTTTGCAGAGAGATCTATACCAATCACGGATAACGCACCTTGTTCTGCCGCATATTGACAATGCCAACCGTAACCACAGCCTAAATCAAGCACACGCTTATCTTTCAAATCAGGCATATGTGTTTGAAATGTGCTCCATTCGCCAGCCGCTTTTAAACCGTCTACAGAACGGGGCATTTTTGCATATTCAGTGAAGAAGTTTGGATCGTCGTATTTATTTTGCTGCATATCAGAGATTCAAATTAAAATCGCTTGATAATTATCACATTTGTCATAAAAGAGCGTTGTATGCTTTTGTTTTCACTTTATAGGCTACGTTTTCTCTATAGAAGAGAAAAAGGCGACTAAAGCGTTAACAATCCTTAATGTATCCATTTTTATTTTGATGTATGCTGTCTTTGATTGTTAATAGATGTGAGTAAACATGCACTGCGATATTTATAGATCGAGCAAAAAAGATGAAATGTATATGTATATTGCTCGTCCAAACTATCCTGATGACAAAGAACAGGAAAACCCATTTGAAATTATTCCTGAGACTGTCTTAACCGCATTTGGTAAAGCGACTTTTGTCATGCATTTGGAACTCCACACAGAACGTAAGCTCGCTCGTGTAAATGTTCTCCATGTTTTAGATTCTTTGCAAACGAAGGGCTTTTTCATTCAAATGCCGCCTGAAGGGTTGATTAATCCAAATGCGGTAGAACCAGAGGGTCTGCGTGGTGCTTGAGACATTAACAGCAATATGGTCGCATATTCTTTCAGTACTGGATCAGTTTCCTGAAGAAAACGTTGCGATCATTGTTTATGTGACAGGAACACTCATCGCATTGTGGTGCTGGTATCGTTTGATGACACGTCTTCCAAATCCTATTGGTGGGGTTTTATGGATTATTGTGTTTGCGATTTTAGTTACCCCAACGGTTTCTGAAGGTCCAAATTCAGAGTTAGCTCCTGCGATATTTGGTTTGCTGTTTGGCGTGTTAACTAAAGAACATTCACTTATTTGGTCGAACGCATCATTAATTCTATTTGTTATTGGTGTCGGGTTGCTCATAGGTTTCTGTTGGTCAAAATACACTGTCAATAAAACTGCAAGTACAGTTTAGATACAAAGTTTAAATATAGAAAAATAAGGTTTTTAAATGTCTGCTGATACACAACACTTCACTGGTACAGATCAATATATTGCTACCGATAGCCTAAAACTCGCAGTTAAGGCTGCGCGCGCCTTACAGAAACCGCTCTTGGTTAAAGGTGAGCCAGGCACAGGTAAAACTTTGCTTGCTGAGCAAGTTGCGACAAGTCTTGGCTTAAAGCTCATTACTTGGCATATCAAGTCAACGACTAAGGCGCAGCAAGGGTTATATGAGTACGATGCTGTTTCACGGTTACGTGATAGTCAGTTAGGTGATGATCGTGTCTACGACATTAAAAACTATATTAAACCGGGTAAATTGTGGGAAGCATTTACCAGTGAAGAACGCTGTGTCTTGTTGATTGATGAAATCGACAAAGCTGATATTGAGTTCCCAAATGACTTACTGCATGAACTCGACAAAATGTCATTTTATGTTTACGAGACAGGTGAAACAATTACAGCGACACAGCGCCCAATTGTGATCATCACATCGAATAATGAAAAAGAACTGCCAGATGCATTCTTGCGCCGTTGTTTCTTTCATTATATTGAGTTCCCTGATGAAGCAACGATGCGTGACATCATTGCTGTACATTTCCCAAGTATTTCAAATACCTTGGTCAGTGAAGCTTTACAAGTCTTCTTTAAGTTGCGTGAAATTCCGAATCTGAAAAAACCACCATCAACGTCTGAATTGATTGATTGGTTAAGTTTGTTGATGGCTGATGATATGCCTGAAGATGTATTACGTAATCACGATAAATCAAAGGCGATTCCACCACTATACGGTGCGCTGATTAAAAATGAACAAGATGTACAGTTGCTTGAACGTTTAGCATTTATGTCACGCCGTTAAGAGTGTTTGCCAATGTTTGTGCGATTGTTTTACACCTTACGTAAATATGGTGTACCTGTAACAACTCGGGAACTCATTGATCTCAATCAGGCGGTTGCTTCAGGTCTTGTATTTGCTGATCAGGAAGAATTCTATCAATTGGCTAAAACAGTTTTAGTCAAAGATGAACGTTTCTTTGATAAGTTTGACCGTGCTATGAAAGATTACTTTGATGGCATTGATACTTTTGATTTAGACGAATTGCTGAAACAAGTTCATAAGTTACCAAAAGACTGGTTTGATCTTGAATTACTGGAGAAACATCTAACACCTGAACAACGTGCCGAACTACAGAAAGCAGGTTCGCTTGAAGAACTGATGAAAATGTTGGAAGAGCGTTTGCGCGAACAACATAAAAAACATCAGGGTGGCAATCGTATGATTGGTACAGGTGGAACGTCACCTTTTGGTGCTTTTGGTGATCATCCAGAAGGTGTGCGAATTGGTGGGCCAGGGCGTAAACGTTCAGCTGTAAAAGTATGGGAACAACGTAAATACCAAAATCTTGATGATGATCAGGTCTTAGGTACACGTCAGATGCAAATTGCATTGCGTCGTTTGCGTAAGTTTGCACGTCAGGGGGCAGCAGAAGAATTAGATGTTGACGGTACGATTCGTGAGACTGCTAAACAAGGCATCTTAGATGTACAGCTCGTGCCTGAACGTCGTAACCGTATCAAAATTTTGATGTTGTTTGATGTGGGCGGTTCGATGGATGCCTATATTGCTGAATGTGAAAAACTATTCAGTGCTGCAAAGTCGGAGTTTAAAACCTTAGAATATTTCTACTTCCATAATTGTTTGTATGACTATGTTTGGAAAGATAATCATCGCCGTAGTTCAACCCGTATGAATACATGGGATCTGTTCCATACTTATGGACGTGATTATCGGGTCATCGTAGTTGGCGATGCCAGTATGGCTCCCTATGAATTAAAGTCTGCGGGTGGCTCAGTTGAATATATGAATGAAGAATCTGGGGAAGTATGGTTGAGACGTTTGCGTCAGCATTTTGATAAAACAGCATGGCTTAATCCTGAGATGGAAGGCTATTGGCATTACACGCAAACGATTCAATGGATTAAAGAAACTTTTGAAGATCATATGTATCCGATGACTTTAAAAGGCATTGAGGATATGACGCGATACTTATCTCGCTAAAATTTATATTAATACTTTATAAAAACAGGAATTGGAATGGAACATCATATTAACGGGATAGCTTTACCAAATGAAGCGGGCTTTTTTGGCGAGTTCGGCGGTCAATTTATTCCACCTCATTTAAAAGAGGCGATGGACGAGATCAATACAGCTTATGAAGAAATTCGTCATACAGCTGAATTTCAAAATGAGTTAAATGATCTGTTCAAAAATTATGTAGGACGCCCAAGTCCATTATTCCATGCAAAACGCTTATCTGAACAACTTGGTGGCGCGCAAATTTATTTAAAGCGTGAAGACCTGAATCATACAGGCGCACATAAAATTAACCACTGTCTTGGTGAGGCTTTACTTGCTAAATATATGGGTAAAAGCAAAGTCATTGCAGAAACAGGTGCTGGTCAACATGGTGTAGCGTTGGCAACGGCTTGTGCATTGGTTGGTATCCCATGTGAGATTCATATGGGGCAAGTTGATATTGAAAAAGAACATCCAAACGTTGTGAAAATGAAAATTTTGGGTGCTAAGCTTGTTTCAGTCACACAGGGAACTGCAACACTAAAAGATGCGGTAGACAGTGCTTTCGAAGAATATTTAAAAGATCCTAAAAACTATATTTATGCGATAGGTTCGGTGGTTGGACCACATCCATTTCCAAAAATGGTTCGTGATTTCCAATCAATCATTGGTAATGAAATTAAAACTCAGGCAAATGAACGTTTTGGTCAACATCCTGATTATGTAGTGGCTTGTGTTGGTGGTGGTTCAAATGCAATTGGCGCTTTTACTGCCTTTTTGAATACGCCAGAAGTAAAACTGGTAGGTGTTGAACCTGCTGGACATGGTTTGGATACAGATAAACACTCTGCAACGCTAACTTTAGGTAAACCCGGTCAGATTCATGGTATGGCTTGTTACGTGCTTGAAGATGAAAAAGGTGAACCACTGCCTGTGCATTCAATTGCTTCAGGATTGGATTATCCCGGTGTTGGGCCACAGCATAGTTATCTTAAAGAACTTGGTCGTGTACAGTATGAAACAGCGACTGACCAAGAATGTTTAGATGCATTTATGACACTTTCTCGTGTTGAAGGGATTGTTCCTGCTTTAGAAAGTTCACATGCAGTTGCTTGGGCTTTACGTGAAGCGCCAAAGTTAGATAAAAATATCAAGATCGTAGTCAATTTATCTGGGCGTGGCGATAAAGACTCAGATTATGTTGCTGAAAAATTAGGCTTGTAAGTCTAATATTCCACGATATTAACTCGAAAACCGCCTTAATCATCGGCGGTTTTTTTACTGTTAAATAAGGCTGAATCCCGTTAGAATAAAGCGTTTTTGCAATTCGCATTTTGGAGACGCCTAAGTGGAGCGACCTACAATCAGCCCTGAACATTTACAAGAAGCGGCTGAAAACCTAGTCAGCATTCGAGATTTCATCCGTTTCGGTGTGACAGCACTTCGCCAATACGATGCACACTTAGGTCAAGGTACAGAAGATTATTTTGCAGAAAGTTCGGCGCTTGTCTTGCAAACGCTTTCACTTGAGTGGAACGCTGATGCTGAAATCTTAGATGCGAAGCTTTTACCAAGTGAAAAAGCCGAATTCCTCAGCTTATTAGAACGCCGTATCAATGAGCGTGTTCCAACGTCTTATTTATTAAACCTTGCTTATTTCTTTAGTAAGCCATTTTATGTGGATGAGCGTGTGCTTATTCCGCGTTCTCCAATAGCAGAATTGATTGAACAACGTTTTGCACCATATTGCTTAGATGAAAATGGTCAAATGTTGGAAGCCTTAAATAGCTTACCAGAAAACCAAAATCCTAAAACACCTCAACGTATTCTTGATATGTGTACGGGTTCGGGCTGTATCGCAATTGCGCTTGCTTATGCTTATCCAGATGCTGAAGTTGATGCGACAGATATTTCAAAAGAAGCATTGGAAGTTGCTTCAATCAATGCAGAACATCATGATAAACAATATCAAGTTGCATTACTTGAATCTGATTTGTTTGCAAAGATTCCAGCTGAAAATCAATATGACTTGATTGTGAGCAATCCACCGTATGTGGATGCTGAAGATATGGCTGATTTACCAGAAGAGTTTTTACATGAACCTGAACTTGCACTTGCAGCAGGTCAAGATGGTTTGGACTTAGTTCGCAAAATGTTAGCTCAAGCAGCTGATTATTTAACTGAAGACGGTCTCATTGTAATTGAAGTGGGTAATTCTGAATGGGCAATGCGTCAGAACTTCAATACAGTTGACTTCCATTGGTTAACTTTCCAGAAAGGTGGTTCAGGTATTTTTGCGTTAACTGCTGAACAATGCCGCCGTTATAAAGAAATATTTCAGCAATCAGTTCAAAATTAAGTAAGGGGCTAAAACATGGCAGGGAATAGTATTGGGCAACTCTTTCGAGTAACAACATGTGGTGAATCACATGGTGTTGGTTTGATGGCAATTGTCGATGGTGTGCCGCCGGGTCTTGAACTTTGTGAAGAAGATTTGCAAAAAGATTTAGATCGCCGTAAACCGGGTACATCAAAGTTTGCGACACAACGTAAAGAGCCTGATCAAGTCGAAATTATCTCAGGTGTTTTTGAAGGTAAAACGACAGGTACATCGATTGGTTTATTGATACGTAATACAGATCAAAAATCTAAAGATTATGGCAATATTGCTCAAACTTTCCGTCCAGGCCATGCAGACTATACTTATACGCATAAATACGGTTTCCGTGATTATCGTGGTGGTGGTCGCTCTAGTGCTCGTGAAACTGCAATGCGTGTTGCAGCAGGCGCGATTGCTAAGAAATATTTAGCTGAAAAGTTTGGTATTGATATTCGTGGACATGTGACACAAATCGGTAATGAAGTCGCAGAGAAATTAGATTGGGCAGAAGTGCCGAATAATCCTTTTTTCTGTGGTGATGTAGATGCAGTTCCTCGTTTTGAGCAACTCGTCACTTCTTTGCGTGAGCAAGGTACAAGTTGTGGTGCAAAATTAGAAATTATTGCTGAAAAAGTACCTGTTGGCTGGGGTGAACCAGTCTTTGATCGTTTAGATGCAGACATTGCACATGCCATGATGAGCATTAACGCCGTAAAAGGTGTTGAAATTGGTGATGGTTTTGCTGTTGCTGGTCAGTTTGGGCATGAAACGCGTGATGAGCTCACCACTGATGGCTTTCTTGCAAATCATGCTGGTGGAATACTTGGCGGAATTTCAAGTGGACAGACAATTCGTGTTGCGATTGCATTAAAACCAACGGCAAGCATTACCACACCGGGCAAGACGATTACAATCGACCGTGAAAATACTGATGTACTCACCAAAGGTCGTCATGATCCGTGTGTGGGTGTGCGAGCAACACCAATTGCTGAGGCGATGTTAGCAATTGTTCTGATGGATCATTTTATGAGAAATCGTGCACAAAATGCTGACGTATTGTCACCATTTAAACCAATCGAGCCTTAATATAATAGACCCATTGGTAAAATATTATCAGTGGGTCTTTTTAATAATAAATTAATTTAAATAAAAAAATTATTAAATATTTTTAAATAATAATTAAAATATTATAGTGCCTCAGAAATGACATTATCTGAAGTTGCAATATGGTATTGATTTCGACCATTACTTTTCGCGATGTATAATGCATGATCTGCCTGTGATACAAACTCCGAAAGACTATCATTTAAATGTGGAGTCATCGTAGCTACGCCAACGCTGATCGTAACATGCTTGGATACACTGCTTTTCGGGTGGTTAATCGCAATCGTTCGGACAAGTTCCATTAAACGTTGAACTTGGATAATTGCTTGTTCTTTATCTGTCATGGAGAACAGTAACAAAAACTCTTCACCGCCATAACGCGCAGCAAGATCACCACTTCTTGATGCGATTGAGCCGAGCAGGATTGCAATTCTGCGAAGGCATTGATCGCCTTGAATATGTCCTAACGTATCGTTGTAAAGTTTAAAAAAGTCGATATCAATCATCATGATAGTAATCGGAACTTCATGGCGAATGGCACGTTTCCATTCATTTTCAAGCACTTCATCCAAATATCGACGATTTGCTAAACCCGTTAATGCATCTTGTTGAGATAGGATTGAAAGCTGTTGAGCTTGACGCATTAATTCTAGACGGTTTAATTCAAGCATGCAGTTTTGTAGATAATTTTCTCGATGTTGACGATCTGTGGCATAGGCCAGTGCCATGCCGAGAAAACTACTAAATGTATAAGTTCTGTTCAAGAAAGTCCAATCAATAGAACCACTTAGTGCTGTACTTGCAATCACACCAATTAAGCCACCACACCAACCCGCGATAATCGCAGTATAGAATCTCATTCCAACAAAACCGTAAATGATGACAACTGCATACATCATAGCTGCATGGAATAGAACATTGTTCTGACCTTGCTCTAAAACGTTAATAAGGGTGAACGTAATAGCTACAGCACCCATAGACCCTAAACCCACATAATGATCAAACCATTTATTGAGTTTTGGAACGAAGGCGATGACCCAAGCGATTGAGATGATGACCCCAACCCAACCATAAAAGGCAACCCAAGTAAGTCGGAGGTCTTCGGGTAAAACTTGATAGGTACCAAAGCTAAGATATAAATATAAACCTAAGATAATTGGCGCACGATAGCGAAACTCATGTGCAGCTTCATTTCTGTACTGATCTCGATAAATTACTTCTAATTCTTTAGGAAACCAAACTAAATTTAGCCCGCGAGAAATTAGTAAGTCGATTTGTTCTTGTCCCAATATATTGGAAGCTTTCAACTTCATCTTATCTCTCACCACTCCCAATGTTTTTATAAATGTAAAATAGGGATTACTTTTTACTACGTTACACCCAATTAAATAAAATGTGTATTAGATAATAAAAAAATATTTATTTACTACCCAAATCAACTTTTTATTATTAGAAATTTATATACTTTTCGAATATATACCTAGACTTTACATCTAAATAATATAATTATTCAACCTGATAAAGGTGAATCGAATAAAAACTGTTACAAATTAAATAACATTGTTTGTATATTTGCTGTATTAGGATACAATTTATAAAAAAGCAACAATCATGGAACGTGATTGAATTAAGTCATACGAAATAGGATGCATCGCAATGACTGCTATGAATCAATATGGAACAAAACTAGAAATTACGACTCATTCAGAATGGTCCCAGCGTTTTTGGGATGATCTTGTGCCAGCTAAAGAAAGGGTAAGTAAACACCCTCTATTCTTAGACATGGCAAATGGTACTTTAAGCCTTGAGTGTTTCCGTTCAGCACTTTTAAATTTTTATCCTTTGGTCGCTCATTTTCCGTCGTATATGGCTGGGGCTTTAGCAAAAGCGACAGCATTTTCGTTAGATGGCGTAACTGAGACTAGAGATTGGCTCATTCAAAATATTAAAGTGGAAGAGCGTCACTTGAACTGGTATCAGGATTGGGCTGGGGGATTCGGTTTAACAGTCGAAATGCTGAATGAAGTAAGACCTCCAGCAGCCATGAATGCAGTAAATCACTTTCTATGGGATATGAATTTTCGTGGCACTTTAGCGGAAAGTATCGCAGCTACAAATCTCGCAATTGAATGGGCGACAGGTGACTGGACAATTCAAGTATATAAAGGTATACAGACATATACAGAGCACCCTGAAGTCAATATTAATAAAAGATCTTTAGCTTGGTTGCGAGCTCATGCACATTATGATGATTTACATCCATACGAAGCGATGGAACTTATCAAAAGATTGTGTGACAAAGATCCTGTCTTGCAGAAAAAAGCGTTTAGAGCAGCTCAAGATGGTCTGGCATATTATGAATTGGCTTTGGATGATTGCTATAAACTACAGCATAAGAATTAAAAGAATAAAACTGTCACATAGTTGGGGGCTATGTGACAGTTTTTTATGCTTACTCATCAAGGCAATGGTCGCATTTTTTCATCAAAATTTTCTATTAAAGGAAATGTTAATGGTTCTAAGTTCTGTAGATCATTTAAATAGGCTTCAAAATTTATAAGTATATTTTGTCGATCTTCATTTGAAATGTAAGGAACATGGTAAGCAATAAAGGGCGGTAGTACCTCAAAACCAGCATAGGCAAGTGTTCCGCGTTGAATGGGAGATAGATATTCTGCAATTGAACCATGTATCGCATTTTCGCCAAACATATAATCGCGTCCACCTAAAGTGAAACATAGCATCGCTTTCTTACCAGCCATACCACCATGATTGTAAAAACGTTTTCCACCATAAAACAGACCAGAAACAAAAACACGATCAATCCAGCCTTTTAGGATAGCAGGTACAGATGTCCAATAAAGTGGAAAACTAAAGATGAGTAGGTCGGCACGTTTAATTTTTTCGATTTCAACTTGAATATCTGGTGCTAGGGAATTTTGCTTGTAAGCATGTCTTTGTTCTAAGGCATAGTTAAAATATTCAGGTTGGTTAAGGTTTGCAAAGTCATTCTGTGAGGCGATTGGATTAAAGTTCATCGCATATAAGTCTGAAACTTCAACTGTATGGCCTTGTTCTTCAAATACATGCTGAGCTTTATCTTTTAATGCAGTAGTGAAGGATTTTGATTCAGGATGAGCATGAACAATAAGAATATTCATAGATAGAATACCGTCGTAATTAATTTATTTGACTCCTAATACTATGCCGTAGTCGTAAAAACTGGCATAGTTCATGAACCGCCAGTTTTTACCATTTTACGCCAATTTAAATTCCAAGGAAGAAAAATGTCTGCTAAATTGCCTGGTACTTATGTCAATCTGTTAGTTGATGCGTTAAGGGCCAGAAATCTTTCAGTAGAGCAATTATTGAGTGACTTCGATATTGAAATGAAAGATATAGAAGCCCCATTTTGGTATGTAAATCTAAATGTTTTCAATGAATTAATTGATAGTTCGATCATTTTCACTGAGGATCAGTTGCTGATTATTCATATGGCGAAGTCTATGAAAGCTTCTTGCTATGGTCATGTTGGGGTTGCGGCTGTAGCTGCTGAAAATTTGTTGCAAGCAATCAAAATACTTGAAAAATTTATAGGACTACATTGCTCGGTATTCAAGCCTGTTTTAAAAATCAAAGAGAACAAAGCCTACATTTATTTTGATCAATCATTCATTTCAGAAAATCTAAGTAACAATGGATTATTATTTTCCATTTTAGGATTTGCTAGTTTAATTAAAGATTTGCTTAAAACTGATATTAAAATTCAAGCCAATTTCACACAGGTTGATGTATTTTACTCTAGTAATATCAATCAATTGTTAGGTTTTGAGTCTCACTTTAGTCAAGAAAGTAATTGCTTGATATTCGATAAAGCATTTTTAACCAATCAGTTGCCAACAGCAGATGAAATGGTTTTTAGGTTGCTAAAGGAACAATGTGAGCGTGATGTAAAACGACAAATCATAAAAAAAGAGAAGCTAAACAGCACGAAGATTTTAGTTAAAGAGTTACTTCACGGTTCTCAAGATTATAGTGTTAATTTGAACCAAGTAGCTCTAGAACTAAAAACATCTGTTAGAAGTTTGCAGCGTCAGCTTGCATCTGAAGAAACCTCATTTCAGATTGTGTTAGCTGAGGCTCGTAGAGAGTACGCTGAGAAATTGTTAAAAAGTACAAGGTTATCTATCCAAGAAATATCTAATATTTTAGGTTATGCAGATATTTCTCATTTCACAAGAGCATTTAAGAAGTGGGTAGGTTTAACACCTACAATCTATAGAAAAGCATAAGCTTTAATTTTGATTCAGTTAAATTTTCTCTGTTAAAAGAACAGATTAGCCCTTTATTTTGAATGCTATCTGTTCTGAAAATTAGACAAAACGCTTTTTTCTTAAACTTATAATGCCTTCAGCTACGAGTGCACAAACCGCTAACCAAATTCCGATATAAGTCGGCCATTCTGCTGGCTTGATTGTTTCGCCAAGCAAGATAGAAACCATCAATAATAATATTGGCTCAACATATACTAGAAGACCAAAAAGGCTAAGATTGAGATGAGGAGCCGAAAGAGATTGGAATCCTAAAGCTAGTGCACTGATGAGTCCTAGACCTAAAACCAGCCAAAGCGTGTCAAAAATAGAGCCTAATTCACCTAAAAAAACTCCACCTTGTAATATGAAAAAGAGACTGATTGGCAGGCTGAACACCATATCAAACCAAACGCCACCAATATTATTGGTATTGGTCTTTTGCCTTAACCAAAAGTAAACTGGATAGCCTAAGCAAATGAGTAAAGTTGGCCATGTTAATGTTTTTGATATAACCAGCATATTAATAATGCCAAGTATTGCAAAAATGCAGGATAATTTTTGTAAACGTGACATTTTGTCTTTAAATGCTATACGACCCAAAATCACCATAGTAATTGGCATGATAAAATAGCCTAAGGAAACATCAAGCCCATAGCCATTGCTAGGTGCCCACATAAATAACCAAAGCTGTATTCCAATCAAAAAAGACGATAAAAAACGAGTTAAAAATAAGTAGCGTTCGTTGTGTAGGCGTTTGTAAATAGTGATGACTTGCGACCAATTTCCTTGAACAATAATGAAAAGTGTCAGACATGGTAATGTGAGTAATATACGCCAACCGTAGATTTCATTTCCTTGTAATGAATGGAGTAGGGTGGTATATGCAAACATTAATGCAAATAATAAAGAGGCAATTACATTAAATGTTATGCCAAGAACTGTATTTGATTGAGTATGCATAGATCTGTACTAATTGAATTATTTAAACGATATTTTATTTCAGTTTGATTGATAATTAGGCTCTAATTTCTTAAGATAAATGAGAAAATTTCTCATGGTGCTGAGTAATATGGTTTTAGATAAATTCGATTATTCATTGCTGAAACTGCTTCAAAAGGATTGCTTGATTCCATTACGTGAATTAGCAGAAGCTGTGCATTTATCAACGGCTTCGGTGCAACGGCGTATTCAAAAGTTGCGTGAAAATAGTTATATCGTTGGAAATGTTGCCGTACTTGATCCAGATCAACTTAATCAAGTGATCACAGTTATCGTCGAAGTTAGGCTTAATAAAACGCACAATACAGATCTTGATGTAATTAAAGAAAGTTTTTCTAGTTCGGAGATACAACAATGTTATTACGTCACTGGTGAAGCAGATTTTATGCTTGTTTTATTAGTCCCAAGTATGAAGCGCTTTCAGGAGGTTTGTGATGAATTATTTCACAATAATTCTAATGTCGAATGGTTTAAGACAACGGTTGTATTGGATCGGGTAAAAGTATCTTTAGATGTTCCTAATATAAATTCTGAAAGTTAAGGAACAAAGATTAGGTCATAAGCTAGCTACAGTGTTGTGTAGGCTACAGTCTTTAGATATCTTATTTAACATAATATACATTATGCGAAATAATGTAACTCAACTGGCATTTGTAGCTTCACATCTACAACTACGTACTTCATTCCTTTATCAGCCTAGTATTTAGAAAAATAAAGTTTCTAGTTTTTAAAAACCTTCACATATGCAGGATTTGTATCAGTTTCAGTGTATTATGAGACAAGATCTATCATTTAATTCACTCAAGTATGTCAAATCCGCTGTCTGGGAATACTCAAGTTGGCACAGTATCTTCTTTTTCCGAGCTTATAGAAACAAGTTTTCATGGAGATATGAATGCTATTTGCTGGTCAAGATACTTGATTGGTGATTTTCAAGAAATTGTTAATAAACTTGATTTAAAAGAAGATATTACTGAAGTTTCTGAAGAAGATCTTTTAGAATTACAGCTTTCAGAAGATGGTATTTTAGCGAGAGAAATTATTTTAAAAGATATACATTATCTTACCGATTTTGGAGCTTCTCCTTCTTTAAATTTACTCAAATGTTACGAACGTGATAACGAGTTAGATTTCATTTCTACTGATGTATATTCATACCATATTGATCGATCACCAATAGAAACAGACACTTTTTTATGCACCTATTACGGTGCTGCCAGCGATATTATTCCTAATAGTCAGGTTCAACAAAAAGTTTGTATACCAGAGATTAGAAATAAACTTAAGGCGTTATATGATGGTCCTGAAGCTGAATTTGAAAACTTCCTAGAGGAAAATTTTTTTGATTTGCATTATCAACCTAAACCAAATGCAAAACCGATAAATTTAGGTCTAGGAAATCTTTGGCGGTTGGCTGTTGATCATCCTACTCAACACGTATTACCTTGTGTTCATAGAGCACCAATGGAAAATAACGGTGAATATAGGCTACTACTGATTTGTTAAATGCTGATGATAAGTCAAAGATTGCTTATTGATGTATTGTTAATGATTTTAGCAATATAAACAATTGTTTAAACAACTTCTGTCTGCCCAACTTGATGATAAGCACGATTAAAGTAAACTAGGCTTTGATCATGAAGACTCTGTTTTATCGCTACAATCCGACACATAAAAATACTATGTGTTCCAATTTCTTGAATTTGATCAATTTCACAATCAAAACTTACTAAAGCATCATCTAAAACTGGCGCACCAGTTTCTAATTCAGTCCAAATACCATGTTTAAATCGTTCTTCTGGGCTTAATCTTGAAGAAAATACTTTAGACATATGTTCATGGTGAGCGGCTAACACATTAACGGTGAGTATTTTATTATCGACAAAGTGAACATGTGAGCTAGAAGCAAGATTCATACACACCAATAATGTTGGAGGTGTATCTGTCACGCTGCACACAGCGGATGCAGTGAAACCGTAACGACCAGACATGCCTGCAGTAGTCACGACACTTACTGCACTTGTTAACAAAGACATAGCATTTCTAAAGTCAGTTGCTTCAATCATCACATTGTTCCTAAATTGAATCGTATCTTTTTCGAATTTAGCGATACGATTACTTCATGTTACATCGTTTAAATAAGTACTATTAAAGCTTATTTTGTCTAAGTTACGCATAGAGTTAAGAATTTGACTATATGTATCAAATACTTAACTCTTTACACACTTAGAGATTAAGTTAATTGCCCAATAGCTCTTTACGGACAATCTCTGCACCAGCACTCAAGGCATTTAATTTACCCCTCGCAACGTCACGAGACAACGGCGCCATGCCACAGTTTGTACAAGGATAAAGCTTATCCGCATCTACAAATTGAAGTGCTTTTCTCAAAGTATTTGCAACTTCTTCTGGTGTTTCAATAGTATTGGTTGCTACATCAATCGCCCCAACCATCACCTTTTTACCTCGGATGAGTTCAAGTAGATCGATTGGCACGCGTGAATTGTGACATTCTAACGAGATCAGGTCGATATTAGATTGTTGTAGCTTCGGAAAAGCTTCTTCATATTGACGCCATTCAGAACCAAGAGTTTTCTTCCAATCTGTATTAGCTTTGATACCATAACCATAGCAAATATGAACCGCAGTTTCACACTTTAGGCCTTCAATCGCTCTTTCTAAAGTTGCGATCCCCCAATCGTTCACTTCATCAAAGAACACATTAAATGCTGGCTCATCAAACTGGATAATATCGACACCAGCAGCTTCTAATTCGCGTGCCTCTTGATTCAAGATTTTTGCAAATTCCCATGCCAATTTTTCACGACTCTTATAGTGACCATCATAAAGCGTGTCAATCATAGTCATAGGCCCAGGAAGCGCCCATTTAATCGGTTGATTGGTTTGTTGACGTAAAAACTTAGCATCTTCAACAAAAACAGGCTTTTGGCGAGATACATCACCTACAACTGATGGAACGCTAGCATCATAACGATTACGGATTCTTACAGTTTCGCGCTTTTCAAAGTCTACACCATTGAGATGTTCAATAAAGGTCGTAACAAAATGCTGACGGGTTTGCTCACCATCGCTGACAATATCAATACCAGCATGTAATTGCTCTTGTAATGACAAACGTAGTGCATCTTGTTTGCCTTCAATCAACTGCTCTCCTTCTAATTTCCAAGGAGACCAAAGTTTTTCAGGTTCAGCTAACCAAGATGGTTTTGGTAAGCTGCCAGCAGTTGAAGTCGGTAATAATCGTTTCATAATAAAAATCTTGTCTATACTAAGTTATACAACAGCGTAATTTGCAGCCCATTGATCAAGGATATTTTGATACCGTTTGATGAACTGCTCTTCTGTAAATTTGCCTTGCTTCACAGCCAATTGGCTACGCTCTTCGCGGTCGTAAACAATTCGTGTTAATGAGTAATCTTGATGTTTCAAGCTTGGTTGATAACATTTACCTGCTGGAGAATTTGCATTGTAGATCTCTGGACGGTAAATCTTCTGGAAGCTTTCCATTGTGCTAATGGTGCTGATCAATTCAAGAGCGGTGTAATCATTGAGCAAATCACCACGGAAATAAAATGCTAAAGGTGCAACGCTATTTGCAGGCATGAAATAACGCACTTCTAAACCCATTTTTGCAAAATACTCATCTGTTAATGAATATGCATCTTGCTCATACTCAACACCGAGTATTGGGTGCTGGTTTGCAGTTCGGTGATATGTCTTCGTCGTTGAAACGCTGAGACAAATAACAGGTGCTTTATTAAAGTTATTGCTGTAGGTTTCTGAATTTACAAATGACTGGAAAATCTTACCGTGTAGCTCGCCATAGTTTTCAGGCGTGCTAAATGTCGCTTGATCTTTGTTATGCTCTAGCAGTAATACGCTAAAATCATAATCACGAACATAAGATGAAAAATTATTGCCAACGATACCATCGATGCGTTTATTGGTTTTTCGATCAAGAATATTTGTTTTTAAAATTTCGATTGTCGGGAATGTCTCTCCCTTGCCTTCTACATCTATATCTACTGAAATAATTTCAAGCTCAAGTGCATAACGATCAGCATTTGGGTTGTCCCAATGTGCTAACGAATTGAAACGGTTATTAATCATTTGTAGTGTATTACGCAAGTTTTCTTGACGACTTGCCCCTCTCGCTAAATTCGCGAAGTTTGTTGTGATACGCGTATTGTTTGACGGATGATAGTTTTCATCGAAACAAATGCTTTTTATCGTAAATGCAAATTCTTTACTCATTTTGATCTACTACCTAATGTTTGAGAGATAACTTAAATTTCTTGTTGTAATTTATACCCGAATCAATACATGAATAAAAATGATATTGTCTCAGTCAAAGATGAATGAAATTCATGGTGTGAAATTTATTAATAGAGCGTGAAAAGTGGAGCATTTTTTTAATTGATTTATGGAAGATAAGTTATGAGCAAAGAATGATTATTTTCTACGACGATTTATAACTAGAATTTTTTATTGTGAATGAGATAGTTTTTAAAGCCATTAAAACTCATTTTATTTTAACGGCTTAATTTTCTAGTTTAGTTGGTCTTTAGAATTGGTCCAGATGTCTGTGCATCGGAATCATGCCAAACACTTTCATTTTGGTGTTTAGGATCTCCTTCTAGCTTGAAAGTAATAAAGCCTTGTTTAAATATTAATCCACCATCACTCGTTTTGGCTTTTACCTCCTGCCCGTTGACCCAAACCTTTTGATTATGATCAACGTGAATTTTTGCTACTGTTTGGCCTGTATTTGAATTTTTTGCAGTCCAAATTCCAGTATAAGAGTTTGTATTTATTATTGTATTATTTAAAAATCCAGCTTTTGCATTTTCTGCTTTAGATTTATTGATGTCACAACCCTGCATCTCAGAAACTTGTGTACATCCAGAGCGCTCAAGTTTAGCTCTGTATTTCGCATCAATTGCATAGGCTGGATTTATCATGCATAACGTAGTTAAACCGATAGACGTTGTTAAGATAATTTTCTTCATTGTATAGATACCTTTTAGAGTTATTTGTGATGTGATCTTTTTAAATTGATTATGTTATTTGCTTTGCGCGATTTGATTTTAACATCCCTTCACTCATAAATAATGAATATCTTACTTTAAGGGTTTTTTTAAGTTTCTTATGGATACAAAAAAACTGTCTGTGCGAAACACTCAGACAGTTTTAAACAGATTAAAGTTGAGTTTTTTAGAAGTTAACAGTCCAAGATAGTTGAGCTGTTCTCGGTGCGCCGAGGAATAAATAATCATCGCCAAAGAAACTACCTGCATCACGCCAGTATTTTTTATTAAAAAGATTATCTACATTGAGTCTTAACGTATTTTCATAGCCATAAGCATTGAAGTTGTAAGCTGCACCAGCATCAAAGACACTATAACCAGAAACTTTTACTGTTCCTGTCTTATTGGCATATTTACTACTACTGTATCGCATCCCCGCTAATAGACGTAAGCCTTCAAACTGCGGAACTTGATAAGAAAGATGCGTGGCAAAGCGTACTTTAGGTACATTTTGTGTTTGATGACCTTGATAGTCTGTTACTTCTAAGTCTTTTAAGCGAGAACGTGTCAGTGCGAGCGTCGAGCTGATATCTAAGTTTTGACCTACGCGCCGTTGTAGACCTAATTCTAAACCAAGATTATTTTGCTTCCCTTCTGAGACAAAATCACCCATCGTATTGGTATATTGATGATCTTGTCTTAGGTCAAATAATGCCGCAGTGAAGAGCAAAGACTGCCATTCTTGTTTTACGCCTAATTCAAATTGTTTAGAGCGGAGTGGTGCTAAGGTTGCGTATGCATTATTTGCAAACCACGGCGCTTGGGCGCCATCACTTAAACCTTTGGCGTAGGAAGCATATAGATGAGTGTGTTCCCAAGGCTGATACATCACGGCGAACTGTGGTAAGAAGCGATTTAAATCCGTGTCACGAATAGTACTACCCTCTGCATCAAATGCTTTTTCATTTAAATGCAACAGTTTTCCACCTACTAGCATAGACCATTCGCGATTAAAGTCGATTTGATCAAGTAGGTTCAAAGCAGTTTGTTGACTATCTAATGATTTATAGCGATTACCTAAAGCAACATCAGTAGGACTGTAATTCACCGTATTGGTATAAATATTTCCTGTGCCAACCAGTTCATTGATCGGATCATGTTGTGCATGACGCTTATAGCTATTCGTTAAATCGAGACTGAGTGTATGCTGCACAGTGCCTGTATTAAATTTACCGTTTAAACCCGCCTTGAACTGATTAGTGCGATAGCTATCATCTGGGCTACGGAAATCGTAAATATCATAGTTACCATTTTTATCAAAGGTATTGCCTAGACCTGTGAACTCGCAAATATCACTGTAGCATCCCCAAGGAAATGCAGAATAATCGTCTACGACAACACGGCTTTGTGAAGCTGATAAGTTTGCCGTCCAGCTATCATTGATTTTATAAAGATATTTCAGGTTAGCATTTAAACTTTCATTGGTAACTGGTTTACTCCAACTTTGGTGACCAAGTAAGCGATCCCATTCGACACCAGTAGGAACCGTTTTCCCATCAAGTAGTTGATAACCCGGAACTGATCGCTGACGTTGGCGTTGTGACTCAATATCAAACTCTAATTTAGAGCGATCAGAAAGATTCCAATCAAAAGCAATCGAGCCGAATAAACGTTGCCCATTTGCATGTTCTACATATGGATGGATTTCTTCTTTCGCGATATTTACACGATAACCAAACTGTTGATTTTGTCCGAATAAGCTGCCTAGATCTGTCGCGACACGATAACCACCCTGACTATCTGTTTCCAAAGTGAGAGCACGAACATCTTTAGGACGTTTAGTAACATAGTTTACAACACCAGCTGGTGTAGACATGCCACTCTGGATCGCGCTAATCCCTTTCAAAATTTCAACTTGTTCTTTATTTTCAAGAGCGATGTTTTGTTCGCCACGAACTAAGTTTCCATTTAATAAATAGCTTGAACCCGCATTTAAGGCAAACCCACGCATCATGAAATTTGAATAGTAGCCAATCGGTGCATAGCCATCACCTACCGCAGCATCATTTTTCACGATGTCAGTTAATGTTTTGGCATGTTGATCAGCAATTTGTGTTGCTGTAATTGTGTTGATTGATGCCGGAATTTCAGCAAGATTTTGTTGAGTAAATCCTGATAAATTCACTGTGGGTGCATAATAAGCGGATTGTGAGGCTTGAGCAGTGAGTTTGATGGTTTCGAGCTGTTGAATATCATTTTCAGCTTCAGCATGTGCCGCAATTGAGCTAAGTCCCAAGCAAGAAAATGAACCAACAGCCAACAGTGCTTTTTGTAAATGAGAAAATGAAAATGGATATATATTCACAGTAGTCGCCTAACCCCAAAAGAAAATCATATAGCTTGAATTTTTCGGGCATGAGTATTCACAATTTTTGTTATTTGAACAAGCATCTTCTATGACATATTTCAGCGATGTAGATCTTCAATCTCGCCATGAATTTAGCCATATATTGAAGATTTTTTGCTTAATCAATGAAGGATTCTATATTTCTGTTTTGTATATAACTGATTTTTCATAGGCTTCCTGTCATTTGATACTCTCGCTCATGCCTATTTCACAGTCAAAACGATCTGCAAGTACCTCGGCTGTGATTAATATTTTTCCGATAAAGCAATAGTCTGACAATTACAAAGCATGCTAATATTTTCAAACTGACAATCCATCATGTCAAAAAATAAAAGGTATTGGTTATGCTAAAAATGCAACAAATTAAAATCACCCAAGAATTTAATGCACCTGTAGAGAAAGTTTTTGCGGTGCTTAGCGAACATGAAAACTTAAATAAGCTTTTCGCACCAGCAAAAGTAACGCGCTTGAGTGATGGTAAAGATGCTCGAAATGGCGTTGGCTCTGCACGTAAACTGTCTATTCCTTTAGCCCCCTCATTTGTTGAAACGAACTTAGTTTATAAAGAAAATGAACTGATCGAATATGCTATTACGAGTGGTATTTCACCAATCAAAGCACATCGCGGTGTAATGAAATTTAGTGATCTTGGAAATAATCGTAGTCGTTTGGACTATACGATTAGCTTTAAAGGTCGTGTGCCATTTATTGGTCCAATTATCAAATTGGCATTACAAAATGGTGTGAGCCGTGGACTTAAAAAACTAAAAGTGTAAGTTTTAAAGAAATATAAATTTCTCTAATCTTTAAAGCTAACTTCCACGATTTTTATTGTGGGAGTTTTTGTTTGCAGTCTTGGTTAACTTTTCTTTGAAAATGGTTGTCAACAATAACATTTAGTTCATTTTTACGATAAATTAGCATAATAGAATGATTTTATTTAGGGAAAAGGATGACACTGAAGCAGTTAAAAGCATTTCTAGCACTCGCACGTACTTTAAATTACGCCAATGCTTCGCTTGAACTGCACTTGAGTCAGTCCGCTTTGAGCTTAAGTATAAAAAGTCTAGAAGATGAATTGGGCGGAAAGCTCTTTAATCGTAATACACGCCGTGTAGAACTCACACAAGAAGGTAAATCACTCATTCCTTATGCTAAGAAGTTGTTGGCAAATTGGGATGAGATGGAAAATGACGTTAAACAACGTTTCAAGTTGAATCGTGGCACTCTCAGTATTGCATCAATGCCTTTCGTAACCCATGCGATTTTACCAGAAGTTATCCATGCTTTTTTGATACAACATCCTAATCTAAACTTTTCTATTCACGACATTCCAAATGAAACAATCATTGAAAAAGTTCAGGATGGTATTTTTGAAATAGGTATTTGTTTTGAGCCTGATTTGAGTGAGGGTTTAGAGTTTAAAGCGCTATTTGAAGAAGACTTCTTAGCGTTGTTACCGAAGTCGCATCCTCTCGCTAGTTCGAGCGCTATTACTTGGCAACAGCTTTTTTCAAATCCATTTGTTACCTTACAAAAGCCCTCGATTGTTCGCTATTTGATTGAGCAAAACTGCCTGAGAAATGAAATGACACTTGATTTGAAAGTAGAATGTCATCAAATCTCTTCTTTATCGAGTTTTGTGGCACATGGTATCGGGGTAAGTGCGATCCCTCGACATTTTGCCAAACACATCGATCAACAGCAGAATGTTCTGCTTGAGCTTGAATCAGAAACGATCCATAAAACAGTGGGTATTGTTTATAAAAAGAATTTTGAAATGTCGAATATTTCAGAGCAATTCATAGATGCCTTACTACAGCATAAATTTTAAAAATTAAATTATTTTTCCGATGATTTTTAGGGCACCCAGTCTAATTTAATTTTTATCTATATAAATCAAATTTTTATTTAATTGTTTTCTACATGGTATTTCATTTAAAACTATCATTTATTAATTTTCCTCATTAATCCTTTAAAAAAATCAACTTCTACATCAAAAAGCGAAGTGCTAATAATAAAAATGCTAAGGGATAAAAGGAAAACAACAGAATGAATAAAGTTTATAGCAATGCAGAGGATGCCCTCAAAGGGATTGTTTTCGATCATCAGACACTTGCTGTTGGCGGTTTTGGATTGTGTGGAATACCAGAAAAACTGATAACCGCAGTAAAGCAAAGTGGTGTCAAAGGACTTACATGTATTTCTAACAATGCTGGCGTTGATGATTTCGGTTTAGGTATTTTACTACAAACTAGACAGATCAAAAAAATGATCTCCTCTTATGTTGGTGAAAACAAAGAGTTTGAACGCCAGTATCTCAATGGTGAGCTAGAAGTTGAACTTACTCCACAAGGAACTTTGGCTGAAAAGCTACGCGCTGGCGGTGCGGGTATTCCTGCTTTTTATACTCAAACAGGTGTTGGTACCTTGATTGCTGAAGGCAAAGAACAGCGATCTTTTCATGGCAAAAATTATATTTTAGAAGAATCACTCACAGCTGATGTGGCATTGGTTAAAGCTTACAAAGCAGATAAAGCTGGTAATTTGATTTTCCGAAAAACGGCCAAAAATTTCAATCCTGAATGTGCTATGGCTGGCAAGATCACCATCGTTGAAGTTGAACAAATTGTTGAAATCGGTGAGCTAGATCCAGATGAAATTCATTTGCCAGGAATTTATGTCAATCGCATTATTTTGAATGCAACCCCAAAAAAACGTATTGAACAAAAAACATTAAGCATGGAGGCGGTATAAATGGCTTGGTCTCGTAATGAAATGGCACAACGTGCCGCACAAGAACTCGAAGATGGTTTTTATGTCAATCTTGGAATTGGGTTACCTACCCTTGTTGCTAACTATATTCCAAAAGATATGAATGTTTGGCTTCAATCAGAGAATGGCTTGTTAGGTATCGGAGAGTTTCCAACTGAAGCAACATTAGATGCTGATCTCATCAATGCTGGAAAACAGACCATTACTGCGCGTGCAGGCGCTGCATTCTTCTCTAGCTCTGAATCTTTTGCCATGATTCGTGGCGGTCATGTGAATATTGCAATTTTGGGTGCAATGGAAGTCTCTGAACAAGGCGATTTGGCCAATTGGATGATTCCAGGCAAAAAAGTAAAAGGTATGGGCGGCGCAATGGATTTAGTTGTTGGCGTGCAAAAAGTTGTGGTGTTGATGGAACACTGCGCTAAGGATGGAACAGCTAAAATTGTGAAAAATTGCAGTTTACCGCTTACTGGTCAAGCAGTAGTCCATCGAATTATTAGTGATTTAGGCGTGATGGATATTACGGCACAAGGTGTTGAACTGATTGAACTTGCCAAAGATGTCAGCTTAGAGCAAATAAAAGCCGCTACAGGTGTGCCATTAATTTTTAATAAATCATTAGTTGCTTAGTTTTGTTATGACATTGCTCTAGTTTTTCTAGAGCTTTTTTAAGTCTATAAGTTATTTAAAGAGAATATAAACATGAGTTCAATTGTGATTGTATCTGGTAGCCGTACTGCAATGGGCGGTTTTCAAGGGAGCTTGTCATCTTTAACTGCGCCTGAGTTAGGTGCAGCTGTGATTCGAGAATCTGTTCAGAGAGCAGGTATTACACCCGATCAAGTGAATGAAGTCATTTTCGGTTGTGTATTGAGTGCAGGGATTGGACAAGGCCCTGCTCGTCAAGCAATGCGTAAAGTTGGATTGCCAGATCATGTTGGTGCTGTAACGATCAATAAACTTTGTGGTTCTGCAATGAAAGCGGTATTGATGGCATCTGATACATTAAAAGCTGGCAGCGCAAATATTGTGGTTGCGGGTGGCATGGAATCTATGACCAATGCGCCGTATATCTTACCCAAAGCACGCGGTGGTTATCGTATGGGGCATGGTGAGATCAAAGATCATATGTTTTTAGATGGTCTTGAGGATGCTGAAACAGGCCGTCTAATGGGTTCTTTTGCACAGGATATGGCAAATACCAAAGGTTTCACTCGTGAACAAATGGATAATTTTGCAATTTCTTCGCTCAAAAAGGCTCAGGCTGCAATTACGGAAGGATATTTTAAAGACGAAATCGTTCCAGTTGAAATCAAAACGCGTAAAGGTACTGAAGTTATTGATCAAGATGAGCAGCCATTAAAAGCGAATCTCGACAAGATACCAACCTTACGACCTGCTTTTAGCAAAGATGGTACGATTACAGCAGCCAATTCGAGTTCGATTTCGGATGGTGCAGCAGCTTTAGTGCTTTCTACAGAAGATTATGCTCAAGCAAATGGTTTGGGTGTTCTTGCAAAAATCGTAGCAACATCAAGTCATTCACAACATCCTAGTGAATTTACCATTGCTCCGATCAGTGCAATTCAAAAAGTACTTGATCATGCTGGCTGGTCTGTGGATGAGGTCGATCTTTGGGAAATTAATGAAGCCTTTGCGATGGTTGCAATGGCGCCTATTTATGAACTAGGAATTGACGAAGCGAAAGTCAATATTCACGGTGGCGCATGTGCTTTAGGTCATCCAATCGGTGCGACAGGTTCCAGAATTATTCTTTCATTGATCTATGCATTAAAACGTTTAGGCAAGAAGAAAGGTGTTGCTGCGTTGTGTATCGGCGGCGGTGAAGCAACGGCTGTTGCGATTGAAATTTAAATATTTAAAATCTGAAATTAGAAAAAGCATTCATTTATGAATGCTTTTTTTTGTTTTGCTGAGTTGGAATTTAAAATTGAATAATAAAATCATATCTATATTGTATTATTGCTTATATAGCTAAAAAGCCCATCAAATATTTAATGGGCTTTTTATTCTTCTTTTAAAGAACTAAATTTTGCTAATTAGATTAAGCATTACTCGACTCACTTAGGCTTACTTTTATTTGTTCCACTTGATGTTCTGGTTCATCAAACTTATGACGCTTTAAGCTTAAAATCGCAAAGATTGCAATCATGGCTGGAATAGCAATCATCACAAAATTCATTGTATGTGGAAGGTTTAAGGTCAGTAACATGCCTGTTAAAATTGGCCCGACAATTGCACCGATCCGTCCAACACCTGAAGCACAACCAATGCCTGTTGAGCGGACGCTAAGTGGATAAAACTGAGCAACATAACTATAAAGTAGAATTGAAGTACCGATAGTTGCAGCACCAGCCACAGTAACTAAACCATATAAAACATAAGCTGGTGAGTTAAATCCTAAGCCAACGAGCGCCACAACGCCTGCCATTAGCATTCCCATAATGACGGGTTTTAAATGGAATTTATCAGAAAGAATACCGCCACCAATTGAACCGATCATTGCTCCGACATTGAGAGCTAGTAAGAACAAAATACTTTTGCCAAGTGAATAGCCTGCCGCAAGCATCAGTTTTGGCAACCAACTACTTAATGCGTAAACCATCAATAAGCACATAAAGAACAATACCCAGAACATCAGTGTATTGAATGCACGTCCTTGCTGGAACAAACCTTTGACTGAGCTGCCTGTTGGGACGTTATCGTCATTTAAAGTTAAGCGAGTGCTGCTGGTAATAGTTTGTTCTGGTGAAATTTTTTGAATAATTCGATGTGCTTGTTCAGTCTTTCCTGTTTTAACCAAGAAGGTCAAAGATTCAGGAAGAAATTTCCAAATCACTGGTAATAAAAGTAAAGGAATACCTGCAATCAAAAACATGATTTGCCATCCTTGACTTTCGACTAGATAACTACCGATAAGTGCAGAAAGAATCCCACCAATTGCATAGCCACTAAACATTGTGCCCACCAAAGTGCTGCGTATGCGTTTGGGTGCGTATTCAGAAGTCAGCGCAACAAGGTTTGGCATCACGCCCCCAATACCTAAACCTGCTAAAAACCGTAAAATGCCAAATTCGAAAGGACTTGATGCAAATGCACCTAAAAATGTAAAACCGCTAAAGAATGTCACGCAAATTAGTATGACATTTTTTCGGCCAATTTTATCTGCCAATGCACCAAAAAGCATGGCACCGAACATCATCCCACAGAGTGCGGTACTGGCCAACATTCCCGCTTGAACCGAGGTTAATGACCACTCTTGCATCAATAACGGTAATACCACACCGTAAATGACGAGATCGTAACCATCAAAAATAATAATTAATAAGCACCAGAGTAAAATCGTCCAGTGAAATGGGGTAAATTTTGCTTGATCAATTACTGCATTTACATTAACTGTTGTCATTCTTCATCTCCTCAATGAGATAATTTCCTAATCATTATTTAAAACGACATAATGCACCTTAAAGAAAAAACATATTATTCAAGGCTTTATTTATATTAAAAATCATAGCTCGCCATCATATTGATGCGGTTATCTGTCCCTGAGCGGCCATCAAATGTTTCGCGTTCGCCGTAGACATATTCCATACCCAGCGTAATTGGCTTATACGGGTTGTACATGGCATTAATCCAACCTTGCCAAAGCTCTTTGTTTTGGTTTGGATTATCTTTTTGGATACGGGCAAAGTCGTTATTGTCTTTAGCTTTCATATAGCCGTAGCCCAATGTTGAGCGAAGCTGAGAGTTAAATTGATGTGTAATACCCGTTGAAATTGAGTCAAACTCATTGGTTTGAATATTATTTTTGTCATCAATGGCATAGCCACTATTGGTCCACATTAGGAAACGTCCATCACCTTTGACGTGGTAGTAGTCTGCTTTTAAGAATGTGTTTGGATTGAGCTGATATTTACCTCCTAAACCTACACCCCATGCCCATTCATTGTCATTACTGGTTTTTTTCTCAGCAACAAAACTACGTCCCGATAGCATCGAGCCATTGTCAAATTTGTGATTCACGCGTCCAACAAATGCGGGTAAGCGTATTTCATTGTCGGGGTCAGATGTTGCTGTATATTTTGGATCTTCAACCGCTAGTGCAAAACTGGTATTTTCTGAGAGCTTATCGCTATAACGAACCAATGGCGAACGTTGTAAAGCACCACCCACATAAGTCGCTGCATCAATGGTTTCAGGATAGTATTCAGGTGCAATAAACGTTGACCATGTTTGACCAATTAACCATTTATCTAAGGTCAAATATGCATGGCGAATACGAAATTGATCACGGGATGACCCACCGAAGAAATCCATTTCTAATTTTCCAACTACGTCCCCTAGAGCAGATGGCGTTTTAAAATTCAAACCAAAACGTGTCACACTCACTGTAGTGTGCAAGCGGTCTTTTTGCTGAGACTCTTCAGGTGTACCCTCTAGTGGAACACCACTGATATTGTTATACATACTCGATGCACCTTGAGCTTGATATGAGGCATCGGCACGAATGTAACCATACAAATTGACTTCAGCACCTGATTTTGTACTGAGTTTAGGCGTAAATGGTTGAACCGTTTGTGGCATAGTCGTACTTGGTGTTGAGGGTGCTGCCGCTGTCTGTACAGGCGTAGATTGTTGTACATACTGTTGCAACATCGCTCTTAGCTCTTTCACCTCTTGGCGTAGCTGTTCGATTTCAGCACTTTCAGAAGCTGCATATGTAGGTGACATGACAGTCACTACGGATAGAGCCAAAACACTTTTCTGTACCGTTAAAATGAAATTTTTCATTTAAATAAACTTCCTTCTTTCCTGATCATTAAGTTCTTTTAAGATCGTTATTTGTTTGCTTTGTATCCTTTGCAGTCATACCTAACCGCATTGCATTTCTTGTTTTTAATCTCAACACATTGATTTATCTGTGATTCACCTCCTATTTAATTTGAATTTCACTTTTCACAGGCAAAAGAAGTACGCAGTGGCAAATATGAGCCACTGTCAATCAAACGCTTGGTAAAAAGTTACAAGTTAAATTTTAGTATTAATGTTTTATTCCATGATGGGTTAAAGCCACATTTTTAGAATCTTGCATCACTAAAGCATCCGATTGCTTTTTGTGTGCGATCAATCCTTGATACATCAAAATCTGACTATAGGAATACACATGCTCAAAGCCTGTTTTGAGTAATAATTGCTGATATTCATCAAAACTAACGGTTGAAAAATCTTGATGTAGACGCTCAATCATTTTCTGGCACTGGGTTGATGTCAGTCCATTGTGCTGACACAAATGTTGTAGTGCCTGAAATTGTTGAGAATCGGTACAAGTCATCAAGTCATAGGTCATTAAAAGTCCGCTGTCTTTCAGACGATTATAAATCTCTTGAAAGAAAGCCTTTTTTGAGCCATCAGCAATAAAATGTGCGACAAGAATTGAAAGTGCTGCATCAAAACAAGCTTGATCGGCTAAAGCTGAGGTTTCACCATGTACAAATGAGACTTGATCAGATTTTCCTATGTCTGAAACAAGTTTTTGCGCTTTTTGTAGCATGGGTGCTGATGGATCGACTGCAGTGAACATCCAATCAGGGTGTTTCTTAAGTAGATATTCCAGTTCGTAACCTGTACCACAGCCCACAATTAAGATATGTGCTTTTGGAGGTAAAACTGACTGTAAAATCGCATCCACTTGTTGATGGAGCATTTCATAACCCGGAATTAATTTACGGATATGCTGATCATATTCATCGACTACTTTCGAGCTATTAAAATCTTTTGCCATTTTTATCTACCTGTGTTCAAGCTATTTCAATACGTTCTTTCAATAGTTTATTTGTTTTCCTAGTCAAACACGGTCGCCGTTAAGTTCAGTTCAGCACGCATGATTTCTTGTAACTTAAACTTTTGTGCTTTGCCAGAAGCAGTCATTGGAAACTCGCTAAAAAACTTAACGTAACGTGGCACTTTATTATGTGAAATGTGGTCTTTACAGAAGCTACGAATACTCTCTTCATCACACTGATGATGCTCATGCAAAATAATGCAAGCACATAATTCTTCACCATAACGAAGATCAGGTAGTCCGATCACTTGAACATCGCTAATATCCGGATGGGTATATAAGAAATCCTCGATTTCCTTTGGAAAGAGGTTTTCACCACCACGAATCACGACATCTTTGATTCGTCCTTTAATTTTAACAAAGCCTTCAGCATCCATTTCTGCAATATCACCCGTGTGCATCCAACCCGCTGCGTCTATCACTTCACGTGTCTTTTCTTCTTCGCCCCAATATCCAGCCATAACTGAATAACCACGTACACATAATTCACCTAAAGTACCTGTCGGAACAATTTGCCCTTCAAGGTCAACAATTTTGACTTCAACATGTGGGTGTACACGACCGACAGTACTTACGCGCTTATCAATGGTATCGTTGACAGAGCTTTGAGCACTAACAGGCGAAGTTTCTGTCATTCCATAACAAATTGTAATTTCAGACATATGCATACGCTCGATCACACGTTGCATGATTTCACGTGGACAAGGACTACCTGCCATAATGCCCGTTCTTAAACTTGACAGGTCAAACTCATTAAACTGTTCATGTTCTAACGTTGCGATAAACATCGTCGGTACGCCGTAAGCAGCTGTACAACGTTCTTCGTGAATGGTTTTTAATGTATCTAATGGATTAAACACGGCTGAAGGATATACCATTGTCGCGCCATGCGTAATACATGCTAGATTCCCCATCACCATGCCAAAGCAATGAAATAATGGCACAGAAATACAGACTTTATCTTTAGACGTTAGGCGAATGCCCTCACCGACAAAATATCCATTATTTAGAATATTATGATGCGTCAACATGGTTCCTTTCGGATTGCCAGTTGTACCAGAAGTGAATTGGATATTAATGGTTTCATCGAATTGTAGTTGTTGGCTTGCAAGATCGAGTTGATCAAGTTGATCGGCAGTTGGTGGTGTGACCAGATCACTAAAACGATGAATCCCTGTATGTTGTTGTTCATCAATTTTGATAACAAATTTTAAGAATGGCAGACGCTCAGTATGAATGATCTTATCCGTACAAAAGCTGATTTCTGGCGCAATTCTAGTGAGAAGTTCCTGATAATTTGTTGTTTTGAATTGAGATGCGATAATTAAGCCCTTACAAGAGACTTTATTGAGCACATACTCAAGTTCATGGCTTTTATAGGCTGGATTGAGATTAACTAAAACAATCCCTGCTTTAAATGCTGCAAATTGGGTGACTGTCCACTCTACACAGTTTGGGGACCAAATTGCCAGCCGATCACCCTTTTTGAGGCCGAGTTTCAGCAGACTACAGGCAAATGCCTCAACTTCCTGCTGTAATTCTCTATATGTTAACCGTCTGTTCTGATGTGAACTTACAATCGCTTCTTGATCAGCATATTGCTGACAAGCCTGATCAAATTTTTCTCCAATCGTCATCCCTAATAAGGGCTGCGAACTTGTTCCAGAGGCATAGCTTAACCGTACGTGTTGCATTGAATCATTCTCCTTGATTCTTTTTAATTCTGTTCTTACATCATCTAATTGTTGTAACTGCAACTACTCTTCAAACTGCCTATTCTGTGGTTTTAATTGTTGCTTATGCCTGCTTTCTCCTTACGGCATCTACACAAAAATCAGCAATCTGTTTTGAAAAATAGTCTTTATGTTGCTGATCAAACTTTGTGTTTTGAGCTGGGTCTAAAGGTTCAACCACAACGAAAGTCATGGCACCAACTACACATAGCGCTGTAGTGTTCAAATCCTCTAAAACAAACTCACCACTTGCATTTCCATCAGCAAGTATTTTAATAACACTCTGTTTAATCAACTGCTTAACACGAAAACGCTCATGCTCGACCGTTGAATCAACGGGTTCAAACATCAGTGAATATGCAAGCTGGGGACTATTCAGTGCCCGTTTTACAAAAGTTGCTACCGCTTTATGCAATTTCTGTTCGGCTGATAGATCGCTTTCCGTAATCGCATCAATTACCAGTAGTTCGGTATTGATGGCTTCGGATAGAACTTCGATCAGTACCTGACTTTTATTGTCAAAGTAGCGATAAACCAACCCACTCGAAACACCTGCTTGCTCAGCAATCGTTTGAATTTGTGCGTCTTTAAACCCTCCTTCTGAAATTAGATTTCGAGCAGAACTTAAAATCGCCTTACGATTCTGTTCCATTCTTTCTTGCATTAAAGATGATCGTTTATAGCTCATGAAATTTATTCTCTAACAAATAAAGTGAATTGTAAATCAATTTATGAATCTCTATTCACTTTTTTAAAAATTCATTGTATGGTACTTCATAAGCACACACAAGAATGCTTATGGAACAACAAATATAACCAATGGGATGAACACAATGAACCTACGTAGCTTGAATTTTGGTCTGGATGAAACACTAATTGCCCTTCAAGATTCAGTTGCGGCATTTTGTGCAAAAGAAATTGCACCGATTGCTCAACAAGTTGATCAAGATAATCACTTTCCTGCACATCTGTGGAAAAAGTTTGGAGATATGGGCTTATTAGGTCTAACGGTTTCTGAAGAATATGGTGGTACAAATTTAGGTTATCTTGCGCATATTATTGTTTTGCAAGAAATCTCTCGTGCTTCAGCAGCAATCGGTCTATCCTACGGTGCACACTCAAACTTATGTATCAACCAAATTAACCGTAATGGTAGTGAACAGCAAAAACAAAAATATTTACCTAAGTTAGTTTCAGGTGATTTTGTCGGCGCGTTGGCTATGTCTGAACCAAATGCGGGTTCAGATGTGGTGAGTATGAAATTACGCGCTGAACAAAAAGGTGATCATTTTGTTCTTAATGGTTCAAAGATGTGGATTACCAACGGCGGTGATGCCGATGTTTTGGTGGTGTATGCCAAAACTGACCCTCATGCTGGCGCTAAAGGTATGACGGCTTTCTTAATTGAAAAAGATATGAAAGGTTTTAATCATGGTAAGCATTTAGACAAGCTTGGTATGCGCGGTTCAAATACCTTCCCTCTATTTTTCGATAATGTTGAAGTACCAATTGAGAATGTACTTGGTGGCGTCGGCAACGGTGCAAAAGTTTTAATGAGTGGGTTGGATTATGAGCGTGCCGTATTAAGTGCTGGCCCTTTAGGCATTATGGATGCCTGTTTAGATGTTGTTATCCCCTACATTCATCAACGAGAACAGTTTGGTCAGGCTTTAGGTGAGTTCCAGCTGATGCAAGGAAAGCTTGCCGATATGTACTCAACTTGGTTAGCTTGTAAAGCACTTGTATATGCTGTCGGTGCAGCCTGTGATAAGGCCGATCATGATCGCAGTCTGCGTAAAGATGCTGCAAGTGCCATTTTATACGCTGCTGAAAAAGCAACATGGATGGCAGGTGAAGCAATTCAGACCTTAGGTGGAAATGGTTATATCAATGAATTTCCTACGGGTCGTTTATGGCGTGATGCAAAACTTTATGAAATTGGTGCGGGAACATCTGAAATTCGCCGTATGTTAATCGGTCGTGAGCTGTTTAATGAAACCAAATAATAACGACAAATAAGGATGCATCTGATGAACCAATTACAAAGCAAAATTAATGTAAGAAGCGAAGACTTCAAAGTAAATCAACAAACCATGAACGCCTTGGTTTCAGATTTAAAACAGGTTGCGCAATCCATTTCCCTTGGTGGTGGTGAAAATGCACGTCAGAAACATTTGGCGCGTGGCAAACTGTTACCTCGTGATCGTATTGACCAACTTATAGATGTAGGTACTGCCTTTTTAGAAATTGGTCAGTTAGCGGCGTATAAGGTTTATGAAGATGATATTCCTGCTGCGGGTGTTGTTGCAGGGATTGGTCAAGTCAATGGAGTAACTTGCATGATCGTTGCCAATGATGCAACGGTCAAAGGTGGAACGTATTATCCACTGACAGTTAAAAAGCATTTGCGTGCCCAAGAGATTGCTGAACAAAACCACTTAACTTGTATTTATCTGGTGGATTCTGGTGGCGCATATTTACCTATGCAAGATCAAGTTTTCCCTGATCGTGATCATTTCGGACGCATTTTTTACAACCAAGCCCGTATGTCGAGTCAAGGGATTGCACAAATTGCAGTGGTCATGGGAAGTTGTACTGCTGGTGGTGCTTATGTGCCTGCTATGTCAGATGAAACCATTATTGTTCGAAACCAAGGTACGATTTTCTTAGGTGGTCCTCCTCTCGTTAAAGCTGCGACGGGCGAAGTCGTGAGCAGTGAAGACTTAGGTGGTGGTGATGTTCATACTCGCCTTTCAGGGGTCGCTGATCATCTTGCTGAAAATGATGAACATGCAATTGCAATTGCTCGTAACATCGTTGCGAATCTAAATAAAAAGCCGAATGATCTAAGTAAACAAATTGATGAGCCATTATTCGATGCCAAAGAGTTATATGGCGTTGTTCCAAGTGATGCACGAAAACCTTTTGATGTTCGTGAAGTGATTGCTCGTATCGTTGATGGTTCTCGTTTTGATGAATTTAAGGCGCGTTTTGGGTCAACATTGGTCACGGGTTTTGCATCCCTGTATGGTATGCCTGTTGGAATTATTGCCAATAATGGCATTCTATTTTCTGAATCCGCGCAGAAAGGCGCTCACTTTATTGAACTTTGTACTCAGCGCAATATTCCTTTGCTATTTATCCAAAATATCACTGGTTTTATGGTGGGTCGTCAGTATGAAAATGAAGGCATTGCCAAACATGGCGCGAAGTTAGTGATGGCTGTTGCAACAGCCAATGTTCCAAAATTAACGCTGATTATTGGTGGTTCTTTTGGTGCAGGTAACTATGGAATGTGTGGACGTGCTTATTCACCACGCTTCTTATGGACGTGGCCAAACTCTCGTATTTCAGTGATGGGTGGTGAACAAGCCGCTAGTGTGCTTTCAACTTTGAAACGTGATCAGATCGAACAAAAAGGTGCAGAATGGTCTGCACTGGAAGAAGATCAGTTCAAACAGCCAATCCGTGATCAGTACGAACAACAAGGTCATCCTTATTATGCATCTGCACGTTTATGGGATGATGGTGTAATCGATCCTGCTCAAACTCGTCATGTTTTGGGTTTAAGTCTTGCAGCTGCATTGAATGCACCTATTCAACCAACAAAATTCGGCGTGTTCCGTATGTAAGAGGTCTGTATGAGCTATCAATTTTTACAACTCGAACAACAGGATCAGGTTGCCTATATCTGGCTTAATCGACCAGAACTACACAATGCTTTTAATACAATCGTGATAGAGGAGCTTCATGCTTGCTTTAACACATTAAATAACCGTGATGATATTCGTGTCGTGGTTTTAGCTGGTCGTGGTAAAAGTTTTTCCGCAGGCGCTGACTTGAATTGGATGAAGCAAGCTGGTCAAGCTTCTTCAGTAGAAAATGAAGCTGATGCGTTGAAATTAGCAGAGATGCTTCATGCATTGGCCACTTTAAAGCAGCCCACAATCGCTCGTGTACATGGTGTTGCCTTTGGTGGTGGAATGGGTTTGGCATCAGCATGTGATATTTGTATTGCGAGTCATGAAGCAAAATTTGCAACGTCTGAAGTTCGACTGGGTTTAGCTCCATCGACTATTAGTCCTTACGTGATTCGTGCAATTGGAGAACGACAAGCTTCGCGCTACTTTCTAACTGCTGAGCGTATTTCTGCAATCGAAGCCAAACAAATTGGCTTAGCACATGAAGTAACGGATGCTGAACATTTAGACCAGAAAGTTCAAGATGTGATTGATGCGTTATTGCTCGGTGGCCCACATGCCCAAGCAGCATCTAAACAGTTGATTCAAATGGTGAGTAAGCAACCGATGAGTGATGTAATGCTACAACAAACTGCACAACATATTGCACAAGTCCGTCAGGGTGCTGAAGCGAAAGAAGGTTTAAATGCCTTTTTAAATAAGCAGCAGCCTGCTTGGATTTCTAACTCGAATAACAACAATTAAGGACAATCAACATGTTTGAGAAGATTTTGATTGCGAACCGTGGCGAAATTGCTTGCCGCGTAATTCGCACAGCGAAAAAATTAGGTATTGCGACGGTTGCTGTTTATTCAGATGCAGATGCAAATGCACAGCACGTAAAACTCGCCGATGAGGCAATTTATATTGGACAGTCTCCTGCAACTCAGAGCTATCTTCAGGTTGATCGTATTATTCAGGCGGCGGTAGATACTGGAAGTCAGGCAATCCACCCTGGTTATGGTTTTCTTTCTGAGAATGACCAGTTTGCGCTCGCTTGTCAGCAACACAATATTTGCTTCATTGGCCCACCTGTAGAAGCCATCTTAGCCATGGGTTTGAAAGCGACCTCCAAAGCATTGATGGAAAAAGCTGGTGTGCCATTAACACCGGGTTACCACGGAACGAATCAAGATGCTGAATTTTTAAAACAGCAAGCAGATCGTATTGGTTATCCTATCTTAATTAAAGCGAGTGCTGGCGGTGGTGGTAAAGGTATGAGTCTCGTTGAACGTAGCGAAGACTTTTTACATGCCCTTGCTTCTTGTAAACGCGAAGCGAAATCGAGCTTTGGCAATGATGATGTTTTGATTGAACGTTATGTGATTCAACCACGTCATATTGAAGTACAAGTGTTTGGTGATACACATGGGAATTATGTTCATTTATTTGAGCGTGATTGTTCGGTACAACGTCGCCATCAAAAAGTGCTAGAAGAAGCACCAGCACCACAAATGCCAAGTGAAAAACTGGATGCTATGCGACAGGCTGCAATTGATGCCGCTCGTGCCGTAGATTATGTGGGTGCAGGAACAGTTGAGTTTATTGTAGAACAAGACGGTACTGCTTATTTCATGGAAATGAATACGCGTCTACAAGTCGAACATCCTGTGACCGAAATGATTACAGGTGAAGACTTGGTGGAATGGCAGTTGCGTGTTGCTTATGGTGAACCGTTGCCAAAGTTGCAGGATGAATTGCAGATACATGGACATGCCTTAGAAGCACGAATTTATGCAGAAGAACCAGAAAAAGGCTTTTTGCCTGCAATTGGCAAAATTGACTATCTGCGCTACCCACCTCAAAACCAATACGTCCGCGTAGATAGTGGAATTGTCGAGGGCGATGAAATCACTACATTCTACGACCCAATGATTGCAAAATTGATTGTATGGGGCAAAAACCGTGAAGCTGCTTTAATTCAAATGCAACACGCACTTAGCCAATTTCATGTGGATGGCTTAGGCAACAATATTGCGTTCCTTGAAAAGATTGTTCGTTGTGACTCTTTTAAACAAGCCAAATTAGATACAAATTTGATTCAGCGTGAAGAACAATTTTTGTTTAGCCCTGCGAATATAAAACCTGAGTTTATTGTTGCGACTGCATTTATTGAGTTTTTAAACCAAATGCAAAATAACAAATCAGCTCAAAAACAACTCTGGTTGGCACAGCCATTATGGCGGAGTAATGTTGCCTACCAGCACAGCATTAAATTAAATTATTTAGATAACAGCATTCAGATTAAATTTTCAGCTGCTGAGCAAGGATTTAACGCAGAATTTAATGGTCAGCATTATCAGATCACAGGTGAGTTGCTTGATGCGAATACAGCCAAGATTCTGATTAACGGTAATCAACATAAATTAGCTTTTAATCAAAGTCAGCAAGGCATCACTCTATTCCACTCTGGCCAGAGTTATAAATTTGATTATATCCGCCAAAATTTCAATCAAACTGAAGGACAAAATGAGCAAGGACATCTTAAAGCCCCGATGCCGGGTGTCGTGACTCAACTACTAGTCGGTGCGAACCATACGGTGAAAAAAGATGATGTGCTGTTGACACTTGAAGCGATGAAAATGGAATACACCATTCGAGCACCGAAGGATGGCATTATTTTAGATGCTTATTTTCAGGTCGGTGATCAAGTGAAAGCGGGAGACGAACTCGTAGAATTTCAACCTGATCAGGAAGAAGTTGCATGAATGAGTTTGTCAAAATTGTAGAGGTTGGCCCTCGTGATGGGCTTCAAAATGAGAAACAGACGCTCACATTAGAGCAGCGTTTAAATTTCATTACTGATTTGATCGATGCTGGCTTAAAGTCGATCGAGGTTGGTTCATGCGTTTCAGCCAAATGGGTTCCTCAAATGGCTCAAAGTGATGAGTTATTTAAACAATTGCCACATCGAGCTGATCTTAATTTGAGTTTGCTCACACCAAATATTAAAGGTTTTGAAACAGCACTTGCTGTTGGCTGCAAAGAAGTTGCTGTATTTACGGCTGCTTCTGAAAGCTTTGTTCGTAAAAATATTAATTGCTCTATTGATGAAAGCTTAGAAAAGTTTTCCGAAATCATGCAAGCAGCCAAACAACACAATATCCGTGTAAGAGGCTATGTCTCTTGTATCGTTGATTGCCCCTATGAAGGCGCAATTGAGCCACAGCAAGTCGTAAAAGTGGTTAAGCAGCTTTATGAGATGGGATGCTATGAAATTTCGTTGGGTGAAACCATTGGAACAGCTACGCCAGATCGAGTTCAAAAGGTGTGGCAAGCATGTTTAGCTGAACTTGATAGCAAAGTTTTGGCTGGGCATTTTCATAATACTTATGGCATGGCAATTGCCAATATTTATCAGTCTTTACAACAAGGTATTCGTGTTTTTGATTCATCATTAGCAGGTCTTGGCGGCTGTCCTTACGCAAAAGGTGCTTCTGGCAATGTCGCGACAGAAGATCTCTTTTATTTGCTTTCACATATGGGTTTTGAAACAGGAATTGATTTAGAGAAATTGATGACAGCGAGTCAAAATATCAGTCAGGCATTGGGTCGAAAAAGTCTATCTAATTATACAAATTCTTATCTAAAGTCACGTTGCGCTTAATCATTAATTGATACATCTGGTTGATTATTGACTTACCAGATGTATTCCCTTTTTATTTTTCCTTAAAGTATTGATGTCGAGTTTTGATTATAAAAAATACTCTGTATCACTCTGAATTTTTGGAGAGATATGCTGCTCTACCCACGTTAACCATGCCCGTGTTTTGGCATCAATAAAATGTCGGGATGGTAATAAGGTATAAACACCAATATTTGGTGATCTCCAGTCAGATAATATACGGTGCAATCGTCCAGTACGAACAGCCTCTATGACTGCAAAAGTCGGCAGTAATGCAATGCCCATATCTTGTTGTACCATGTCGAGTAAAAGCTCAGGTGAATCTGCAATTAATGGCCCTGTAATATCAATTTGATAAGAGCAACTTTTTTCACTGACCAGATGCCATTGCGGTGTAATTGACGGATTCACTAGTCTGAGACACGCATGTTCTTGTAGATCATCCAATGATTTTGGTTCACCATATTTTTCTAAATATGCGGGAGAAGCACAAAGTACTGAAAAGATCGTCCCAATTTGGCGAGCAACAAATCTGGAATCAGCCAACGATTCTGCAAGATATAAACTGACGTCAATGCCTTTACCTAAAAGGTCTGGGACATTCTGTGAAGTACGATATTCAACCGTGAGTTCGGGATAGGTTTGACAAAACTCTGCCATCATTGGTGACACATAGTGATGGCCAAAACTCGCCATACTCAAAACACGTAACTTTCCTTGAGGTTTAGTTGCCCTACCCATGGCTTGAGTTTCAGCTTCGTCGACCATTGCAAGCACTTGACGACATTGCTCTGCATAAGTTGCACCAATATCGGTCAATGCGTGTTGTCTCGTTGTTCGTTGTAGTAGTTTTGTTCCTAAACGCCCTTCTAACTCGCTAATCAGTCGAGATACTTGCGCTGTAGTTAGTTCCATCTGCTCTGCGGCGGCTGTAAAGCTTCCACTATCAATGACTTTCAGAAAAGCATGCATTGCATGAAGTAGTCCACCATCAAGATTTTTGCGCATAACGTAAATATCTTTTGTTTAATTACGCATTGTTGCACCAGTCTGGATCAATCACAATGACATTAATGTACATACATTGAACAGTTCTACGGTTCTAAAAGAACTGATCAATCTTTTTCTAAGTATGTCATTTACTCCAAATATTCAACTGGAAGTTGAAAAAAGAAAGTAGCTCGAACTACAAAATTCTAAGGAGACATAAATGAATATAGCTACAAAATTTACTCCAAATAAGATTCCAACAAAGGATGTGTCACTTGAAGATAAATATCTAAGTGATGACGGTACTGCTTACATGACAGGTATTCAGGCATTGGTGCGTTTACCACTTGCACAAACACGTCGGGATACTTTAAACGGTTATCATACTGCTGGTTTTATTTCTGGTTATCGTGGTTCTCCTGTTGGAAATTATGATAATTTTCTCTGGCAAGTTGAAGGCATACTCAAAGACCATCATGTTGTTTTTCAACCAGGTGTAAATGAAGATCTAGCTGCTACTGCAATTTGGGGTACCCAACAAGCCAATCTCGCAGGTCAAGGTAAATATGATGGTGTGACCTCTTGGTGGTATGGCAAAGGCCCAGGTGTAGATCGTTCTGGAGATGTTCTACGTCATGCCAATCTTGCAGGCACGGCTGAACATGGCGGTGTAGTCGCCTTTTTTGGTGATGATCATTCTTGTAAATCTTCGAGTATTCCACATCAGTCAGAACATGTGATGATGGGTTGCGGTATTCCAATTTTTTACCCAACCTCAATTCAACAAATTCTTGATTTAGGTGCTCACGCAGTCGCAATGTCACGTTTTGCTGGTGTATGGACTTCAATGAAGTTGGTAAGTGAAATTGTTGAAACCTCTGCTTCTGTGCATGTTGATTTAGATCGCGTCACACCTGCTTTGCCTAAAAATGTTCAAATGCCTGAAGATGGTGTCAATATTCGATGGCCTGATCACGGCATTCAACAAGAAGAGCGTCTATATAAATATCGCTTACCCGCTGTATTGGCCTATGCCCGTGAAAATGAACTGAATCAGGTAACATGGCATTGTCCTAATGCGCGTATTGGCATTGCCGCAAGTGGTAAAGGTTATTTGGATATCATTGAAGCATTACGTATTTTAGGTATCGAAAGTGAAACGGCTCAGCAGCTTGGACTGCGAGTCTATCAAGTTGCTTTAATTTGGCCTTTAGAGCCTCACGGTCTGCGCGAATTTGCCGAAGGTTTAGAAGAATTAATTGTTGTAGAAGAAAAACGCCCGATTCTTGAATCACAAATTAAAGATGAACTCTATGCTCTTCCAGATGACAAACGCCCTCGCGTCATTGGTAAAGCATGCGATGGTAAAGGTGAATGGAGTACTTCTATTGATGAAGCCCCTTTAATTGGTCACTATGAATTCCAACCTGAACCTATTGCAAAAATGCTGGCGGATCGCTTCTTAAAATTAGACATTCCAGAAGCTTTAAAAACGCAAATTCAAAATAGAGTTGAGCTACTACAAAAAGCCGAGCAAGAGTCACAACGTGTGCTTGATATTGCAGAGCGCAAACCTTTCTTTTGTAGTGGCTGTCCGCACAATTCATCAACGGCATTACCCGAAGGAAGCCGTGCATTAGGGGGAATTGGTTGTCATTTTATTGCTGTATCACTTGATCGCGGTACTGAAACTTTCTCACAAATGGGTGGCGAAGGTGTGAGTTGGGCTGGTGCTTCTCATTTCACCAACGAAAAGCATATTTTTGCCAATCTAGGTGATGGAACATATTTTCATTCAGGCTATCTCGCAATACGCCAAGCGATCGCAGCAAAACTCAATATTACCTACAAAATTCTTTATAACGATGCTGTTGCAATGACGGGTGGTCAACATGTTGATGGTCATCTCAGCGTGGCACAGTTAACTCGACAACTTGATGCTGAAGGCATTAAAAAACAAGTCATTGTCACTGATGAGCCTGAATTGATTCATGCAGAAGAAGGTATCGCCCCTCACGTAGAGATTTACCACAGAAATGAACTGGATGATGTACAACGCAAATTACGTGAGATTTCAGGTGTTACGGCTTTAATTTATGTTCAAACCTGTGCCAGTGAAAAGCGCCGTCGTCGTAAACGTAATGCTTATCCTGATGTAGCAGAGCGTGTCTTTATCAATAGTGAGATTTGTGAAGGTTGTGGTGATTGTTCTAAACAATCGAACTGTTTATCTATCGAGCCTGTAGAAACAGCATTAGGTACTAAACGGCAAATTAATCAAAGTAGTTGTAACAAAGACTTTTCTTGTGTGGAGGGTTTCTGTCCAAGTTTCGTGACTGTGCATACTCGTGACATGAAACGACCAGAAGTATTTCAAGGAATTGAAGCTGGCTGGCCAGAAAAGCCAATCATTCCTGAACTTGATCAACAACCTATTCGGATTATGGTCGGTGGTGTTGGTGGTACAGGTGTCGTAACCGCAGGTGCTCTGCTTGGTATGGCAGCTCATTTGGAAGGTAAAGCTGCGCGCATTATGGATATGGCAGGACTTGCTCAGAAAGGTGGTACGGTCTATTCATATGTACAACTCGCTACAGACGATGATCAAATCTCGGCAACTAAAATTCCTGCTGGTAAATGTGATGTTTTAATCGGTGCAGATGCAATTGTAGCAGGAAGTAATGCAGCACTTTCTCGGTTAAAAATGGATGCTATGGTCATCGTCAATGAAGATGGTTCCCCTACTTCTGATTTTCTAGAGTCTCGTGATTGGTATGCACCAATTTCTGATTTGATTGATCGACTTCGTGGCCGAACTACGCAAGGAAAATTGGTCTCTTTACGTGCAACAAGTATTGCTACACAAGTATTAGGCGATGCGATTTTTGCCAATCAAATTCTACTTGGCATGGCTTGGCAATCAGGTCAAATTCCTTTGAAACGTGAAAGTATTGAAAAAGCAATTCATTTAAATGGTACAGCCGCTGAGAAAAATCTTGAAGCGTTCCGTATCGGTTGCCACCTGATTAGTGAACCTGATTTGGCAAAACGCATTATTGCAACGATTCCTGCAACTGCTAAACCAACGACTTTAGCCGAACTGATTGAAGATCGTTCTACACGCTTGGTTGAATATTGGAATCAAGATTATGCAACGCAGTATCGAACACTTGTGGAACATGCAGCCAAAGTATTGCCAGAAGAATTAACAGGAATAATTGCGACGCAACTCTATAGAGTGATGGCTTATAAAGATGAATACGAGGTAGCGCGTTTACTTACAGGAAAAAGTTTTAAACAATCAATTGAGTCGCAGTTTGGTAAAGGTTTACGTTTGACTTATCACCTTGCACCACCTGCTTTGGGTGCACATGATAAGGTACGAAAACGCGCTTTTGGATACTGGATGCGTATTCCAATGATGATTCTTGCTCGTCTACAATGGCTTAGAGAAACTTTCCTTGATCCATTTGCTTTACAGCTTGAGCGTCAAAAAGAACATGCTTGGCGTGATCGTTATATTACATTTGTGAAAGCGATTAGTTCAGCCCCTGACCGCTATGATTTATCTGTAGCTGCACAAATTGCTAAATTACCTGCCGATGTCCGTGGATTTGGTCATGTCAAAATGCAATCGATGGAAACCGCAATACAACGTTGGGATGAACTTTCATTGAGTCTTCGTAAATAGCATTAATAAAGGCAATTTAAACGCTAATCTCAACTTTGAATGGGTTTAAAACTACAGAATCTCCTCCTAAATCCCTCTTTGATAAAGGGGGATTCATCCTAAAATTTTAAGTGTCATTGAATTTGTGATGTTCCTGCCGTTTTAAATGGAGATTGGGATAGATTTTAAAATATATCTATTTGATTTATATTTATCTATTAGTGATCTGACTAGATATGCCAATTACTTACTATTCAATGCTTCGATAACGGCTTCAGCAGTGATGCGTGCCGAAAATGGATTTTGTCCCGTAATCAGATTACCGTCTCGAACAACATTTGGTGCAAATGGAATTAATTTTTTCTCATAATGTGCACCGCGCTCTTTTGATATTTGCTCAGCATTGTAAGGCACTTTCTTTGCTAAACCTGCCAATACTTCTTCACACCAAGCAAAACCCGTGATTTTTTTATCTTTAATCAGGTAATTACCATTTGATAGTCGCACATTCAATAAACCGCAATAACCATGACAAACACTAGAAACGATCCCGCCATTTTCATAGATATTCTTGGTGATTTCTTGCAATTCAGGATTATCAAGAAAATCCCACATAACGCCATGACCACCTGTGTAATAAATCACATCATAATCTTGCCAATTAATTTCTGAGGGCTTTTTTGTATTTTCGAGAAGCTTCATAAATGAAGCATCATTTTTTCGTTTAATCACAGATGCATCAGCGACAAAACGACCTAAGGCTTTAGGCTCCAAGGGTGAAACACCACCCTGTGGACTGACAATATCTTGAATATAATTTTGTTTTTCAAATTCATCATAAGCATGTGTCAACTCACCTAACCATAAGCCAGTTGGTCGATCATCATCCTCATATTGAGCGACATTGGTCACCACATGTAAGATACGTTTTGACATTTTTCACCTCAAGCTGTCGATTTATTTTTAGTCTTGCTTTTGATTCACTATAAGTCTAAAGTCAACTTTAATGTCAAGAGGAAATCAGTAACGATGAACATTAGTGAACTATCAAAACAAAGTGGCTTGAGTACACCTACGATTCGTTATTATGAGCAAATCAAGCTATTGCCAAAGGCAAAACGTAAATCGAATGGTTATCGGGAATACAGTGAAGATGATCTCAAACAACTTTTTTTGATCCAACAAGCACAACAAGTTGGGTTCTCACTCACTGAAATTAAGGCTTTTCTACCTTCCAATGTCAGCAATTGGGATCATGATATCCTCATCAATATCCTTAAGAGCAAAATTAAAGATATTGAAGATCTTGAGGAAAAATTGGCAATCAGTAAGCAGAACCTACGGATGATGGTTTTTGCGATTAACAATAAACCTGATGAGATGACCTGTGAGGAAAATGCGCAGCGTTTATTGAATCTGTATTACGCGAATGACAAAGGTTAATTTTTTCTAGAAAAAATAGATTGACCTTAAAGTAGGCTTTAAGCATAGCATAACAAACAGGTGTAATATAGGAACCTGTCATGTTTAAAAGTTGGAATGTTCAAACGTGGTTAATCTCGGTTTTAACGCTATTTGCGATGAGCCATTCAGTTTATGCTACCGAGGCTACTCAAGTCGAAAATAACAAAGCACTTGGAAAAATCCTTGTGGTTATGACCAACCATTCAGCCTATCCAACACGTACTGATACAACAGGACTATGGCTGACGGAGCTAACTCATTTCTATGATGTCGCCAAAGCTGCGGGATATGAAATGGACTTTGTTAGTCCAAAAGGCGGCGCTGTACCTTTAGATGAGCGCAGTTTGAAATCCATATATGTTGATAAATCTGCAAAAGCACATCTCGCAGATCTACAATTTATGCAGCGTTTAAGAACCACGTTAGCGCCGAGTGCAGTTGAGCCAGCTCGTTATAAAGCGATTTACTATACGGGTGGTCACGGCACAATGTGGGATTTTCCAAAAAACCTTGAGTTGAAGAATATTAGTGAAAAAATTTATCAGCAAGGTGGCTTGATATCTGCAGTGTGTCACGGTGTGGGTGGTTTGTTACCCTTACAAGATGCCCAAGGTAAAGCTTTAATTGCTGGAAGAACGGTTACGGGCTTTGCCAATATTGAGGAAACTTTATCTGGAATCAAGTCACAAGTACCCTTTTCACTTCAGGATGGACTTGTTGAGAAAGGTGCAAAATATAAACGCGCATTTTTACCGTTTACCTCTTATGTTATTTCAGACGATCGAATTATTACAGGTCAAAATCCTCAATCAAGCAAAGAAATTGCTAAAGCTGTTGTCGTACGATTAAAAAGCATTAATTAAATATTATTTACTCAGAAAGGTCAGATTTAAAATATTCTGGCCTTTTTATTCGCTATCTAGTTTTAGTATCCTTTTGCTATTTATATGATTTATTTTATTTATTAAAATCACTTGACATTAAAGTTACCTTTAATCTTAGCATTTAATTAAGGTTAATAGGAGTAACATGATAATGTTCAAAAATCTAAATTTACGTCGTACAGTTTCAGCAATATCTGTAGGCTTGCTCATCAGTTTATCGGCTCAAGCTGAGGAAACACATTTTGGCGTTACGACGAATAAAGTAAATGCCACTCAGAACGCTTTGGAAACGACTACTGTTGAATTCGGACCTTACAAGGTACAAGTGCCTAAAGGTGGCTATTATGACCGTTTCCGTATGAATCCTGATCTTGATGAAGTTGCAAAAGACCCCGCTGCTGGAAATATTGATTATTTTCGTAAAATTCCTAAAAAACTGGTTGATACTCGAGTTGGCAAAGTTTGGTCGCCAAATTTTTATTACCGTACCAGTAATGTTCAATTATTAATGTTAGCACCTATTGATAAATTAAAAGCAAAACTGCCAGCACCACTTGAGCCATTACACGCTTTGCCGGGCTATGGATTAGTTTCACTTACATTCTTCTCATACGCCGTTGGAGATGTCGATCCTTATGATGAGGTTTCTGTAGCGATCGTTGTTCGCCAATCAGGAGTACATCACTTTAACAGTACTGAATTACTCAGTTCGATGCGTAAACATCAGTATTATGGTCATGTACTTGCATTGCCTGTAGATACGGAAATCGCCCGTGTGCGAGGTGTTTATGGCTATCAATTACCAAAATGGTTGACTGCAATTGACCTAAATATCGGTGAAAAGCAGGTTCAAGCTCGTATTTTCAATACGAATGGAACACCTGACTTAGGTTTTACAGCGCCATTACCAAAGCTTAAAACCGTAAAACCTCAATCGCGGATCGAAACTAAAACCATGTATCAACTTGTTGATGGTCAATGGCATAGTACTTCTGTCGAGTCTAACACGCTTACATATGGACAAAAACTATTTCCAAAGCATGTGGAGCTTACTAAAAATGGCGGTCCTTTAAGCAAATTAATGGATGAACTGGGTGCATCTAAGATTTTACGCTTTGATGTTGTTAAAGATGCGCAATTAGCATTGAATATGCCAATTCCATATAAAGCTTTAGATAATGTGATGCTACATAAGAAAAATAATTAGCGCTGAAAATAAAAAAAGCCTCTTAATTTTAAGAGGCTTTTTTATTAAATCTAGTATTAATTTAAAATTTATAAATAGAACAAATCATAAAACTCAAAATAAATAAGCAAAATTATATAAAAACCCAACAACTGAAAATCAACCGTTGGGTTTTAAATGTTCAGAAAGACCTTTATGAAATCGTAAATGAACCTGAACCCGGAATTTTAGTGACTAAATCAGCACCCATGAGTTTCGCAGGTGTATATGCTCCGCCCTGTACGGTATTTTCCAGTAAATATTGAATGACGATAAGTGAGCCACTAATCGTTAAACTATAAGTATTGTCTGTTTGTATTCTTGCCGTTTTTATTTGTCCTTGGGCATTTCTTACCTCACCCCAAACATAAGTTGGCAGTGTGGCACGCACAGATTCATCAGGACCGTGAACAGATTTACTAATCTGCGCTTTAATCATATTTTGTATGAATTTAAGCTTCAATATTGGACGCATACAGTTCAACATTTTTGCACCACAAATCATTTTAGGTGGCGCTGGTACAAACACTTCAATATTTGGAATACCTGTTGTGTAGAATGCAGTTGAGACATCTCCCCAAGGGATACTCATCGCGCTTTTTTCACCATCTCCGAAATTAATTTTTCGTACGTGATGAGCGAGTGCTACGTTGGTAATCTTACCGTTTTTACGGATCTTTCCGCCCTCAGCCATTCCCTCAGTACTGGTTTTTGCTGTACCCGGTGAAAAGCCTGATTTTGAGTCAAAGCCTAATGCTAAATGTGTCGCATCAGGCATCGCTTGTTTGAGTGTTAATGCGACACAATCTGTCGGAATAACATCAAAGCCAACACCCGGACAAAGTACGATATTGGCTTGTTGTGCTTTATCATTTAAAGATTGAGCGAGTTCAAATACTGCGATTTCTCCCGTAATATCGAGATAGTGCGTGCCTGCTTTTAGGCAGGCTTGCATCATCGGTTTTGAGGTTGCAGAAAATGGACCTGCACAGTGCATCACAAGATCAATACCTTCAAGGTGCTCAATCACCTGTTCAACAGCATCTAATCCAAAAGTTTTAAACTCAAGTCCTAACTCTTGTGCGAGTTCCTGTACTTTTGCTCCATTACGTCCAGCTAATATTGGTTTTAAACCTTTACGCACAGCTTCGCGGGCGATCAGCTCACCCGTATAGCCATTTGCACCGTAAATCATCCAACTTTTATCTTTTGCAGTCATACTAGCCCCCTGTTTTAAGATGCTAATGCATAATCACGCATACGATTTTTATATTGGCGAGTCCGACGTGCCATCGCTGCTTGTTGTAAGATCAATGCCCACAACGGTGAGACTTTAGGATTTGGTGTTTTCCCAAGACTTAGTTTACGCAATTGAAATTTAACGGTTGCCATGTTGGCAAGCGAAGCCAATGTTTTATTTTCCCAAGTAATCGGTTTAAGCTCAGGTGCAACATTTTGACCTTGTTTCCATTCGTTTGGTAAATTCGGATCAATCGCCAATGCAGTTGCAATTCCAACCATATCAACACCGCTTTCAATCACTTGTTCAGCAACTTGCTTACGACGAATTCCTCCTGTCACCATCACTGGCATTTTCGCTACTTTACGTATTTCTTGAGCAAACTCTAAGAAATATGCCTCGCGAGCAAGTGTTCTTCCATCGCGTGCTTGACCTTGCATTGCTGGTGCTTCATAGCTCCCACCAGACAACTCAACTAAGTCCACAGCAAATTCATTTAACATTTCGACTACTTGCTGAGCATCTTCTGCACTGAAACCACCACGTTGAAAGTCAGCTGAATTTAACTTAACGGCAACGCTAAATTTAGCTGAAACCACAGCACGAACAGCTTTTACAATTTCAATTAAAATTCGTGCACGGTTCTCTAATGACCCACCCCATTGATCTTGGCGTTTATTGCTTAGTGGCGATAAAAACTGGCTTAATAGATAACCATGTGCAGCATGAATTTCAACACCTGTAAATCCAGCTTTTTCACCTAACTGTGCTGTATTGGCAAAACGTTGAATGATCTCTTCGATCATTGCTTGCGTCATTTCAATTGGCGTATTAAAGCGATCAGACATTTTCCCTAAATCAAGTGGAATAGCAGATGGTGCCCATGTTTCTTGTCCTAAGTTCGATTGCATTTGGCGTCCCGGATGATTGATTTGCAACCAAACTTGTGCACCTTTAGAGCGACCAATTTGAGCCCAACGTTTAAATGTTTCCAAGTGTTTTTCATCTTCGAGCACTACGCCACCCGGCCCTGTCATAGCACGACGATCAACCATCACATTACCTGTAATGATCAGTCCTACACCACCTTCGGCCCAAGCTTGGTATAAACGCATTAATTCTTCTGAGGGAGCATGGTTTAAATCTGCCATGTTTTCTTCCATTGCTGCTTTGGCAATACGGTTAGGAATACGTGAACCATTTGGGAAAACTAATCTTTCAAACACTTTCATTTTTGTGTCCTCATTGAGTATGAGTTTACTTTAAGATTAAAGCTTACTTTAATGTCAATAGGTTTTATCTCATCTTTTCAATTTTTTATATAAATGAAAAATAGAAGCCCTAAAGCTTCTATTTTTCAATTATATTTTTAAGCTTAGATCATGATTATGATCGAATAAATGCCAATAAATCTGGGTTAATCACATCAGCATTGACCGTTAACATGCCATGAGAAAAACCTTTATATGTTTTAAGCGTTCCGTTTTGCACAAGTTTTGCTGATAAAGCACCAGAGTTTTCATAAGGTACAACCTGATCATCATCACCATGCATGACCAAAACGGGAACTGAGATTTTTTTAAGATCCTCAGTAAAATCAGTCTGGGAAAATGCCACAATACCATCGTAATGTGCTTTTGCCCCACCCATCATACCTTGACGCCACCAATTCCAAATAATAGGTTCAGACGGTTCAACACCCGCTCTATTAAAGCCATAGAATGGGCCAGCGGGTAAGTTATAGTAAAATTCAGAGCGATTTTTAAAGAGCTGATTTTGTAAATCATCAAACACTTCTTTTGGTAAACCATCAGGATTATTTTCTGTTTTGACCATAATCGGTGGAACCGCACTTACCAATACTGCCTTTGCAACATTTTCTTCACCATGACGAGCGATGTAATGAGCGACCTCTCCTCCACCTGTTGAATGGCCAATGTGAATTGCATTTTTTAATCCTAAATGCTGAACAACAGCAGCAACGTCATCGGCATAATGATCCATATCATGACCATCCCAAACTTGACTAGAACGGCCATGTCCACGACGATCATATGCAACGACACGAAAACCTTCATTTAAAAAGAATAATAGCTGTGTATCCCAGTCATCTGAGCTGAGTGGCCATCCATGATGAAAGAACAGAACTTGGGCGTCTTTCGGCCCCCAATCTTTATAAAAAATATCGACACCATCTTGCGTTGTAACGTATGCCATGTTTGTTTCTCCTGTGTAAGATTTACACGTTAGAGGGGTTATATATGTTCTAATCAATGTCAGTTATTTAAATACTATCTTTATCAATAGCCACACTATACTAAGATTAAAGTTAGCTTTAAGGTCAATGCTTTTAGTCATACCTTGATAGTAAAAATGTAAAATAAGAAAGCCTTAAAAAATGAATAATTTGGCTTAGATGCATGTAAATAAATAGTTTTAAAATTTTAGAATGATGCTGAATTGTCCCATTTATTTACATTCCATAAACGAAAACAGCATCAGATTTGATAATTATCGTGTTTGCTGCTTGACATTAAAGTTGACTTTAAACTTATAGTGATTCAACCAACTCATAGGCAAAATGTTTAATTCGGTCTCTTGGGTGATTTATCAATGTAAAGGTTGACGGATATGAATACAAAAAAACAGTTTACTGAAGTTGAATTTGGACAACAGAAAGTCAAAGTACCAAAAGGCGGTTACTACGATCGCTTTAGAATGAATCCGAACCTAGATGAAGTCGCTCAAGATCCAGCTGCGGGAAATATTGATTTTTTTCGTAAGATTCCAAAGCAAATGGTCGAATCTCGCGTTGGCCCTGTTTGGGCGCCGAATTTTTATTATCGTACCAGTAATGTACAGGTACTGATGTTAGCTCCTCTTAAACAATTAAGAAAAAAGCTCCCTGCGCCATTAGAACCTTTACAAGCATTCCCGGGTTTTGGCTTAGTTGCAGTGACATTCTTCACTTATGCAGTTTGTGATAATGATCCTTATAACGAAGCCTCGGTGGCAATTGTTGTACGGAAGCCCAATGAAAAAGGATTAAATGCTCTAGAGTTGTTAAATTCAATTCGTCAGCGTCATTTTTATGCGCATGTTTTGGCTTTACCTGTTGATACTGAAATTGCACGTGTACGTGGTGTGTATGGCTATCAGCTACCAAAATGGTTGACTGAGATTAATGTAGATATAAATCCAATAAATATCTATGCAGATTTGAAAGACACATCTGGTCAGTTAGATTTGAGTTTAAGCACCCAGACACCTGAACTGAAGCATGTGAAATCTGAGTCAAGTATGAATGAAGCAACTATGTTGCATCAGGTCGATAACAAGTGGCACCAAACACTCGTTCAATCCAATACCTTGGCTTTTGCACAGAAGCTATTACCAAGAAATGTAAAATTAGTTCGTCATGGTGGCCCCGTGAGCCAACTCTTGGATGAACTTGGTGCATCAAAAATTTTACGTTTAGATGTTGTGCAAGATGCTCAGGTTGTACTTAACTTACCGAAAGCTTTGTAATTTTTAAAGATTAATAAAGGATAATCAGTGATGAAGAATACAAAATATGATCTTGTAGTGTTTGGTGCAACCAGTTTTGTTGGGCAGATTTTAACAAAGTATCTGTCTGAATACTTTTCGCAGCAAGGTGAAAAGTTGAACTGGGCTATTGCTGGACGTTCAAAAAACAAACTAGAAGAAGTAAAAAACTCCTTGGGTTCTTTAGGTAAAAATTTACCAATCTTGATCGCCGATGCTGGGAACGATTCAGATTTAAAAGCACTCTGTGCGAACACGCGTGTGGTAGTGTCTACTGTTGGGCCTTATGCACTTTATGGTGAACCGCTGATCAAAGCTTGTGTTGAAAATGGTACGGATTATTGTGATCTCACTGGTGAAACTCAGTGGATCAAGAAAATGATCGAAACATATGAACCGCAAGCGCAGCAATCAGGTGCTCGAATCGTTCACTGTTGTGGCTTTGACTCGGTTCCATCTGATATGGGTGTTTACTATCTGCAACAGCAAGCATTAAAACAGTTTGGTGCACCAGCAACCCAAGTCAAAATGCGCGTCAAGACTTTAAAAGGTGGTGCTTCAGGAGGGACGGTTGCAAGCCTAATTAATGTGATTCAAGAAGCGGCAGCAGATCCTGTGTTAAGAAAACAGCTCATCAATGCTTATTCTATTTGTCCTCAAGACCATACGTTTACGCAGAAACAAGATTTTATTAAAACAGCAAAACTTGATTCTGATTTTAATGCTTGGATTGCGCCTTTTGTGATGGCTGCGGTCAATGAGCGAGTTGTACATCGTTCAAATGCATTATCTGGCAATGCATATGGATCGAACTTTAGTTATAACGAAGCAATTTTAACTGGTAGTGGTATTCAGGGGCGTTTAAAGGCAGTTAGTATCGTCGCTGGTCTAGGTGCATTCATGTTAGGGGCGGTAAATAAACCAATTAGCCAATTGATGGAACGTCATCTATTACCAAAACCTGGTGAAGGCCCTACGCCAGAACAACAGCTTTCAGGACGTTTTGATTTACGGTTTTTTGGCAAAACAAATGCTGGTCAGAGTCTAAGAATCAAAGTGACTGGTGATCGTGATCCTGGTTATGGCTCTACAGGGAAAATGCTTGGTCAAGCAGCCATTAGTCTTGCACTTGATCATGTGAAAGATGGAGACAAGGTTGGTCGTGGTGGTGGTTTCTGGACACCAGCGACCATGTTTGATGAGCGATTTATTCAGCGATTAACAAACCATGCAGGTTTAGTTTTCGAAGAAATCTGAATAAAACTTTCATAAATAAGCTCCATGAGGTAAGAAATGAACGCTTCGCATCAAATTAATCAACTAGCCGCGTCTGAGATACTTCAGCAACAGCGTCGAGCTTTTTTAAATGCAGAACCTCCGACGCTTACCCAACGAAAAGCGAATCTGAAAAAACTGCGTGATGCGGTCATTGCATATCGTAGTGAGTTACAAAATGCAGTCAGTGAGGATTTTGGGCATCGCTCTCATCATGAAACAGATGTGATGGAACTGGTCGGTATTGTTCAATCGATTGATTATCTCAGCAAAAAGCTTCGACGTTTTATGAAACCAGAGCGTCGTCATGTGAGTTTGTTTTATCGATCTGCGAAGGCACATGTGGAATATCAACCCAAAGGGATTATTGGTGTGATGGCACCATGGAATTATCCAATTTCATTAACTTTAATCCCATTAGCAACGGCTTTGGCAGCTGGCAATCGCGCTATGCTTAAACCTTCTGAACTAACGCCTCGTACCAGTGACGTTCTTCATCGTATGCTTTCAACAACATTTTCGAGCGATGAAGTCGCTGTCATATTGGGCGGCCCTGAAGTCGGTGCAGCATTTAGCGCCCTTCCATTTGACCATTTACTGTTTACAGGAAGTACGCCTGTTGGTCGTAAAGTAATGAAAGCTGCTAGCGATAATCTCGTTCCTTTGACACTTGAGCTGGGTGGGAAAAGCCCTGTAATTGTTGCACGCGGCAATATCAATCCAAGAACATTGAGTAGCATTGCTTATGGTAAATTATCCAATGGTGGTCAAACTTGTGTTGCGCCAGATTATGCACTGGTGCATGAAGAGGATTTAGAAGATTTTATACAACAGTACAATGAAACAGTGACTCGTTTCTATCCGAATGGGCCTGATTGTGCAGACTATACATCGATTGTAAGTGACAGACATTATGCTCGTTTGCAAGGTTTACTTGATGATGCAAGAGAGAAAGGCGCTCGAGTCATTGAAATGGGTGCTCAATCAGAATCTGCAACCAATCGGGTTCGTACCCTTGCACCTACCCTTGTTATTGGCGCAAAAGACGATGATTCAATCATGCAAGAAGAAATCTTTGGCCCAATTCTTCCAATCAAAACATATCGTGATATTGATGAAGTGATTACTTATATCAATGATCGTCCTCGCCCACTTGCACTCTACTATTTCGGTGAAAAAGATGCGGATTGTAGAAAATTACTCAGACGCACCACTTCAGGCAATGTTGGCATTAACAACACCATCATTCATGTTGCCCAAGATGATCTACCTTTTGGTGGTGTAGGTGCGAGTGGTATGGGTGCTTATCACGGTATTGAAGGTTTCCGCTCTATGAGTCATGCCAAAGGTGTGTTTGATCAAGGTCGTTGGAATTTACCAAGTCTACTTCAAGCCCCTTTCGGAAAACTCATGGAGCTTGCCTTAGTCATGACTTTAGGTCAGAAAAAGACCTCGAAGTAATCAAATATTTATGGGGTTCAGCCTGACTAGAACCCCATTATCTACTCATCCCTTATTTCAAAAAAATCTAATAAAATCACTTAGTATTCAAAAGGAAAATTTTATGAAATGCATTACTTTTAACGGTGCTGGCGGACCTGAAGTTATTACTTTGAGCGAACGAGCCATACCTAAGTTAAGTGATAATGGTGTGTTAATTGAAGTCGTTGCTGCAGGTATTAATGGTCCAGATGCGATGCAACGCCAAGGCTTATATGCTCCACCTGCCGGTGTTACCGATATTCCCGGTCTTGAAGTTTCAGGTATCGTTAAGCAAGTAGGTAAATTTGTCAGTAAGTTTAAAGCTGGTGATGAAGTTTGTGCTTTGGTGCAAGGGGGTGGCTACGCTGAGTATGTCGTTGCACAGCAAGACAATGTACTTTTTATTCCAGAGGGATTAACCCTTATTGAAGGTGGAATTTTACTTGAAACCTTTATGACAGTTTGGTCGCATTTATTTCAACATGCTAAGTTCCGTCCAAATAGCTCAATCTTAATTCATGGCGGTACGTCTGGGATCGGAACAACTGCAACGATGCTCGTAAAAGCATTTGGTGCAACCCAAATTTTTACGACGGTATCGAGTGCAGCACATCAGAAAGCTAGTTTAGAACTTGGTGCAGATGTGGCGATTAATTATAAAGAACAAGATTTTGTTGAGGAAGTTAAAAAGCATACGGATGGTAAAGGCGTAGATTTCGTTTTGGATATTATCGCTGGTGATTATATTCAGAAAAATTATGAAGTTGCAGCAATGAACGGAACAATTGTACAGATCGGCGTGCTAAAAGGACACGCTGAAAAAGTAAATATCTTCCCGATGCTTGCTAAACGTCTCACGCATACGGGAGCAACCCTACGTTCCCAAAGCTCTGAAGCAAAAGCGCAAGTCATGGCTGCCCTCCAAGAACAAGTTTGGCCCTTAATTTCAAAAGGACAATTAAAACCTTTGTTATTTAAATCATTTGACCTTGAGGACGCACATCTAGCACATGAATTTCTGACTCACGGTGAACATGTCGGCAAGTTGGTTCTGATTGTGAAAAAATAAAATAGAAAAGGATTTCTACTTTAGACTTAGGAATCCTTTTTTAAAATATGGAAGACACTTTGTATGTTATAGCTTCTTCTCTAAACGCCGATCCATTAACTTAAATAAAGGACGAGTTAGATTCATGACGGTATTGGGTGCGGCGTTTAATAAGGCATTGGCAATTGCCCCGCTTGTACTGGTCACTCGATAGGGTTTTTCTTGTACAGCTTTGACTAACCAACCAGCCGCTGTCTCTGTATCCAACATACGCATATGTTTATAAATCTTAGTCTTAGAAGACATTGGGGTTCTCACCATCGGAAAATACACGATACTCACATTAATCCCTTGATCTCCTAGTTCCATTTTTAATGATCGCGAAAATGATTCAAGTGCAGATTTACTGGCTAAGTATGCCGAAAATAATGGAATTGGGACTTGTGTAGACATAGTTGATACATTGACGACATGCCCATGACCATTGGCTAAAAAATGTGGCAAAAGTGCTAAGGTTAGACGTACCGCTGCAAAATAGTTTATTTGCATTGTGCGTTCATAATCATGCAGTCTGTCTAATGCTTCCATGATCGGTCGGCGAATTGACCGAGCTGCATTATTAATTAGAACATCAACGGTTTTATGTTCACTCAGGATTTTTTCTATACACTGTTGAGCATCATCATCTTTAGTAATATCAACAGGATAAATCCAAGCTTGACCACCCTGTTGCTGAATAGTGTTTTGTACACGCTCTAACTCATCACTACGACGCGCAACGATGCAAACTTTAGCGCCTAAGGATGCAAGCTGAATAGCTGCTTGTTCTCCTATTCCACTCGATCCCCCTGTCAGTATGATTGTTTTTCCATTTAAGTTCATATCACCTTCCTATGATCAGTAGAAATATTGATCTATGGTTTAGCATCAAATGCTTTATTTTATAGATGTATTTTTGTTTGATTTTGACCCAATAGCATGCATTTTATCGCCGCTTAGATCAAATAAATGTATACAGGTTGTGCTGTTAAAATTTTAAAAAGTATTCCATTTTCTTAGAAGCATAAAAAAAGTGCACGATAGACATGCACTTTTTTATAAAATTATTTATTAAGCTACAGCAACTGCTTTAGCTCTTGCAGCATGTAGTTTCTTATAGCTTTCGATTAAGCGTAAGTGGCGATCCAGTCCTTCAAGTTTCATACTGGTAGGTGTTAAACCATAGAATCGAACATTGCCTTCAACTGAACCCACAACTGCATCCATACGTTCTTGACCGAACATACGACGGAAATTCACATCGTAGTCTTCCAGTTCCATTTCATCATCTAAGACAACTTCAAGTACCACATTCATGCATTGATAGAACAAACCACGTTCTACAGTGTTGGTGTTGTACTGTAAGAATTGCTCAACAAGGTCTTTTGCTTCTTCAAATTGTTGCAAAGCTAGATAAATGAGAAGTTTAAGTTCTAGGAGAGTAAGCTGTCCCCACACGGTATTGTCATCAAACTCGATTCCAATCAGCGTGGTGATTTCTGTATAGTCATCTAGTTCACATTCTTCTAAGCGTTCAACAAGTGCTTCTAATTGAGAGTTGTCTAGTCGGTGAATATTAAGAATATCTTCGCGGAAAGCCAAGGCTTTGTTGGTATTATCCCAAATTAAATCTTCAACCAAATAAATTTCAGAATAATCTGGTACTAAGATACGGCAAGCAGTTGCACCTAAATGCTCATAGACTGCCATATAAACTTCTTTGCCCATTTCTTCTAAGATGCCAAATAGTTCAGCAGCTTCATCTGCATTTGAATTTTCACCCTCATTGGTGAAATCCCACTCGACAAAATCATAGTCAGATTTTGCACTGAAGAAACGCCAAGACACTAAACCACTCGAATCAATAAAGTGTTCCACAAAATTATTCGGTTCGGTTACTGCTTCACTTTGAAAAGTTGGCTGTGGTAAGTCATTTAGGCCTTCAAAACTACGACCTTGTAATAACTCTGTCAGACTGCGTTCTAAAGCGACCTCAAAACTTGGATGCGCACCAAATGAAGCAAATACCCCGCCAGTACGTGGGTTCATTAAGGTCACACACATCACTGGGAATTGACCACCTAAAGATGCATCTTTCACGAGGACTGGAAAACCTTGTTCCTCTAAACCTTTGATGCCTGCCACAATACTTGGGTATTTTGCTAAAACATCTTCAGGTACATCAGGTAATGCAATCTCACCTTCAATAATTTCACGCTTAACAGCACGCTCAAAAATTTCAGATAAACATTGCACTTGAGCTTCAGCTAGAGTATTACCTGCACTCATCCCATTACTGAGATATAAGTTTTCGATCAAATTTGATGGAAAATAAACTACTTCTTGATCTGATTGACGAACAAAAGGTAGTGAACAAATACCACGCTCAATATTGCCTGAGTTTGTGTCATAGAGATGTGTACCTAGTAATTCATCTTCAGGATTATAAATCTCTAAGCAATATTCATCCAAAATTTCTTTCGGTAATTCACCATTTGGACCCGGCTTAAACCATTTTTCATCTGGATAATGCACAAATTCAGCATTTGCAATGTCCTCACCCCAAAATTGATCGTTGTAAAAGAAATTACAGTTCAAACGCTCAATAAATTCACCGAGCGCTGATGCGAGTGCGCTTTCTTTGGTTGAGCCTTTACCATTGGTAAAACACATAGGTGATTGAGCATCACGAATATGCAGCGACCATACGTTAGGTACGATATTGCGCCATGAAGCGATTTCAATCTTCATGCCCAAGCCAGCCAAAATACCTGACATATTGGCAATTGTTTCTTCAAGTGGCAGATCTTTACCCTGAATAAAGGTACTATTTTCAGATGTCAGGCTTGGCATTAATAATGCCTGAGCATCAGCATCAATACTTTCTACTTCTTCAATAACAAATTCAGGGCCAGTTTGAATCACTTTCTTTACGGTACAGCGATCAATCGAACGTAAAATCCCTTGACGATCTTTTTCAGAAATATCAGCTGGAAGTTCAACCTGAATTTTAAAAATTTGCTTATAGCGATTTTCAGGATCAACAATATTGTTTTGAGATAAGCGAATATTATCCGTTGGAATATCACGCGCGGCACAATAGACTTTGACAAAGTAAGCAGCACAGAGGGCTGATGAAGCCAAGAAATAATCAAATGGACCGGGTGCTGAGCCATCCCCTTTATAGCGAATAGGTTGATCGGCGATCACTGTAAAATCGTCGAATTTGGCTTCTTGTCGAAGGTTGTCGAGGTAATTAACCTTGATTTCCATGCTGGCACCTAAATGGGTCTGATGTGAAGATTACACAAGAGATTGAAAAATATTGATAAAAAGTCGAATTATGGATATGAAATTGACTTAAATGAACGATGTCGGTCGTGCAATGAACTCACTGTACAACTGAAACTCGAATGGATGGCAGTATTATAGTGTGATTTTGTTGAATTGATAACTTTTGTCTGTTCTTCCAGCTTATTTATGAACAATTCATAATATAAAAATGATTAGCATTAAAAATGTCAGATGCAAATTTTCGCATCTGACAATAATCATTATTGGCTCGTATGTGGTGTTTTAATTAACTCAGATAAGTCATAACCTTGTTGTTTTGCAGTTTCAAGATAGGATTGATAGGTTGCTTCATCAATTGTCGGCGTTCTTGAAAGTAGCCACAAATATTTATTTGATGGCCCACCAACCAACGCAACTTTATAGTCTGGATCAACTCTGAGTACCCAATAGTCCCCTTTAGTAAAAGGAATCCAGCGTAGTGCTTTTGGCATAAAACTTACTTTTAATTTACTCATGCCTGCATTGTCTGGATAAGCGATTCCAACGGATTGATCCATTTGATCTGATTTATTGCGGCAACTATTGATAACTTGGATTGTATTATTCGAATTCAATGAATATTTTGCAGTGGTATCACTCACGCATTGACGCTGAAAATACATAGGTAAATGTGCAATTTCATACCATTTCCCTGCATATTGTTTAATATCAATTTTATCGACAGCGGTAGGTCTCCCTACATCAGCCAAAGCTGGCACACTCAATGCCGTGAGAGAAATTGATAATACTGCGCTACTGCATAACACTTTAATGTTCATTTAATCCTCAATCTTATTAATACAATACTTTTCAACTATAAAAAGTCTAACGTGAATAAAATGTGAGAATGTAAATGTATACGTTTTAAAGCATATTTTTACTTATAGAGATAATATTGAAAGAATTAAAAACAAAAAAAGTTGAAGATTAACTTCAACTTTTCGTGTCAGTTTAATATTTAAACTTCTTTGTTTTTGTAAAAAATAGCGTAACTTACATAACATGCGATCATAAATAAGATACAGCAGACAAAACCAACTTGCATCGAAGGATCAGTCACCATACTAATACAGGTGATCACACAGAATACGCCACCTAAGATGGGTGTTAGTGGGAATAATGGTGCAGCAAATTTAAGATCTTTGACTGTTTTACCTGATTTAATCCACTGTCTGCGGAAGTTAAACTGAGATACGCAGATCGAAATCCAAACAACAACCATCGTGAATGCAGCAACACCTAACAAGTTTTTGAAAATTGTTTCTGGAGCAAAATGTTCAGACAATAGGCCCGGAATCGCACCAAACATTGTGACAATAATTGCAACAATAGGTGTGCCTGAACGAGTCAGTTTTGAGAATACTTTTGGTAATTGTTTTTTTGCAGACAAAGACCACATCATGCGTGATGCTGCAAATAAACCTGAGTTTGCTGCTGACAATAACGCCGTAATGATAACAAACCGAATAATGTCTTCGGCATAAGGAATACCAATATAGTTAAATACGGTTACGAATGGACTGTTACTTACTGAGTTTGCATTTAAGCCTGCCATTTCATACGGTAGTAATGCACAAATCACCACAATTGTACCCACGAAGAAAATCAACAAACGCCAAATCGCTGCGTTGATTGCTTTTGGAACAGTTTTCGCAGGATTCTCTGCTTCACCTGCTGCAACACCAATTAACTCTGTACCTGAAAATGCAAAGTTTACAATTAACATCGTTGCAAAAATGGGGAAGATGCCATTTGGGAACCAACCATGTTCAGTCAATTTACTGAATAAAGGTGCAGATTCGTGACCGTGATATGGGATAAAGCCAAAAATTGCAGCTAAACCAAGTGCAATAAAGCAAATAATCGTCAGTACTTTAACCAAAGAAAGCCAAAACTCAGACTCCGCAAAGAACCGTGTTGAACTGACATTGAGTGTAAAGACCAAACCGGCAAATACTAATGTCCATGTCCACATGGAAATTGAAGGAAACCATTCCTGCATCAATAGAGCAGCAGCAGTAAATTCCGTACCAAGAGTCGCCGTCCAAGTTAGCCAATATAGCCATGTAATCATATAGCCAGTTCCAGCGCCAATATAAGTACGCGCATATTCACCAAAAGAACCCGAAACTGGCATTTGTACTGCCAACTCCCCCAAGCACAACATCACCATGTAGGCAATTACACCACCAAGTAGATACGATAAAATTGCACCTACAGGGCCTGCTTGAGAAATTACATCTCCTGAACCGAGAAATAAACCTGTTCCGATCGCGCCACCAAGTGAAATCATAACCAAATGACGTTTGGTCATGGCACGTTTCAATGGCTTACCAACTTCTATTTCTGAGGTAGAAATAGTATTTGAGCTACCTTGGGATACATATTGCTCACTCAAGCATTCACCTGAGAGAAATGTCTTGTCATTATTGTTGCTCATTCACGATCACTCCAACGATATTTTTATGACAACCTGTCCTTGCTGTTTCACTTTCATAAAAAATTAATATCTATACGTAGATATTTTTTCTGCATTTTATTTTTTACTGAATATCCATATTCAAACTCCATCTATCCTTGAAAGATTCAACCGATCGTTTTGGCTGTTCTCTTATTCAATTTCTTTTAAAACTAATCCAGCTCTTAACCCGATTTTGACCTTTGGGTTTGGAAACAAAATCCAAACTTGAGTATCTTGAGCCGTATAATTACCTATTGATTGTGTAGCAATGACCTCACCTTTCTGAAAAGTTGAAAAGTTAGGTGCATCTGCGCTTAATTTGAGTTGAAAATCTTCACTTTGTTTTAAGATTGAATCTGCAACCTTAAATTGACGAATTTTGGTTTTTTTCCGTTGAGGCAAAGTTTGCTCAGAAATGACAGCACGTAAAACTTGATCAATATCTGCAAATTCTGAGAGATCATTTTGACCAAAAGCTTTTGCTTTCCCCAATTCCAAGGTGCTGCTTTCAGCGTGCAACATTTCACTGCTAAAATGGGTAAATGTTTTCCCTACTGAATTGTGATAGACCAATGCATCTAAATTTGCAGCTTTCAGACTTTCAATTAAGAAGTCATCATAAGCGCGAGTTTGGTAAGGAAATAATGCAAATACGGGTAATAAAGAAGCTCGAATCGCGGTATGTAAATCATAGTGATAACGTTGCGCATCTTTATCACTTTGTTCAAAAAATTGTGCTGTGACTTTTTCTAATTGTGCTGCACGTTGCGTTTCTTGATCTTGTAATAAAGTTTTGTACGCTCCACAGAACATACGATTCATATCATTTTCAAGATAACGAATACCTTGTCGAATGGCTTGAGGATTGCCTAAGACGACAAGGATACGTGTAGATAAAGCTAAGCGTTCTGCAAAGAGATCTTTTATAATATTTGCGAGTAATTCAATCGGGGCAGTTTCATTGCCATGAATACCAGCAGAAAGTACGATGGTTTTTCTATAATGTGCTTTTGGCGTACATTGCAATAGCCCTTCACCTAGCCATTGCCATGTAAAGCCAGCCATTTCACCATGATTGTGCTTAGGCGCTTGTTGTTCTAACGTCAACGTTAATAGATCAACCATGTACTTTCATCCTTAAAAGCAGTTGTTTAGTACTTATCTTTGGAAATGATAAACCGAACCTAAAGCTAAAATTTTGGTGAGTTCATCAAGTGCGGTACGGCTCTCAATGAGTAAGTTTGGATCAGCTAAATCATCTTGAGAAAGCTCATCACGATAATGTTGATCCACCCACTGATTTAAGGTTTTGAATAAATCATCATTCATAAATAAGTTTGGATTGACCGCAGTAAGTTCAGCGTCATTGACTGCAACACGTAAGCGTAAACAAGCAGGCCCACCACCATTTCGCATACTTTCACGCAGATCAAAAACCTTGATGTCATCAATTGGTGTCCCCATTTGAATCATATCGTTCAAATAGCTCCACACAGCTTGGTTTTGACGAGATTCTTCTGGAACAATGATGCTCATACCACCATCAGTACGCGTCAAAATTTGGCTATTGAATAAGTATGTTGAGACAGCATCTTCAACACTTACTCTGTTTTCTGGCACTTCGATTGAAATAAATTCTTGCTCAATGCCAGCCATTTTTTGACGAATTTCACTCAATGCATCAGCTTGATTTAAGAAAGCTTGCTGATGATGAAATAAAACTTGTTGATTGCTGACTGCAATCACATCGTTATGAAAAACGCCCTTATCAATCACATCAGGATTTTGCTGAATAAATGCTGTGCGCTTTGCATCTAAACGATGTAAACGTGCAACAGCTTCACTCGCTTCACGTGTTTGACGTGCAGGGAATTTCTGTGGCGCAACCTTGCCGCCAAGCTGTTGTTGACCGTAAACAAAAACTTGTACACCTGCTTGATCGTATGCACCACCTAAACGGTTATGGTTTGCTGCACCTTCATCACCAAACAGTGCTGCTTCAGGCAATGCTTCATGATGCGCGAAATATACATCATTATTGAACATCGCTTGAAGGATACGGGTTGTCGTATGATGCTCAATTGATCGATGGAACTTATTATTTAAGTTTGCGGCGGTAAAATGTACACGTCCATCCGCACTATCAGCTGATGGCGAAACCGTACATGAGTTTGCTGTCCACATAGATGACGCAGAACTGAGCGATGACAACAATGCTGGAGCAGTACGCATTGCTTGAGCGATCACATCAATATCACTGCCTGTAAAACCTAAACGACGTAATGTTGGTACATGTGGTCGTTCTTGCGGAGCAAATACCCCTTGTTTGAGTCCAAGATCAGCAAGTGCTTTCATTTTCATGAGGCCTTGTTTTGCTGCTAATCGTGGATTCGACGTGTTATTACGGTTTTTCGTTGAAGCAACATTACCAAAAGATAAGCCTGCATAATGATGCGTAGGGCCAACTAAACCATCAAAATTAATTTCATAACCTGACATTTTTTCTCTCCAACCGATTTACAGCACGATGCCTGGTGATAGTTTTGCAGGTAAGCTCACGCTATCACTTTCAAGTGAAGCCATTGGCCACGCACTATAATCAGCGGCATAAAATGCACTGGCACGATGATTACCCGACGCACCAACACCACCAAATGGTGCTGCACTTGATGCACCCGTGAGTGGCTTATTCCAGTTCACAATGCCTGCTCGAGCTTCAATCAGGACACGATCAAACAGATCTCGATCAGGTGAAACTAAACCAACTGCTAAACCAAAACGTGTGTTATTGGCAATGTTGAGTGCCTCATCAAAATCGTGGTAACGATAAATTGTGGTTAAAGGTCCAAAATATTCTTCGTCAGGAATATCCGTCATTTGGCTGACTTCTAAAATCCCTGCGGTCAGCAAAGAACTCTCCGCTTGAGGACGTGTCATTTCGAGTAAAGGTTTCGCGCCTAATTCAATCAATTTGCGTTGAGCAATTAGCATTTGTTCTGCTGCATGAGATGAAATCACCCCCCCCATAAATGGTTGCGGATCTGCATTCCATTTACCAATCACAAGGTTTTTAGCAACTTCTACAAAACGTTGAATGAAGGCATCACCATTGGCACCATGTTTTACGATAATGCGGCGTGCACAGGTACAACGCTGTCCTGCTGAGACAAATGCAGATTGGATTGCAATATTTACCACTGCATCAATATCAGTTGCTTCATCGATAATGAGTGCGTTATTTCCACCCATTTCTAAAGCAAGAATCTTCTCTGGTGCACCTGCCATTTGCTTATGTAAGTGATAACCCGTATTAGCACTGCCTGTGAAAAGTAAACCATCAATTTGCTCTGCTGTTGCCAGTGCTTCTCCAGTGCTACGGCCACCTTGAACGATGTTGAGTACGCCATTTGGCAGACCTGCTTGTTGCCATAATTTTGCCGTTTCTTCTGCAGTCCAAGGCGTTAATTCACTTGGTTTGAATACAATGGTATTACCAGCAATTAGTGCGGGTACGATATGACCATTGGGCAGATGACCTGGAAAATTATAAGGGCCAAATACAGCAAGCACACCATGAGGACGATGACGTAAAGAAGCAACTCCATCAGGCATTTCTGTTTTACTGAAGCCTGTCCGCTGATGATAAGCTCGAATTGAAATTGCGATTTTGCCAATCATCGCTTGAACTTCCGTTAAAGTTTCCCAGAACGGCTTTGAGGTTTCTTGGCTAATGACTTCTGCTAATTGACTTTTATTTTGCTCAAGTAATGCCACAAAACGCTCAATAATAGCGACACGATCTTCTAAATCTAAACGTGCCCATGCTGGAAATGCTTGGCGTGCAACTAAGCAAGCATGATCTACATCAGTTTTGCTCGCTTCATGACCTGACCAAATCGTTTGATTGGTCACAGGATTTGTTTTGGTAAACGCAGTACCTTGTCCTTGTACCCACGCACCATTGATTAATAATGCACCTTGTGACATTAGTGATTCTCCATTTTTTCTAATGCTAAAACTCGGACTTCATCGCCCTCAGCAACGTTAAGTGCTTGAGCTTGTTCTGCTGTCATCAACAAATTATCGTTATCTTGCAACTTGTTATTGATGAGCAGGACGCAATAATCTTGGTATTCATCATTTGCAACTAAGTATTGAACTTCTGCGCGTTCAATCTGTTCTGCAATGTTGACTTTCAACAGTCGACTTTCTTTCACTGCACGAAGATCGGCTGTGTTCGCTTCTAAGGTTGGACCTGCATCAAAAATATCGACATAGCCTTGATACTTCAGACCTTCTGACATCAGCACTTTCGCCGCAGGTTTTGTCTGAGGATGAACCTCTGCAATCACGGCCCTTGCTTCGTTGGGTAGCAAATCGACGTACAATGGAAATCTCGGCATTAATTCAGCAATAAATGCTTTTTGCCCTACGCCACTCAAGTAATCCGCAGCAGCAAAATCCATATTAAAAAAATGATTGCCTAGCGCATCCCAGAATGGCGAAAAGCCATTTGCGTCTGAGAATCCACGCATTTCTGCGATTAGTCTTTCTTCAAAATATCGACGAAAAGCGGCGATAAATAAAAAACGTACTTTAGACAGAAATTTTCCGTTTTGATTCACACGATATTCAGGATCGAGGAACAAGGTACATAGTTCGCTACAACCTGTATGATCATTACTTAGATATAACGTGTCTAAAGTTTTATAAACGTCCAATGCTTTTGACGCATGTACTTGTTTTGCAATTCGAAAATTATAGAAAGGCTCTCTTAAGCCAACTGCAACTTCGATTGCACTGACTCCAACAATTTTTTGAACCGCGGTATCTTCAAGTACAAATAAATAACTTGCATCTTCTTTCTCAGCAAGCCCAGCCAATGTATTGGTTGTACGTGTAATACGTTCGGCTAAAATTTCTTTGTTTTGTGGAAGAGAGGTCAAGCCGATGCCTGACTCTCCTGCTCTTTGCGCTAAACGATAAATATCATCTAAGTCCCGATGCGCGGCATGTCTAACAATCATCATGGTTAGATGCTCACAACAGATTTAGAAACGTGCTAATGCACGAGCAAAACGCGTTAAACCTTCATCAATATCCTTTTGTGGAATGATAAGTGAAGGCGTAAAACGAACAACATCACCACCTGCGACAAGTGCTAACAGCCCTTCCTCACCTGCTAATGTCACGATATTTTTTGCTTTACCTGTATGTTCATCTTTTAGTACGCAACCAATCAATAAACCTTGCCCACGGATTTCTTTAAATAAACCGTATTCAGCATTCAATTTATTTAATGCATCAACGAAATATTGGTGACGTTGCTTTACGCCATCCAAAACTTCAGGAGTATTAATAAACTCAAATACCGCACCCGCGACCGCACAAGCCAATGGATTACCGCCATAGGTTGTACCATGATCACCAACGACATACATGTTTGCGTATTTATCAGTAGTAATCATTGCACCGATAGGAAAACCACCACCAAGTGCTTTTGCTGTGGTTAAAATATCAGGGGTTACGCCTGTATTCATGTAGGCATAAAGTGAGCCTGTACGACCAACACCCGTTTGTACTTCATCAAAAATCAGTACAGCACCTTTTTCATCACACAGCGCACGTAGACCTTTTAAAAATTCGATATCAGCAGGTAGAACACCGCCTTCACCTTGGATTGGCTCTACGATAACCGCACAAGTTTCATCTGTAATGACAGCTTTTGCAGCTTCTAAATCATTGAATGCTGTATGCTCAATGCCACCTGGTAATGGTGCAAAATCTTGTGAATATTTAGGCTGTCCGCCAGCAGTTACTGTAAATAAAGTACGACCGTGGAATGCATTTTTAAATGCAACAATATGATTCTTGTGAGGATTGCCGCTGAGTAAGCCAACTTTACGCGCAAGTTTTAATGCTGCTTCGTTTGCTTCTGCACCTGAGTTACAGAAAAAGACTTTATCCGCGAACGTGTTTTCAACTAATTGTTTTGCAAGGCGTAACACTGGTTCATTGGTATAACCATTACCAATATGCCAAAGTTTTTGCGCTTGTTCTGTTAATGCATTTACTACAACAGGATGTGCATGACCTAAAGCGTTAACTGCAATTCCACCTGCAAAATCGATATATTCTTTATCGTCTTGATCCCAAATACGAGAACCTTCGCCACGAACTAAAATGAAATTTGCTGGAGCAAAAACTGGAACCATCCAATCATTAAAGTTGCTACGTGTAATTGCTACATCACTCATTTTATTTACTCACTTCCTGTTTTTGATATTCAGGCTTGCTGAATGTTCAACAAGCCATAGTTTGAAATTTGAAAATTAACCTGGGAAAATACCGCGTTCTTTACGTGCTTTTAAAATACGCTCACAAGCCAAGATGTAGGCTGCTGTACGCAAGCTGCATTCTTTCTGTGCTGCGGTATTCCAAACATCCGCAATGGCTTGGATCATCAACTTATCGAGACGTTCATTGATTTCGTCTTCGCTCCAGAAGTAGCTCGCCATATCTTGAACCCATTCAAAATAACTTACAGTCACACCACCAGCGTTACAGATCACGTCAGGTACAACCGTAATGTCACGGCTTACGAAAACATCATCAGCTTCTGGATAAGTTGGACCATTTGCACCTTCAAGTACGATTTTCGCTTTTAGGTTTTTCGCACGCTCAACTGTAATCTGACCTTCCAATGCTGCTGGGATGAGGATATCCATGTCGATCGTCCAGAACTCTTCGTCTGAAATAACCGTTGCATCTTCAAAGCCCATTACACCGCCGTGTTCAGCAACATATTTTTGTAATGCTTTAACGTTAAGACCTTCAGCATTAAAGATTGTGCCCGTATGGTCTTGCACAGCTACGATCTTTGCGCCAGCATGGTTAAATAGGTATGCAGCTTCATTACCAACGTTACCAAAACCTTGAACAGCAACTTTACTGCCCTCAACTGGTAATTTGATGCGTTCTGCAACTTGCATACCTGTCACAAATACACCGCGACCCGTAGCACGTACACGACCAAGTGAACCACCGAGATGAACAGGTTTACCAGTTACAACACCAGTTACGGTATGACCTTTGATGCTTGAATAAGTGTCCATCATCCAGCCCATGATGTTTGGATTTGTACCAACATCAGGTGCAGGAATATCAATTTGTGGGCCAATGATTGAACTGATTTCACTGGTGAAACGACGTGTCAAACGTTCTAATTCACGCGGCGAAAGTTCTTTAGGATTTACGCGAATACCACCTTTAGCACCGCCAAAAGGTAGATTCAGAACAGCAGTTTTAATCGTCATCCAAGCTGACAAAGCCATCACTTCATTGAGTTCAACATCTTGGTGATAGCGAATACCGCCTTTACCTGGACCACGTGATAGGTTGTGTTGAACACGGTATCCTTCAAAGTGGCGAATTGTTCCGTCGTCCATAACAATTGGTACATCGACGATCAATGTACGCTTTGGACTTTTTAAAGTATTAACAAAATTGCCTAGATCAGCATCTAAATATGGTGTCACTCGATCAATTTGAGTGAGATATGTTTGCCAAGCACCATTATTTTGAGCCGCATATGATAAAGACATCATCTATTCCTTAATTAATCAATTGTCCCTGTTTCTTATAGATTCCCTTTTCAGGGCTGCTATCTACCCCGCCATCCATAGGTACATTTCGCATCATTTACTTGAGTTAAAATGTTTGGGGCTTTGTATGGACACTATTATTAAGAATCAAAATGATTCACAAAATTCTTTATTATGATTAAAATGAATTAATTTTTATCAATTTGCTAATAGTAAGTATCAAAATGAACAATGTTGATCATATAATATTAGGATTACTCAAAGACAATGCACGGATGTCAATAACAGACTTGGCAGCAAAAGCTAAAGTGTCTCGAGCGACTGTCCAAAAGCGAATTGAGTATATGGAATCTACAGGGACTATCACGGGTTATACGGTACGTTTTCGTCCAAACACTGAGAAAAATATTATCCGCGCATGGATGAATATCATGGTTGAAGGCACAAAAGCTCAGGCCGTAATCCGCCAGCTCCGTCTTGAAACAGCGGTTGAGCGACTTCATACAACGAATGGTAAGTGGGATATTTTGGTCGAGTTACAGTCTGATAGTTTAGAAAATTTCGACAAGGCTCTTGAACGCATCCGCAATATTTCAGGGATTTATAATAGTGAAACCAGCATTTTACTTTCGACGTATAAAACTTAAAAAATTCATGTGATTTAATTGTTATGATTAAATTCCTCAGAGTTTTTGAGTTTGCTTTGAGGAATTTTATTTAACGTTCAAACTAAATTCGCCCAACTTCAAAGTATGGAATTAAATTTTGATCAAAATTAGGGCGAGGATCTCCTTCAAAACTAATAAATCCGTGCATTCCTGTTAAACGTTCACCTTTATAAAATTTGTTCAGTTGATGACGTGGATCTTTATGCGATAACGTGAAGCTAATTACTCCTACACCTAAAGCCTTAGATTTTTGATGTGCATCTTTCAGCATTTGATGATGTAAATGAAGTTTGTTGGGGTTACATAGCAAAGTATGTAAAACATGATATTTCAGAGAATCCCCTAGTTTTGGTAATGGCATCATCTTGGTCATTCGCGTAGACAAGTTATAAATCGGTCTAAAAAAACCGATCAGTGAACTGTAGTGCAAAATCTTGGTCTGTTTGACTGAGTGTTGATCCCATAAACCAAACATTCCAACTAATTTATCATTTTGAAAATAGAGTTGAAAATCTGACAATTTGATTCCTGAAAAATAGGTATGATCTTCTGCTAACTCATTGAAATTGTATGCTGGAATAAAATTATAGTAAGCTGACATTTCTGCAATAAAATTATTCATTTGCTGAATATGTTCGACTTGCGCAGTGCATGAGTGAAGTTGATTTGAAGCTTGTTCTCGGTTGTTCTTATTTAAAAATGAACTGACATTCTTTGTGTTGCCTAAATCGGTCAATGTCAGCGTTTCAATTAATCCTTCATCATAATAATCTGGCATACCTGTTTTTGAGGTTTGCATGGCAGCGCGTGCTGCATGATTATCATCGAAAATAATCATTTGACTGTAATTAGGTTCAAACATTGTTTGTCTAACATGTGCCCCTAATTTTTTTACTAGTGATTTGCCACGATAGTTAGGATCAACACGTAAATCACTGGCATAACGAAGGTTACTTATTTTTTGATTTACAAAACAAGGGCGATAACCATTGCTATAACAAGCCACTTTTTCCGATGTGGTGGTATCTTCAATTACAACATGCAATTTATTGCGGTACAAAATGTCAGATGCTTTGAAGTAACTGGGTTCACGCTGGAAACTAATTTGCACGCCTTTGGTGGTCATTGGAACTGCGATTAATGCACGCAATGCTGCATCATCAGCATGTGTGGCTTCTCTAGTAACAAGGTTACTCTCAATCTTTTCCACTGAATTATTATTGTTCATTTTTAATTTACCTGTTGGTTTGCATTTGGTACGAGATCATTCAATCGTCCCATTTGATCTAATAGCTGGTAAACAAAAACAATTTCATCTTGTTCATTGACTGTTTTTTGTGTTTGAACATCGAGTAGCTTTTGTTCCGTGTTCAATAGATCAAAAGTAGTTTTTGTACCTAAATCGAATTCTTTGCGGGTATATACAAATGCAATCGAAGCCGCATCAATTGCATTTTGAAGTGCGTCTTTATTTTGACGGATTGTTTGTAGTTGAGCGAAAGTTGTACGTGTACGTTGATTTAAATCCAATTCAAGAGTTTTAATTTTTTGCTCGGCAAGGTCTATATCTGCTCGCGCTTTTTTGATGTTTGCCCGATTTAGACCATCATCATATAGCGGAACATTCAGTTGTACGCCAACCATATAGTTATTACTTTCTGAACCGATATAACTTGCTTCATGTTGTTTACCTGCACGACTGGTAAGCATCACCGTTGGCCACAACTCTCGCTTTGTTAAGGCAAATTGTTTTTCAGCTGCCTGTTTTTCATATTTTGCTTGCATTAACGCGGGATGAGTTTTTGTTTGCGACAAGATTTCATCTAAATTATTCGAAATTTGAGGTAAATGTGAGATAGGTACTAATTGCTCAGCACTAAGTCCTGTGACTTGATAAAATTGTGCTTCGCTAATGGTCAAATTTGACTGAGCTTGAGTGACATCAGCCTGCCCTTGTGCAACTTGAGCCAAAACTTGCGCCAAATCTGCACGTGTAATCATGCCTACGTCAAAACGTCGTTGTGATTCGTACAACGAACGCTGTAAGTTAGACATGGTTTTCTTTCTAAGCTCTAAAATTGCTTTTTTCTTTAAAACATCGGTATATACCATCACAGTATTTAAAATGGTTTCTGATCGCTGATCGGATAGACCTTGGGAACGTGCAGAAAGCTGGTTTTTCGCAACATCGATTCCTAAACGATGTCGACCAGAAGTATAAACAGGATAGTCTAATTGCAACTGTAGACTTCTCCCTTTTCGATTACCCTCTGTTGGAAAGAACACATCGGAAGGCGTCTCTATTTTTTCGTAATCTAGTTGCCCCACTAAATTTACTTTCAGACCATCACGTTGCTTCGCTTGCTCAAGTGTTGCCACAGACTGACCAACATTTAAGCGACTTAACTCCAACTGACTTTCATGCCTTAAACTCGCAGATAAAGCATCATCTAGCGTCATCGCATGAATGGGAAAGCAAATACTGAAAGCACCTAAGCATAGAAAAGACCGATATTTTAAAACAAGCTTTCTGAACACATTGATCCCTTTTTTCATAGCTGTTCCAAACTATTCAAACTGACTTTCTTTAAAGGCTCTGGCTTTATGTTCCCTTCAATAATGCCATCAAACATGACTAGTTTTTTATAAGCATTCCAACCGTTATTTGCTTGTCTAATCTGAGGCTGATCAAGCTGTCCAAGGTTACGCGCAAGTTCATAATGAAAGTTTTCCCGTAACAACTCATCGATATATGAACTATCAATTGAGTGGTGAATGTCTCCCTCAAATAGCACACAATAAAAAGGTTTAACTTGTTGTTCTGTATCAATTGCCAGTAAAGAAATTGCTTTAGATTCTATCTGGTTAAGTTGAGATAACAGCTGTTGCGCAGTTTCAGGTGCTAACTTTTCACCAACCAGGTCTACACCAAAACGACGACCTTGGAACTCAAAACACGGAATTTGTTCTAAGAAATCTGTTACGCGTAGACAATCATCTAAGCAGTAACGAAGTAAACCATTGCCTGAGGTAATGATAGGACTGACAACATCTCCTTTTTTCAGCTTCCATGAAGGAATGATTTGCCCCTGTTTTTCACCTTCGAGATATTCAAACTCATAGAAATGACTTTGATAAGCAAGTGGATAGTATTGATCATAAGGAATTGTGACCACACCTTCAGTTGCCCATAAGCCCTTACCTTCAAACTGAACATGTGGCAAACGTTGTTGTAATTTATTTGCCCATGCTTTTGATCCAGCCGTATCCCAGCTAGAAACCAAACTTAATTTTGGCCAAAGCTTTTTGAAATCAATCTCATGTCCATTTGAACTGTTGATGAGACAATCTGCACTTTTTGGACAATGTGGCGCATCGATTTGCTTAAGAGAAAGCTGTCTTATTCCCCATGTTCCTCGTTGTAATACTTCGGCAACTTCCTGTTGCATCGCTTCTAAACGATCTAGTAATTGCAAAGCGAAGGTTGGACTCCAAACCGAAATCATGGCTAGATTACGATTGGCAACTAAATAACAAATAGTTGCAAATAGCGCATCATCAGCATTTGCTGCAAAGGCGATATTGCTGGGAACAGCTTGTGTAAATTTAGATAAAACACGTTTGCCTATACCCAATAACGCACTATCATCATTTAGATTTTTATCTTTCAGTACTTCCCTTTGACTCTCAGGTAACCATGAGACAGACCAATAATGCGTTCCAGACTGTAGCTCAGGACATTTACGATACAGACTAGCCAGCCAAGGTGCGATGGCATGATCAAGTTCATCTAAAAACTGCTTGGTGTATGGGATAAATTTGATTTGCTCGCTTGAGCCGCTGGTTGGCTGAAAGCGTACAAGTTTGCTACTGGAAAGTGCTAATTTCTGATCTCTATACAAATTGATTTCTTCTCTCCAAGCCGCATAACGCGTTGATGGAAAGGCTTGTACAAATTGCTCGTAATTTTGAACACCTTTACTGTTTGCTAAGCTTGATGTTGCTAAAATTGCACTTAGAATTTCTCTTTGAGTTACTTCCAAAGCAGAAAAACTCTTTTTAAATTTTCGATCAGAACTATCACACCATTGCTTTAAAATAATATGTGATCCAGATGTTAGCCAGTCGACATATTTCATTGTAAGACTCCTTGGCGATGTGCTTGTTGATTCACGATCGCTTCGTACTTACCTTTACTCACAGGTTTTCTCATCAGCTTTACTGGAAAACGAGCAAGATCTTTCCAGCCTAATCGTCCGATACAAGGGAGTTCTGTTCCAGTTACCCAGGTTGGATTCTTTTGCTCAAAGAAATGAATATTAGGATTTTTGACGCGCATTTCCTCTGTAATTGGAGCAACTTCCCCTTTCAATGGCTGGTAGTCATCACCAAAGTTCAATAAGCCAATTTCTTTGTCGTAATATTCCCCAAAGAAGTTCTCACAGTAATGTTCGATCACTGTAGACAAATGCTGGTTTTCATCTTTGATATTTGGGTAATAAACGTAGTAGTTATTTGCCAATAACAAATAGGTTTTATAGCCCTTAGAAATAAGTAACCAATACAACTCATTAAATGGATATTTCACTCGAAGCTTAATCATCAGTTTTAGCATTGAGCTTTGTAGTGTACGCGTTCCCCAATATGCTTTTAGAATGACAGTGTCACCACTAAATAAGACGGTATAGTCTTTTCCATTTAAATAAAAATGTTGTACAGCAACAGTAGAAAAACCAACGATTTCATCTGTTTCTGAGTTGAAAATTAAAATTGCTCCGCTTTTCTTTTTAAAATCATCCGCAAAAATTGAAAACTTTGTATTCTCATAATATTGCTCATAAATAGAATACATTGCTTTCAATCGATCAATATCGATTTGCTCCTTTTCAATATACTGACCATAAGTTGTTTCCTTACTATTGAATATTGAAATTAGCTTGTACGTTGTATTAATCATGACTCTAACCTCTAATTTTAGACATGAGTTAGCCTCTATCTCATATGAAATATTTAAAACTCATATAACCGTTATTTTTATAAAGGCAGTATTTGTATAATTACGCCTTTTTGATTTTTCATTTTTTGAAAATTACCCTCTAACTAAACGCTACATATCCATCTTTTTCCCCCTATCCATAAAGAATGTTAAGAATGCAGTAACGAACATAATGATTGAGAGCATGCGCAATAAATCATTAAAACTGGACGTTAATGCTTGATAATGAATATCTCGATAAATAATGCTGAGTGCGATCTGTTGAGCATTGGCCCCGATTTCTTGATACTGCGCTGTGAGCTGATCTAAACGTTCGATGAAAAGCCAATTCTGTGGTGTCATGTATTGATTTAATTGAGTCACGTGCAGAGCGGTTAACCAATCGAGTGATGAGTTAATCAGAGCTAATCCCACTGCACCGCCAATATTTCGCATGAGGTTATAAATACCGCTGGCATCCGCTACTTTACTCAGTGGTAAGGTGCTCATTGCAAGATGGGAAACAACGATCAAACAGATCATGAGTCCAATACCACGATAAATTTGTGGCCAAAACATAAAGTCATAATCGCTATGAATACTTAGGTGTGAGTTCAGCCAAACGCCAAATCCCGCTAGAATCATGCCGACAAAAACTGTTTTTCGGGTATCAAAATTTGGAATAAGCCAAGCCAAAAATGGCGCAAAGCAAAACATTACAACCCCAGTCACCATCATAATGTGACCGATCTGACTGCTATTCATTTCACGGACTTGCCCAAGGAAAACAGGGATCATATAACCCAATCCATAGAGTGCCATTCCGATCACAAAAGTGGTGATAGAACTCAAGGTAAAGTTTTTGTTTTTAAATACACTTAAATCGAGTAATGGCTTGGGTTGCGTAAAACTTCGAGAAAAGAAGATCAAACCACCAACAACGCAGATGATGAACGCATTTCGTACGCCTGAATCAGCAAACCAATCATGTCGTGCGCCTTCATCAAGGAAATACTCTAAACCGCCTAAGAACATCGCCATACCAATTAAGCTCAGCCAGTCCATTGTTCTAATCAGTGAGTAATTCGCACGATCAATACTTGGCCCTGAATATATGATGGTTGCAATGATGATTCCTGGCACAATGTTGATCAAAAACATCCAGTGCCATGAAAAGTTATTGGTAAGCCATCCACCAATCGTCGGGCCAATCGCAGGTCCAAGGGTGCTGATCATCCCAAATAACACCAAAGGCAAAGAGCGTTTAGCTTCAGGAAATAGAATATAAAGCGCGGTCATCGACGTTGGAATCATACCGCCGCCCATAAAACCTTGAATGGCACGAAAGACCAATAAGCTTTCTAAATTCCATGCCAACGCACAAAGTAATGAGCTGATGGTAAATCCGATCGCACATAAGGTGTAATAAACCCGTGTAGATAAGACGCGGCATACAATACTAGACATTGGAATAGCAATAATTTCAGCGACCAAATAGACCGTTTGTACCCACGTCACTTCATAGCGACTTGCACTCATTCCTGCTTGAACTTCATTTAAAGAACTGGCAACAATTTGGATATCTAAAATCGCCATGAAGTTGCCAAAGATCATTGCGATGAAGATGACCCAAGCTGTTTTTGGTGCAAACTTCCACTCACCGTCAAAATGCTTATCCATTATTTTCTACCTAGAATTTTTATTATTAGGTTTTTAAATCGACGGTTGCATTAACCGACATTCCAGGTTTTATAAGATCGATATGTGGACTTGAATCTATGGCAATTCGGACAGGGATTCGCTGGACAACTTTATTGAAGTTTCCTGTTGCATTATCAGGTGGCATCATTGAAAACGTTGCACCTGATGCTGGTGAAAAACTCTCAATCTTGCCTGTGTATGTGAGGCTCGGATAAGCATCAATTTTTAACTTAACTTTCTGCCCAATATGCATTTTTTCAATCTGGGTTTCTTTGAAGTTCGCTTCTACATACAAACTCCCCTCAGGAATGATTGCCATTAGACGTGTTTGAGGTGAAACTCGTGATCCTTTCTGAATTGCAAGGCTGCCTACTTTTCCAGATACTGGACTGATTACTTTAGAGGAATCTAAATCGATACGATAAAGATCTAATGTGGCATTTGCGCTTTGAATATCTGCTAATAACTGTGCTCTACCCGCCTGCAAACTTCCTAACTGAGCTTCAGCAGAATTTACAGTTGCTTGAGCTTTGGTTAGTTGTGCTTGAGCTGATAAGTATTGAGACTGAATATTGTCAAAATTCTGTCGTGTAATCACACCATCTTTAAGTAAATCTTGGTAACGAGCATAATCTTTCTTTAAGCGAGATAAGTCTGCTTGTGCAGCAATAACACCACTATTCGCTTCGCTAATTGTTGATTTAGCAGACCTTTCATTTTGTTGTTGAACATCAAGCGCTGCTTTTTTTAAGGTCACAACAGATTGTGCTTGATCATAACGAGCTTGATAATCACGATGGTCAAGTATCGCTAAGGCTTGACCTTTTTTTACCACTTGGTTGTCTTGAATGATTAAATCAACAACTTCGCCTGATATCTTAGGCATCACCCAAGTGACATCAGCCTGAACATAAGCATTATCAGTAGATTGGTAAAATCTGTATACGAAGAAATAATACAAAATACCAATCAAGAGAAATAATAACAGTGCAGCAAATACAGCCCACGTTATTTTCTTTCGACCTTGGAAATCTGTATCAGTTTCAAGCTGAGCCACGTTATCCATATTTTTTCCGCTTAATTGTAATGCACAGTTTTTTGTTTTGACCTAATAAGATTTAGGCTTTTATTTCACATAACTTTTCATCTTGTTTTATATGAATAAAAAGTTACAAAGTAATAATTGGCGTGGATTATCATTCCAGTTGAAATAAGTTGTCATTGACCATTTTTTTAACTTAGCTTTATTTTGTGTCAATTAAATTTCAATCATAAAAATAATTTAAAATAATTATATAACGCGTGCTTTTTTATAAACTTATCATTACTAGATAATGTATGGAAAACATAAATACTTATTAAAGTTAAACTTTTCTGAACAATGCATACATTTTTATTAGAAAATCTTTGCGTGCTTTATTACATATATGTTTTTATTTTGTAAAACATTTGTAATGAATAATACTATTTAAATAGGTTTTAAATCAACTTTTTAATATGCATATAATTAGTTTTTTCAGATGAAATATATTCACTTATTTAATGAAAGCTGCTCATCTTATAATAAGGTTTATTGAGAATTCCGACAAAATACAGTTCTGTAAATAGACTAATATTATTTATTCATAATCTATATTTTGTCGAAGTGATGAGTTATATATCGATACGATAGAAGATTTTTGCATTGTCTCTAAAAATTTCTTGCAGTGCCTGTATGCCATAAGGCTGAAGCATTTGAGTATATGCGCTGATTAGATCGCCTAGTTTTGCATTTGGCTTATCCATTGGAAAATTTGAAGCATATAAAATTCTATTTGTTCCAAAACAATCTACGGCATGATGAATGAGTGGTGACAATAAATGCACTAATTCATTCACAGAAGCTGTTCTATTTGCCTGATAAAAGCAGTGCCCTAATACAGGCATCATAAGACCTGAAATTTTTGTATGCACATTTTTCTGTTGCGCTAATTCAGAAATATCTGATTTCCATTGCTCAAAAATCTTTCTTCTTTCTACTTCAGTTCGCCCAGTGCGTTTCCCTACTTTTCCAAACATGCCAACTGGTGTTGCTAAGTGATCAAGCATAATCGGGGTATCAGGAAATTGTTTAGCTAAATGCGCGACATCTTTAATTTGATTTGAATAAACCCAAGCATCAAAAGATAAGTTCATCGAGGCTAAACTTTCGAAACCCTTTAAAAATTTTTTTGAGCGATAAAGCTCTGCTTTATCAGTCCAACGATGCACACCTGAATCAGAATGCCACGCTGCCATTTTTCGTATTCCGCGAAATACTGGACTAGCATCGACATGAGCTTTCAATATGTCTTTAAATTTTTTGTGTCTTGGATCAGCAGTGCCGATGATTGCACCTAATTTTATACCTTGTTCTTCAAAAGGTAGCTGGTTGATCCAATCAGTTTCCTCTACAACGCCAAAACCTTTTTGATGATGCCAACTCGCTTCGATATGAACGACACTTTCAACCTTATAAACATCATTATCTGCTTTAAAATCATGAGGTAAGTAAGGTGTTAAGGCATACTTTGTGATACCTAATGTATCTATTAAATCTTTAGGTTTAACAATCCTAACGATCTTATCCATAAGGTACGGAGAACGACCAAACGCTTTTACTAATAAAGCAGCAGAATGTGGCGTGTGGTAAGGATCCCATTGATGAATATGCGGATCAATGATTGGAAAATTGAGTCTTTGCATCGTTATTCTCTTAATTTAAAAATCCATTTTTCAAATTTTATATCTTGCAAATTTGATTGTTTGAAAAAGCTTACTGAAGTGCTTCATATTTACAAAATGATTTATAGTAATTGTTGGCTATGAAGTTTATTCATGCGTGAAAGCTATATCGCCAAACAAATCAAAAGTAATCAATTGTTTGGCGATAGATGTTTAGATGCTCAAGCTTTAGTCTTCTGCTTGCCCCCATTGAAAAGGTGCTTTTTTATATTCAATACCTTCCAAATCATAAACTTGGAAAACAGCATCGTATATTGCCTGTACATCCTCACTATTATCCATTGCTCTAGCTGTGATGAATATGGGACTAACAGCGCCACTATCTAAGATAGGAATATAGACCAAATGTGGAAAACGGATTGTATCTGCGCTTGCAGGAATCACGCAAAGCCCTTCACCTGCTGCAACTAAACCTAAAGCAAGCTGTATTTCTCTAAGCTCACGAATATTTTGTGGAGATAGACTATGTTCAGCGAAGATATTTAAAAGTTGACTCGAAAAATTTGGTTTAGGCGTATTCGGATAAACAAATAATTTTTCATCTACCAGATCAGCCAAATGAACACCTTCAACACGTTGGGCAATTGGATGACTAGAATGCGCAGCAACAACTAATCTTTCCTTTCGTAATAAGACACGCTTTACGGCAGGATCACTGATTCTGAGTCGACCAAAACCAACATCAATCCGCCCTTCTTTTAAAGCTTGGATTTGCTCGGTTGTACTCAGCTCAATGAGTTGAATATTTAAATTTGGGTTTTGCTGTCTATATAAATAAATAATCCGAGGCAATAAACCAAACAATAATGATCCGACAAATCCAATCGTCAAGGTTCGTTCAATGAGACCAATCCGCTTGGTCATACTTTTGACTTCTTCCGCATTAGACAAAAGTTTGAGGGCATGTTGATAGAGAAACTGCCCTGCTGTCGTAGTTTGTAGTGGCCGACTCCCTCTTTCGAAAAGTTGCACACCGAGTTCATTTTCAAGGTTTTGAATTTGTCTACTCAATGGTGGCTGAGCAATGAACAGCCTTTCAGCCGCTTTGGTAAAGCTTTGTTCTTCCACCACTGCGACAAAATAACGTAGATATCTGAGTTCCATTCTTTATCTCCATACCTAATAGGTATAAAAAAATACATATTCAGTCTTAGACACAGTTTAATTATTCTTTTAAGGTATAGGAAGGACATAAAGAACCAGTGATGGTGTGAAATGTATAAATCTGTCGAAACCATATTAGTTGATATTCCAACGATTCGTCCACACAAGCTTTCAGTAACAACAATGCAAACTCAAACATTAGTTTTGGTCAAAGTTACTACTGAAAATGGCGTGGTGGGTTGGGGTGAAGCCACAACAATTGGTGGGTTGAACTATGGTGAAGAAAGCCCTGAAAGTGTTAAGGCGAATATAGAGACCTATTTCGCTCCATTATTACTTTCAATCAAACAACCGTTGAATTTTGCTCAAACTTTTAAGTTGATCCGTAAAAGTATCAATGGTAACCGATTTGCAAAATGTGCCATTCAAACCGCGCTCTTGGATATTCAAGCAAAGCTATTAAATCTTCCTTTAAGTGAAGTTTTAGGTGGTCGTTTACGTGATCGTTTACCCGTGCTTTGGACCTTGGCTTCTGGCGATACAGATAAAGATATTGCTGAAGCTAAGAAAATGATTGAGCTAAAACGCCACAATATTTTCAAGTTAAAAATCGGTTCAAATCCGCTTCAACATGATGTTGATCACGTCATTGCGATTAAAAAAGCATTGGGTGCGGACATTAGTATTCGTGTCGATGTAAATCGTGCGTGGTCTGAGCTTGAATGCATTAGTGGTATTCAACAACTGCAAGATGGTGGGATTGATCTCATTGAGCAACCTTGTGCGATTGAACAAACCGAAGTTTTGACGCGTTTAACACAACGTTTTGATGTTGCAATTATGGCTGATGAAGCATTAACAGGTCCTGATAGTGCATATCGTCTAGCACATCAACATGCAGCTGATGTTTTTGCAGTAAAAGTTGAACAATCAGGCGGTCTGATTGAGGCGTGTGAAGTCGCAAAAATTGCCAAACTTGCAGGGATTGACCTCTATGGCGGCACGATGCTTGAAGGGCCTATCGGAACGATCGCATCTGCCCATGCTTTTAGCACTTTTGAAAGCCTTGCGTTTGGAACAGAGTTGTTTGGTCCTTTGCTACTCACTGAAGAAATCTTAAAAACACCTTTGCAATATGAAAATTTTGAATTGGTTGTACCGCAAGCAGCTGGCTTAGGTATTGAGATTGATGAAGACAAAATTGAGCAATTGCGACGCAAAGCATAAGGAGAAAAACATGTTATTTCAGGTTCGCATGGATGTACATATTCCACTCGATATGCCAGTTGAACAAGTTAATGAAATTAAAGCTGTAGAAAAGGCGTATTCACAAGATTTACAGCGTCAAGGCAAGTGGCGTCATATTTGGCGTATCACGGGTCAGTATTCAAATATCAGTATTTTTGATGTCGAAAGCAACGAAGAACTGCACAACATTTTGCAAGGTTTACCACTGTATCCGTACATGAGTATTGAAGTAATGGCGATGAATCGTCATCCCTCATCTATTCGTGAAGATGACAGTTGAGCAAATGAATTTAATCACTCTGAAGCATAGTGAAATGTTCTCAGAATTTAGCTGAAACAAGGAATGTGGCAACGCAATAAAGCAAGCAAGAGTTCGTTTACCCGCCACAAACGCTATAAGCATACTTAAGGAGAAATAGTATGAATCGTCAAGAAATCGATGCGCTAGTTAAACAAATGAATGTTGATACTGCGACTGGTGAAGTTGATCAACGTGTTCAAAGTATTGTTGTTCGTTTATTAGGTGATTTGTTCCAAGCGATTGAAGACTTGGATATCCAACCATCAGAAGTATGGAAAGGTCTTGAATATTTTACTGATGCTGGTCAAGCCAATGAATTAGGCTTACTCGCAGCAGGTTTAGGTTTAGAGCATTATTTAGATTTACGTGCTGATGAAGCCGATGCTAAAGCAGGTATTACGGGTGGCACACCTCGTACGATTGAAGGCCCACTCTATGTTGCTGGTGCACCTGAATCAGTAGGTTTTGCACGTATGGATGATGGCTCTGAATCAGACAAAATTGATACTTTAATTATTGAAGGTAAAGTCACTGATACTGATGGCAATATCATTGAAGGCGCAAAAGTTGAAGTGTGGCATGCCAATAGTTTAGGTAACTACTCTTTCTTTGATAAATCTCAATCTGATTTCAACTTACGCCGTACCATTTTAGCTGATGCTGCAGGTAAATATGTTGCACTGACAACCATGCCTGTTGGTTATGGCTGCCCACCAGAGGGTACGACCCAATTTGTACTCAATAAATTAGGTCGTCATGGCAATCGCCCATCTCATGTTCATTATTTCGTTTCTGCACCTGGCTTCCGTAAATTGACAACACAATTCAACATCGAAGGTGATCAATATTTATGGGATGACTTCGCTTTCGCTACGCGTGATGGTTTGGTTGCGACAGCTGTAGATGTGTCTGATCAAGCTGAAATGCAACGTCATGGTTTAGATAAACCATTCAAACACATCACTTTCAATATTGAACTTTTGAAAGAAGTTGATGCAGCACCTTCTACTGAAGTAGATCGTCGTCGCGCTAGCGCATAACTCAGCCTATTTGGAACTGAGTTAGCGCCTGAAAAGTGTTAGCTCAGGACTTCCACCCTTGGAAAGTCGGAGAACGGACATGCCACGAATTCCTGTAATTAATACTAGCCATCTTGATCGTATCGATGAGTTATTAGTCGACAATGAAGATACAGGTGAATACAAACTTCATCGCTCTGTATTTACTGATCAAGCATTGTTTGATTTAGAGATGAAATACATCTTTGAAGGTAACTGGGTCTATTTGGCACACGAAAGCCAAATCCCTAGAAATAATGATTTTTACACCAACTATATCGGTCGCCAACCAATCATTATTGCGCGTAACCGTAATGGTGAATTAAATGCCATGATTAATGCATGTTCACATCGTGGAGCGCAACTTTGCCGTCATAAACGCGGTAATAAAGCAACGTACACATGCCCTTTCCATGGTTGGACATTTAACAATTCAGGTAAGTTACTTAAAGTAAAAGATCCAAGTGATGCCGGATACTCAGATTGTTTTAACCAAGATGGTTCACACGATTTAAAGAAAGTTGCAAAGTTTGAAAACTATAAAGGTTTCTTATTTGGCAGCTTAAATCCAGATGTACCTTCATTGGAAGAATTCTTAGGTGAAACTACAAAAATCATCGACATGATCGTTGGTCAGTCAGAACAAGGCTTAGAAGTTCTACGTGGTTCATCAAGTTATACATACGAAGGTAATTGGAAACTCACAGCTGAAAATGGTGCTGATGGCTACCATGTATCAGCGGTTCACTGGAATTATGCTGCGACCACTCAACATCGTAAAGAAGCTGAAGCTGGCGATAATATCCGTGCGATGAGTGCAGGATCATGGGGTAAACAAGGTGGCGGTTCATATGGTTTTGAACATGGTCACATGCTGCTTTGGACACAATGGGCAAATCCTGAAGATCGTCCAAACTTCCCGAAATCAGAAGAATATACCGAAAAATTCGGTGCGGCGATGTCTAAATGGATGATCGAGCGCTCACGTAACCTTTGCTTATATCCAAACGTATATTTGATGGATCAATTTGGTTCTCAAATTCGGGTATTGCGTCCTCTAGGTGTTAATAGAACTGAAGTCACGATTTACTGCATCGCGCCTGTTGGCGAATCTGCTGAAGCGCGTGCTCGTCGTATTCGTCAATATGAAGATTTCTTCAATGCCTCTGGTATGGCAACCCCAGACGACTTAGAAGAATTTCGTGCTTGCCAAGCAGGTTATGCTGGCCTTGAACTGGAATGGAACGATATGTGTCGTGGTTCTAAGCACTGGATTCATGGTCCTGATGATGCCGCAAATGAAATTGGTTTAAAACCGAAATTAAGTGGTGTGAAAACTGAGGATGAAGGTTTGTATCTTTCTCAGCATCAATACTGGCTGACCTCTATGAAACATGCGATTGCTACCGAAAAACAATTGGCAGCCAATCAGGGTTAGGAAGAAACAGTATGAATAACATGACAGAAAAAGCGACTTTGGAAAATATTGCTCAATTTCTCTATCGCGAGGCGCGTTTCCTAGATGATGAGCAATGGGATGATTGGTTAAATTGTTATGCGCCAGAGGCTTCTTTTTGGATGCCAGCTTGGGATGACGACGACAGACTGACCGAAGATCCTCAGTCTGAAATTTCTTTAATTTATTACCCTGATCGTCAAGGCTTGGAAGATCGAGTATTTCGTATCAAAACCGAACGTTCATCAGCAACCATGCCTGATACACGGACGAGCCACAACATCGCAAATATCGAGGTTGTGGAACAGGACGGTGAAAAGGTCACTGTACGCTTTAATTGGAACACTTTGAGTTTCCGCTACAAAACCAACTATAGCTATTTTGGGATGTCTCGTTATGTCATTGATTTCTCAAAAGAGCAACCAAAAATCCTCAGCAAATATGTGGTGTTAAAGAACGATTATATCAACCAAGTAATTGATATTTATCATCTCTAACCAGCCGCCCAGCCAAAAGGACTTTTGGTTGGGTTAGCCAGATCAAAATTTTTAAATAGGATGATTGCCATGTCTAACCATAATTTAGCACTTCAATTTGAAGATGGCGTAACGCGATTCATTACAGTCGCACAAGATGAAACTTTATCTGATGCCGCTTACCGCCAGAAGATTAATATTCCTTTGGATTGCCGAGATGGTGCATGTGGTACATGTCGAGCATTCTGTGAATCTGGTAGCTATGACATGCCAGAAGAAACTTATATTGAAGATGCTTTAACTCCTGAAGAAGCTGAGCAAGGCTATATTCTCGCCTGTCAGTGTCGCCCAACCTCAGATGCTGTATTTCAAATTCAAGCGTCTTCTGATGTATGTAAAACAGAAATTCATAGCTTCCAAGGTACGCTATCACGCGTAGAAAACCTTTCGGACTCAACCATTACCTTCGATATTCAACTTGATGAAGGCCAGCCAGATATTCACTTTTTGGCAGGCCAGTATGTCAATGTAGGTATTCCTAATACGACGGAAACCCGCTCTTATTCTTTTAGTTCTAAACCTGGAAATCGCTTAACAGGCTTCGTCGTTCGTAATGTTCCAAATGGACAGATGAGCGAGTTCCTTAGTAAAAATGCGAAAGCAGGTGACAAGATGAGTTTTACTGGTCCATTTGGTAGTTTTTATCTACGTAATGTGACCCGTCCAGTCTTAATGCTTGCTGGTGGTACAGGTATTGCGCCATTTATGTCGATGTTACAAATCCTTGAAGAAAAAGCTTTTGAATACCCTATTCGTCTGGTTTTTGGTGTAACCAATGATTTTGATTTGGTAGCAATTGAAAAGTTAGAAGAATTGCAAAATAAGTATTCTTGGTTTGAATATCGAACTGTCGTTGCAAACCCAGATAGCCAACATGAACGTAAAGGTTATGTGACAGGTCATATTGAAAATGACTGGTTGAATAATGGTGATGTCGATATTTACTTATGCGGCCCAGTACCAATGGTTGAAGCTGTTCGCGGTTGGTTGGATCACCAAGGTATTAAACCTGCCAATTTCCTATTTGAAAAATTCTCAGCGAATTAATTGAATTGGAGATGAGCATGATTTTTCACGATAGATTCAAAGACAAAATCGTCATAGTTACAGGTGCAGCACAAGGGATTGGTCGTGGTGTTGCACTTCGAGTTGCCGCTGAAAATGGGCAGGTGATCTTGGCTGATCGTTCTGAGTTGGTCGATGAGGTTGCCAATGAAATTATTCATGCAGGTGGTACAGCAATCACAGTCAAAACAGACTTGGAAAGTTATGCAGGTGCACAAACAGTTGTAAATGCCGCGATTGAACATTTTGGTCGTGTTGATGTGCTGATTAATAATGTCGGTGGTGCAATTTGGATGAAACCCTATGATGCCTTTAGTGAGGATGAAATCATTAAAGAAATCAATCGATCATTGTTCCCAACTTTATGGTGTTGTCGTGCTGTTTTGCCTGAAATGTTGAAACAAAAAAGCGGTGTCATCGTCAATGTTTCTTCTATTGCGACGCGTGGTATCAATCGAATTCCTTATTCTGCTGCAAAAGGTGGTGTGAATGCTCTTACAGCCTCCCTCGCCTTTGAACATGCTAAAGATGGGATTCGCGTTAATGCAATTGCGACAGGTGGTACAGATGCACCGCCAAGAAAAGTTCCTCGAAATGCCAATCCTCTAACTGATGATGAAAAAATCTGGATGCAACAAGTCGTAGAGCAAACTAAGGACAGAAGTTTGATGGGGCGTTATGGCACGATTGATGAACAAGTCAATGCGATTGTATTTCTTGCATCGGATGAGTCGTCATATATGACTGGCAGTGTGATTGCCGTAGGCGGTGGAGATCAAGGTTGATCTCCAAAATATGAAGACAAGGTATCTAGCACGGAGGCAATATGATGACCCTGTTAAAAACACTGAAAGATGATTGGTCAATATCGGCAACAGTTGCTGGATTTCTAGCAGTTTTGATTTCCTATTCTGGTCCATTGATCATTTTTTTTCAGGCTGCGCAGAAAGCCAATGTCTCGACTTCTATGATGATTTCATGGATTTGGGGAATTTCAATAGGTGCTGCTGTTGCTGGAATTTATCTTTCAATTCGATATAGAACGCCCGTTATCACAGCATGGTCGGCTCCGGGGACTGCTCTACTTGTCGCGTTATTTCCTCACATTACTTTGAATGAAGTTGTTGCGGCTTATATAACCTCCGCAATCGTGATTTTCATCGTGGGTGCTACAGGTTATTTCGATAAATTATTAAAGTGGATTCCTCAAGGAATCGCAGCTGGCATGATGGCAGGAATCCTATTTCAGTTTGGTTTAGGATTATTTGTTGCGACAGATACCATGCCTTTGATCGTATTTAGTATGTTGATTTGCTATTTATTAGCAAAACGATACTCGCCGCGTTACACCATGCTTTGGGTATTGTTATGTGGTGTTTCACTCAGTTTATTTTTGGGAAAAATGAATCCCGTAGCAATGCATTTTAGTTTTGCTGCTCCACAGCTCATTCTGCCTGAATGGACTTGGCTCTCTACATTTAATTTGGCTTTACCTTTAATCATTGTGAGTCTTACAGGGCAATTTTTACCGGGTATGGCCATTATGAAATTAAGTGGTTATGACACCCCTGCTAAACCGATTATCACAGTATCAAGTATTGCTTCACTTGCAGTTGCTTGTGTGGGTGGCATCACAATTGTTTTAGCAGCAATTACCGCTGCTTTATGTATGGGTAAAGATGCCCATGAACTGAAAGAAAAACGTTATATCGCAGGTGTTGCCAACGGTATTTTCTATATTTTAGGTGGCTTATTTGCAGGCAGTATTGTCATGTTATTTAGTTTGCTTCCTAAAGAACTGATTGCGGCTTTGGCTGGCCTTGCATTGCTTGGTGCAATTGGTACAAATGTCATGATTGCCATGCAAGATGAACAACAACGCGACGCTGCATTAATTACTTTTTTAGCAACGGTTTCAGGTATGCATTTTCTCGGACTGAGTTCAGTTTTCTGGGGAATTTGCATCGGTGTAATTGCCCAACTTCTCCTGAATAAACCAGAAAAAATAACCTCTCCTGCTCAGCCGTCCTCATCCCAAACAGGATGAGTAGACCAAATTTTTTAGGATGGAATTATTATGATTGATAAATCCCAAACTTCACTCGTTGAAGCACTCTCCCAAATCCAAGATGGCTCAACCATCATGATAGG
>NZ_JBICJJ010000010.1:0-1824 GCF_043102985.1 Acinetobacter sp. YQ_14 | reverse complement strand
TTTGGATTGATAAAACGCCATCCCATGGTGGTGTCTTCAATCTTTTGACTACGTCCAAATGCGCTCTCTGATTTACCCATCACGTATGGGGCGCGGCTCATGCTTTCCACACCACCAGCAATGATCAGGTTTGCTTCATTGGCTTTGATCGCACGCGCGGCTATGGCAATGGCATCTAAAGATGAACCACATAAACGGTTCACTGTAGTAGCAGGCACTTGATAAGGTAAGCCTGCTAATAATGCTGACATACGTCCCACATTACGGTTGTCTTCACCCGCCTGATTGGCACAGCCGTAAATCACATCATCTACTTGTTGCCAATCTATCGTTGGATTTCGTTGCATCAAGGCTTGAAGTGGAATAGCTCCAAGGTCATCTGCACGTACAGGCGCTAAACCACCTGCATAACGTCCGAATGGGGTGCGAATCGCATCAATGATATAAACGTTTTTCATGTGTTTTTCCCTTTAATCCTCCCTTAATCCCTCCTTTAAAAAGGAGGGAGACCTCGCTCTATTGTTTTGGTGAGGTATCCCTTAACAAAGTGGGATGTATGGAGATTTCAATCCTTAAATTTGAGTCGCATCAATCAACTGAGCGCCTGTCAAAGCTTGCAATTCCTCAAAGCTCAGACCATCCACTTTTTCAATCACCTTTAAACCGTCTGTAGTCACATCAATTACACACAGATCGGTATAAATACGATCAACACATTTCAATCCTGTTGCTGGATAACTGAGTTCTTCAACAATCTTGGGTTCACCTTGTTTAGTGACATGATCAGTCGTGATAAAAACTTTCTTTGCACCAACGGCTAAATCCATTGCCCCCCCCACAGCAGGAATGGCATCGGCTGCACCTGTATGCCAATTGGCAAGATCACCATTGGCTGCAACTTGGAATGCACCGAGTACTGCAATATCCAAATGTCCACCGCGCATCATGGCAAATGAATCACCGTGATGGAAAAAGCATCCACCTGTTAGCATAGTGACGTATTCTTTACCTGCATTAATCAGTTCAGGATCTTCTTCACCTTTGGCTGGCGGGGGGCCAAAGGCCAACAAACCATTTTCAGAATGCAGAAACACATCTTTATCCGCAGGTAAGTATTTTGAAATCTTGGTCGGTAAACCAATGCCTAAATTGACATAAGCTCCATCTGGAATATCTTGTGCAACACGTTCAGCAATCTGATCACGGTTGAGTTTTTGATAGCTCATGTTGTTCTCCTTATGCTGATACAGGTGAAGTTGCTTCAACGGCAACTACATGTTGGACAAAGATGCCTGGGGTAATAATGTGTTCAGGATCAAGCTGACCCAGTTCCACCACTTCAGAGACTTGAGCGATGGTGACATCTGCTGCCATCGCCATGATTGGACCGAAGTTACGTGCAGATTTATTGAAAACTAAATTGCCCCAACGATCGCCTTGATAAGCTTTGATCAAAGCAAAGTCGGCTTTGATTGGGTATTCCAGTACATAGTCTTTGCCATCGATATGACGGGTTTCTTTGCCTTCTGCCAATAACGTACCAAAACCAGTAGGGGTAAATACGGCACCTAAACCCATACCAGCAGCTTGGATACGGCAAGCGAGATTGCCTTGCGGGACAAGTTCTAATTCAATCTTTCCTGCACGGTACAGTTCATCAAATACCCATGAATCCGACTGACGTGGGAAAGAACAAATGATTTTACGGACTGCACCTGTTTTTAGCAGTTTTGCCAAACCGTAATCGCCATTGCCTGCATTGTTATTGACAATCACAAGGTCTTTCACGCCCAGTTCAATCAGACCATCGATAAGTTCAGCGGG